>JBBQHC010000017.1:0-35697 GCA_038323615.1 Rhodobacterales bacterium | reverse complement strand
TAACCGAACAGCATGATCCCGAGGAACACCGCCTCGAGGAAGAACGCCGTCAGCACCTCGTAGGCCAGCAGCGGCCCGGCGATGTTGCCGACGGTCTGCATGAACCCCGGCCAGTTGGTGCCGAACTTAAACGACATGGTGATGCCGCTGACGACACCCATTGCAAAGGTCAGGGCAAAGATTTTGACCCAGAAGCCATAGGCCTCCATCCAGCGGGAATCGCCGGTACGGTGGAACTGAACCTTGAAAAAGAACAGCACCCAGCCCAGGCCGATGGTGATTGTCGGAAACAGGATGTGGAACGACATGTTTGCGCCGAATTGGATGCGCGAAAGAATGAAGGTGTCCATGTGTCTATCCGCCTGCCTGTTTCATAACATCGCAGATAGAACCCGTCCCCCTCTATTCATCCCTGTGCGACAGTTCGGCGCGGGAACCTGAAGTGGCCCCGCCGGATCTGGCGAGGCCTTTGGGCTTTTTGAACTTCCCTAGTGGTCGGCGACGGCGGCCGCGTTGCGCAGATCCGCGGCGGTGCCACTGGCCCCGTTAAAGACCAGGTTCAGGATCACCGCCGACATCGTCGCCAGCAGGATGCCGCTGTCGATCAGCGGGTGAATGCTGTGCGGCAGCCACATTTTAAAGTCGGGGGCGATCAGCGGGATCATCCCAAAGCCAAGCGATACCGCAACGATGAACAAGTTGTTGCGGTTGCTGACAAAATCGACGCCCGCCGCAAGGATGCGGATGCCGGTTGCGGCAACCATCCCGAACATCACCAGACCGGCCCCACCCAACACCGCCGTTGGCAGCGCCTCGACCAGAACCCCCATCTTGGGGACCAGCCCCAGCACAATCAGAATCGCGCCGCCGGTGACGCAGACAAAGCGGCTGCGGATGCCGGTGACCCCGACCAGACCGACGTTCTGACTGAACGAGGTATAGGGAAAGGTGTTGAAAATGCCGCCGATCAGGGTGCCCAGACCGTCGGTGCGCAATCCTGCCGACAGACGCGGCTGGGTGATCTTGCTACCGGTCATGTCGCCAAGCGCCAGAAACATGCCGGTCGATTCGATCATCACGACGATCATCACCAGTGACATGGTAATGATCATCACCGGGTCAAAGATCGGTGCGCCAAAGTGAAACGGTTTGATCAGGGCAAACCATTGCGCACCGCCGACCTTGTCAAAGTTCATCATGCCCAGTGCTGCCGCCAGCAGGCCGCCCACGATGATGCCCAGCAGAACGGCGATATTGGCGACAAAGCCGCGCCCGAACTTGGCCACCAGGACGATGGCGATCAGCACGATTGCCGACACCACGATGTTCTGCGGCGACGCATAGGCCGGGTTGTCAACGCTTGCCGCCAGCGACAGACCTTGTGGAATGGGTGGTATGGTACTGCCAGCTGCGGCGGCAAGATCGCTGATCTGGGTCAGCCAGGCGGCGTTGTCGGGGCTGACCAGTTTGGGTGCGGTCGGCCCAAGCGGCACGCCGAATATCCACTGGATTCCGACCCGCATCAGGGTCACGCCGATGACCAGAATGATCGTGCCGGTCACCACCGGCGGAAAGAACCGCAGCATCCGGCTGACCAGCGGCGCGACGAGCATCGCAAAGATACCTGCGGCGATGATGGCCCCAAAGATCATCCGCGCCCCGACCTCGCCGGGGTTGGCGATCGCGATTGAAATCATCGGGCCGACCGAGGCAAAGGTGACGCCCATCATCACCGGCAGTTTGATCCCGAACCACTGGGTCATGCCCAGCGACTGGATCAGGGTGACGATACCGCAGGCGAACAGATCTGCCGAAATCAGAAATGCCACGTCTTCTGGTGGCAGTTTCAGCACCCGGCCGATGATCAGCGGCACCGCGATAGCCCCGGCATACATGACCAGAACATGTTGCAGGCCCAAGGTAAATAGCTTGCCGGCCGGCAAGATTTCATCGACCGGGTGGACCCCCTGCGAGGCTGTTGCGGAATTCGATGCCATGCTGTTTTCCCTTCCTGAGGTGAGTGTCTATGGCGGCGCTGTTGTTGTTTCCCTTCGCGCCTGTCGGGTCGTTCAGGTGACCAAAAGACAGGTCTCCAGTTTGAATTCTTCAAGGTTCGGCGTGTCGCCGATCCTGTCGATAACGGTGAAAAGACCGGGTGCCGACAGCGGGGTCAGCACGCCGTGCCAGGTGTTGCGCAGAATGTTGATGGCTTGGCCGGGCGCGGTCAGAAATGCGCGAAAACCGTGCGGTTTGCCGCTGTCATCGCCCGCGACGATCACCAGGAACGGCGCCGCAGTCATCGGGATAAAGGCCTGTGACCCGTCCGGGTGTCGTTCGACCAGATCGCAGGTATAGGGCAGGGCGCGTGCCTCGGCGTTGAAAACACTGATCCCGGCCCGCCCATCCGGACCAAAATCGAGCCTTGCGCGGTCGTGATAGCGTTCGCACAGGCCCTGATTGATCAGTTTGTCAGGCGCGCCGGATGCGTCCAGCACATCGCCAAACGGGGCAAAGGCGGCGGCGGTCAGCGGTTCGGTGCGCAACGTGATCACGGCAGGACCAAAAGCGGATGCCGGTTGACATCTTTATAGAGCAGATAGCGGAACGGCCCGTCGCCGGTCGCGATGCAAGCCTGCGGGCAGAACGCGCGCAGCCACATGAAATCGCCGGGGCCGACAGAATGCCAGCGGTCGTTCAGCAGGTATTCTGCCGTTCCCTCCAGCACGTATAGCCCATGTTCCATCACATGCGTTTCGGCAAACGGGATCCGTCCGCCGGGTTGGAAGGTTACGATATTGACGTGCATGTCGTGGCGCAGATCGGTCGGATCGGCGAACCGTTGGGTTGCCCACTTGTCGGTGCCCTGCATGAAAATCGGCGGGCTGGACGCATCGGAACTGATGATCGGATCGGGCAGGTCCAGCCCCGGTGCGGCGGTATAGCGTTTGCGGATCCAATGAAATTTTAACGCCGTCGCGTCCTTGTTCGCCACCCGCCAGTCGCATCCCGGCGGGATATAGGCATAGCCACCTGCGCCTAGCAGATGCGTTTCGCCGTTCAGCGTCAGGGTCATCGTGCCGCTGGCGATCAGAATCCCGGCCTCGGCCCCGGTGTCGGGTTCGGGGGCCGCACTGCCGCCGCCCGCTGCCACCTCGACCGCGTATTGCGCAAAGGTTTCGGCGAATCCGCTCAGCGGGCGGGCGATGATCCATGCCCGCGTCTTGTCCCAACCGGGCAAAAGGCTGGCGGTGATGTCGCGCATCGTGCTGCCGGGGATCATGGCATAGGCGGTCGTGAATATCGCTCCGGCGGCGGCGGGATCTTCTGTGAGGGGCGGCATCCCGCCGGGGGGAAAGGCATAAGCGGTCATGGCAGCAGGTCCTTCAGGCGATGCAGGGCGATCCGTTCGACCTGTGCGCAGGCGGTGGCGAATTCAGTGGCGCGGTCGCTGTCGATCCGGTCGGCAAAGGCGGCCATGATGCTGGCCTTGGTGTTGTCGCGCACCGCGATGATGAAGGGAAACCCGTGTTTGGCGACATAGGTCGCGTTCATCGCCGTCAGCTGGTCGCGTTCGGCGTCGGTCAGCGCGTCAAGGCCGGCGCTGGCCTGTTCGTGCGTCGATTCCGCCGTCAGCCGTTTCGCCTGCGCCAGTTTGCCCGCAAGGTCCGGGTGCGCGGTCAGCACGCCCAGGCGTTCAGCCTCGGTCGCGCTGCGAAAGACGCGACACAGCGCATTATGCAACCCGGTGGCGCGGTCGTGGGCGGGGCCAAGTTCAAGCGTGTGGGCGCGTTCGGCGATCCAGGGTGAATGTTCAAAGATACCGCCGAAAGCGCGCACGAACGCGGTCTTGTGCATCGTGCTGGGCAGGTCGCGCCGCTGGTGCGGATGCGTCGCAGCCCAGTGCCGGGCGATGTCGATGCGGCGGGGAAACCAGACGTCTTTGTGCCTCTGGGCATAGTCCAGAAACCGTTTCAACCCGGCAATCTTGCCCGGTCGGCCGATCAGACGGCAATGCAGGCCGATCGACATCATTTTCGCCGAGCCTTCGGCGCCTTCGGCATAAAGGGTGTCGAACGCGTCCTTGAGGTAGCTGAAAAACTGCTCGCCCGTCGTGTAACCGGGCGCTGTGGCGAACCGCATGTCGTTGGCCTCGAGCGTGTAGGGGATGACCAGTTGGTCACGCGCGCCAGACTCGATCCAATAGGGCAGATCGTCGTCGTAGGTATCGCTGATCCAGTCAAAGCCCGCCTCGGCGGTCAGGCGGACGGTGTTCACCGAACAGCGCCCGGTGTACCAGCCGGTCGGACGGGTGCCGACAACTTCGGTATGCAGCCGGATCGCCTCGGCGATGGCGGCGCGTTCCTCGGCCTCGGGCATGTCGCGATGTTCGACCCATTTCAGCCCGTGCGACGCGATTTCCCAATCGGCGGCGATCATCGCGGCGACCTGTTCGGGGCTGCGGGCAAGGGCGCTGGCGACGCCGTAGATGGTCAGCGGAATGTTCAGCCCGGTGAACAGCCGGTGCAGTCGCCAGAACCCGGCCCGCGCCCCGTATTCATAGATCGATTCCATGTTCCAGTGACGCTGGCCCGGCCAGGGGGCGGCGCCCGGAATGTCGGACAGAAACGCCTCGGACCCTGCATCGCCGTGCAGAATATTATTCTCGCCGCCTTCTTCGTAATTCAGGACCAGGCTGATCGCGATCTTTGCGCCGCCGGGCCATTTGGCGTCGGGCGGCGTCGGGCCATAGCCGACCATGTTGCGGGGATAGCGGTGCATCGCGACTCCTTTGCTGGTTTACCCCATAAACCATAAAATCGCGCACGACTTTCAATGAATTTGTGAAAGACCTGTCAGAGTCCTGCGTTGTCGCCTTTTGGATGAAAACCGGGCAGGGTGGCGCAAAGATGGAG
Source organism: Rhodobacterales bacterium (assembly GCA_038323615.1). Classification (GTDB taxonomy): domain Bacteria; phylum Pseudomonadota; class Alphaproteobacteria; order Rhodobacterales; family Rhodobacteraceae; genus JBBKXP01. The sequence goes on along the minus strand of JBBQHC010000017.1, from coordinate 30,784 downwards.
CGCGCGATGCCTGACGGATACCTGACCACCCATGTCCTTGATACTGCGCGGGGCGTGCCTGCGCAGGGGATGAAGATCGACCTGTTCCGCATCGACGGTGACGGCTGGGCGCATCTGGCAACCAAGGTGACGAATGCGGACGGGCGCACTGACGGACCGATCCTGCCGGCGCCGGATTTTCGGGTCGGGCGCTATGAACTGCTGTTCTACGTTGGCGACTATCTGAACGCGAGCGGCGCCGCCCCCGAAAACCCGCGGTTTTTGAACGAGGTGCCGATCCGGTTCGGCATTTCCGACCCCGCATCGCATTACCACGTCCCGCTGCTGATCTCGCCGTTTGGATTTTCGACCTATCGGGGCAGTTGAAGCCCCTTAGTCGCCGCCCCCATATCCGCCTTCATCCGCGCCATGATGAAATCGGTGAACAGCCGGATTTTCGGGTCGCGCAGGCGGCGGTGCTGGGTCAGGCAGGAGAGTTGCGTGGCGACCGGCGGCGTTGCCGTGGCGACCGGGATCAGGCGGCCGTCGCGCAGATGGTCGGCCACCTCGAAGATCGGTTTCAGGATGATGCCGCGCCCGTCCAGCGCCCAGTTGGTCAGCACGTCGCCGTCGTCGGTTTCGTACGGCCCGGTGATGTCGAATCGTTCCGGCCCGGTGGGGGTGTCCAGCAGCCAGCGGAATTCGGTCGCGCCCGGAAACCGCAGGTTCAGGCAGTCGTGTTTGTCCGCGACCAGCGCCGCGCCGTCCACCGGATTGCCGCGCCGGTCGATATAGGCAGGTGCCGCGCACAAGACACGGGGGCAGTCGGCGACAAGGCGCACCTTGAGCGTGCTGTCCTCGAGCGTGCCAAGGTGAAATGCCAGATCCAACCCCTCGCCCACCACGTCGATCTTGCGATCCGACAGCCGCAGGCGGACGTCGATTTGCGGGTATTTGTCCTTGAAGCTGGGCACATGCGGCGCGATGAACCGGCGACCCACACCCAAAGGGGCGGCGACAAAGACCGTGCCACGCGGGTTTTGGGTGGTTTCGGCCACCGCCGACTCGGCCTCGTCAATCGCTTGCAGGACGCGCAGCGCACCTTCGTAAAAGATCCGGCCGTTTTCGGTGGGTTGCAGGCTGCGGGTCGTGCGGTTGAACAGACGCAAGCCCAGATGTTTTTCCAGCTCGGCAATGCGCGACGAGGCGACCGCTGGCGACGTCCGCTGATCGCGGGCGGCCGCGCTCATGCTGCCCAGCTCATAGACACGGACGAACATGCGGATATTGGCGACATAGGCCATTCAACGGCTCGTCTTGAAAGTGTTCCCCTATTTGACGGATTAACAAATAAATGGCGTTTCGTATAGCCTGCTGCCAAACGCAGGGAGTTTAGCCGATGTATGACGCCGCGATTCTGATGGCATGGCTCGAATTTGCCGTGCGCTGGCTGCATGTGATCACCGCCATCGCGTGGATCGGATCATCGTTTTATTTCATCGCCCTCGATCTGGGCCTGCACCGCGACCGGGCCTTGGCCAGCGGCGCGGATGGCGAAGAATGGCAGGTGCATGGCGGCGGGTTCTATCATATCCAGAAATATCTGGTGGCCCCCGATGCGATGCCCGGCGATCTGGTCTGGTTCAAATGGGAAAGCTATGCGACCTGGCTGTCGGGTTTCGCGCTGCTGTTTCTGGTCTATTATCTGGGTGCCGAACTGTTCCTGATCGACCCTGGCGTGCTGGATATTCCGGTCTGGCAGGGCATCGCGATTTCGATCGCTTCGCTGGCGTTCGGATGGATTGCCTATGACCAGATCTGCAAATCCCGGTTCGGCGACAACAGCACGCGGCTGATGGTCCTGCTCTATGTGATCCTTGTCGCCATGTCGTATTTCTACACTTCAGTGTTTTCGGGCCGCGCCGCGCTGCTGCATCTGGGCGCCTTCACCGCGACGATCATGTCGGCGAATGTGTTTTTCATCATCATGCCGAACCAGCGGATCGTGGTGGCCGACTTGCAGGCGGGCCGAAAGCCCGACCCGAAGTATGGCAAGATCGCCAAGCAGCGCAGCACCCACAACAATTACCTGACGCTGCCGGTCATCTTCCTGATGCTGTCCAACCATTATCCGTTGGCGTTCGCGACCCAATACAACTGGATCATTGCGTCGCTGGTGTTCCTGATGGGCGTCACGATCCGGCATTATTTCAACACCGTCCACATGCGCAAAGGCAATCCGACGTGGACATGGGTGGTGACGCTTATCCTGTTCATCATCATCGCGTGGCTGTCGACAGCCCCGGCGTTCCGGCAGAACCAAGCGGCGGCGATGACCCCCGCCGCAGAGCGGTTCGCGGCGGCCGAGGGGTTCGATTATGTCGAACAGATCGTGATGGGGCGCTGTTCGATGTGCCACGCCGCCGAACCGGCGTGGGACGGCATGCTGTGGCCACCCAAGGGCGTCATGCTGGAAACCCCCGAACAGATCGCGACCCATGCGCGCCAGATCTATTTGCAGGCGGGTGTCAGTCACGCGATGCCGCCGGCCAACCTGTCCTATATCGAAGACAGCGAGCGGGCGGCAATTGTCGCTTGGTTTCGCGGGGTTAACGGCTGAATCGCCAAACCGTCTGGCGGGCGTAAGTGTCGCCGGGGTTGAGGGTGATTGACGGGAACGTCGGATGGGCGGGCGCGTTTGGCCAATCCTGCGCCTCGATCGCCAGCCCTTCGTGGTGGGTCTTGCCGGGGCGGATCGCAGCCCGGCCGTCATAGACCTGCACGCCGGGGCAGGTCGTGGCGAGCGTCAACATCACCCCCGATTGACCGCGCAGCCAAAGCACATCACGCAGCGGTTGCGGGGCATCGGAAAGGCACCAGTTGTTGTCGAGCAGGGGGGCGCCGACGCGAATCGTCCGCGCCTCCCGAAAATCCAGCGGCGTGTCGGCCACTGCCGCGATCTCGCCGGTTGCAACGAAATCATCGTCGGTCGGCAAGGCGTGGTCGGCAGCGATGCGCAGGCTGTGACCGTTCCAGCAATCAGTGCCGTCAAGGTTCCAATAGCTGTGATTGGCGAAATTGACGATAGTTGGGGCGTCGGTTGTCACCGTCAGGTCCAGCGACAGTGTCGCGGGGGGGCTGACCGTGAACCGGGCGGTAACATGGCGGTTGCCCGGAAAACCGCCCTCGCCCGCAGTCAGGTCCAGCGTCAGGGTCGCGTGGGTCGGGCCGTGGTCGGCAATCTGCCAGATTTTGAACTGCGTCCCCGCGGCGCCGGAATGCAGCATGATGTCGTTGCCCTGATTGGCTTCGAAATGATGCGTCTTTCCCGCGATCACCGCCTGCGCCCCGGCCAGCCGATTGACCACCGGGCCGATCAGCGCGCCGTGATAGCGCATCGTCGACTCGTAGTCTGCCAGACGGTCCGACCCAAGGGTCAGGCTGTGCGCAACGCCCGCCAGCCGCACGTCCTGCACAATCGCGCCCAAGGTCAAAAGGTTGACCGTCAGATCGCCGGATGCCAGTGCGATCTGGTCAACGGCGCGCCCGTCTGCGGTGGTGCCAAAGGGGGTCATAACGCCTCCCAATGCACGCCCGCGGGGGGGATCGTGACGTCGTTCCAGATTTGCGGGTCGGCGCTATAGTTGAAAATGAACCGATGGGTGGCGCTGTCGCGCAGCCGCAACCCATCGGGCAGGCGGTAGGTTTGCAGTCCCATTGCATCGCAAAGTGCGCCGATGATCCCGTCAAAGGTGGCATCATCCGGCCAGCCCGCCAGATAGCGGATATGGTCACCGCCCATGATCGCGGGTTGGCCATCTTTGGTCATGCGCTGCACCGGCGCGGACCCTTCCAGATGTTCGAACCAGTGCAGGAACCTGCCCCCACCTTGCAACTTTATCTTGGCGTTCGGCGGCAGGCTTTCGGCCATGACCACCGTGATGTCGGTGTCGGGCAGGTCGGGGCCGAGGGGCAGTGGAATGGCAAGCTCGTCGGTCTTGGTATCGCTGCGCGGACCGATCAGGGCGATGCCCTTGAACGATTTCAGCGCATCTCGGAAAGGGTCGGACAGGCGCATCAGGCCGGGGCCGAGGACCAACTTGTAGGCCGACAGATCGGCCACGTCGGGTGGCAGGATGTCGATATTCAGACCCGCCCGGCGCAGCGCCCGGTAGGCCGCAAAGGCCAGCCGCCACATGTCGAAATCGCGGCCCTGCGGCTGCGCATCCCACGCCCAGGCGCTGTCGTAATCGAACACCAGCGCCACCTGCGCCTGCGCCGTCCCCACGTCGGGCATCGCGGCCAGTTCCTGCGCCACCTGCGCCGCCTCGGCCAAGGCCGGGGCCGGGGTGCTGTCGGGTTTCAGCAGCCCCGCGTGCATCTGTTCCTGTGCAAACGGGGCCTGCCGCCAGCGGAAATAGCTGACACATTCGGCACCATGCGCAAAGGCCTCCCACGCCCAAAGACGGGACATGCCGGGCAGCGGGGCGGGGTTATAGGGGGCCCAGTTCACCGGACCGGGCTGCTGTTCCATCACCCACCAGCGGCCCCGACCGACGGCGCGATAAAGGTCGTGATGAAACGCCTGATTGTCGGGGTCGCCCTGTCGCATGAAGTGCAGTTTGCGTTTGTCGCTGCTTTCGATCCGGTCCGACAGGAACCCGATCGGATAGCTGTCCCAGGCCGCGATATCAAGGTCGGCACCGACCTTCCAATGGTCGAACGAAGTGATCCGGCCCATGAAATTATGGCTGATCGGGGCGGTCGAGTGTTTGCGGATCTCGTCGGTCTGGACCCGGTTGAACGCGACGACCTGATCGGACGAATAGCGCCGAAAGGCCAGCACTGCTGGGTGGTTCGGTTCGGTGACGGTCAGGTTCGGCAGGTCGATCTGGTCAAAACTGTCATACTCCATCGACCAGAATACGTTGCCCCATGCGCGATTCAGCGCGTCGGGAGATTGATAGCGTTGCGCCAACCAGTCACGAAACCCTTGGCGGGCGGCGTCCGAGTAGGACAGCGTGGTGTCGTGGCAATCGTATTCGTTGTCGGTCTGCCAGGACTGCACCGCAGGGTTCTTGCCATAGCGTTCGGCCAGCGCGCGCACGATCCGGCGGCATTCGTCGCGATAGCCGAGGTGGGAAAAACAATAGTGGCGGCGCGATCCAAACTTGCGCGGGCGGCCCTGCGCGTCGACGGCCAGCATATCGGGCAACTTGTCGATCATCCAGCGCGGCGGGGTGGCGGTGGGGGTGCCGAGGACCATTTGCAGACCTGCGGCGCCCAATGTGCCGATCGCGCGGTCCAGCCAGCCCCAGTCGAACTGGCCCGGTTGCGGTTCCATCCGGGACCACGCGAATTCGCCGATCCGGACCCAGGTGATGCCGGTTTCGGTCATCCGCGCGGCATCGTCGGCCCATTGGGTTTCGGGCCAGTGTTCGGGGTAATAACAGACGCCAAGCGTGCGTTTCATCGGTCGGCCTTTGGGTTGTTGCAGCAAAGTGAAAGGGTCAGAGGATGACCCGGTGTTCCGCCTGTCCTTTGGTCGTGGTCTCACTGGCAAAGGTCTTGCCTTGATCGGGGTTCGTATCGTCAAGACCGATCTTGGCCGAGGTGCAGAATAGCGTCGTCAGGTCGGGGCCGCCAAAGGCCGGGCAGGAGGTCTGGGTCGCGGGAAAATCGACGGCCCGCACAAATTTGCCCGCCGGATCGTAACAGGCGACCCGCGCTGCCCCCCATTGCGCGTTCCAGAGGTTGCCAGCGGCATCGACGACCGAACCGTCGGGGTTCAGCCCCTCGGCTGTCAGGTCGATATGCGTCGTCGGGTCGCCAATCGGCCAGCCGTGGGTGTCGAGCGCGGTGCGCATGATCCGCTTTGTCGGCGTATCGCAGAAGTAGGCGGTGCTGCCGTCCGACGCAAAGCAGATCGAATTGCTGATCGTGATTGGCGCGAAAATGCGGCGCAATTCGCCCCGGTGATAGCGCCAGATCGCCCCGGCACCGGGGTCGGCGTTGATCCCCATGGTGCCGATCCAGAATCCGCCTTGCGGGTCGGCACGCCCGTCGTTGGACCGGGTGACAGGGTTGTCAGCCTCGAGCGGGGCAACGGTTTCTCCCGTCCCGCTGGTCAGATCAAAGGTGAACAATTTCGTCTGGCTGGCGACCAGCAGGCGGTCGCGGTCGATCCATCCGGCGGCAGATACGTATTCACTGAACTGCCAGTGCTGCCCCTTGGTGTGCAACCGTTTTCCCATGATGTCGAACCAAAAGAACTGCTGCCGTTCGGGGTGCCACAGCGGCCCTTCGCCCAAGGTGCAGATCGTGTCGTCCCAGATCATGCGATGGCTGCGTCATAGGCGGCGACGATGGCGCGGGCGTTTTCGGCGACCTGCGAGACGGACATGCCGGGTTTGTACAACGCCGAACCGATACCGAACCCATCGGCGCTCGCCGCGATCCAGTTTCGGAAACTGTCGGCACCCGCGCCACCGACCGCATAGACCAGTGTGCCTTTGGGCAGAATCGCGCGGATCGCCTTGATCCCGTCAGGACCGATCAGGCTGGCCGGAAAGATTTTCAACCCGTCCGCCCCGGCCTTGAGCGCGGCGAAACATTCGGTGGGCGTCATGACACCCGGCCAACTGGCCATCTTGGCGGCCTTTGTCGCGGCGATCACCCGGGGGTCGCAGTTGGGCGACACGATCAGCCTGCCGCCGACCTGCGCGACCCGGCCCACATCGTCGGGGCTTAGTACCGTGCCTGCCCCGATTTGCGCGTCGTTGCCGTGCGCCGCGACCATTGCACCAATGCTGGCAAAGGGGTCGGGCGAATTCAGCGGCACCTCGATCCGGGTGATTCCGGCGGCGATCAGGGCAGTGCAGGTGTCCACCGCTTCGGATGGGGTGATGCCGCGCAGGATGGCGATCAGGGGGCGGGACATTGGGTTATCCTTTCAACAGGCGATAGGCGGCTTGCAACCCGGCCAGCGTGACGCGTTCGCCATCGGCCTGAGTGGCGGGCGCGGCAAGGGTGCCGAGCGCCTTGACATAAAGACCCGCCAGCCGCCCATCGCCGATCACTGCGATCTGCTGACCCAGCCAATAGGGGCGCGCGGCGGCCAGTTCGGCACCGATCAACAGGCCGGACAGGCGGGCGCGGGCGGTGGCCGGAGTCTGGCCGTGCAGCAATCCTTCGGCCCGCAACGAAAACAGGCGGGCGGCGAGTTTTTCGGGGTGTGAGATGACGTCGTCAAGGGCCTCGGCAAAGGCCGCGTCGTCCCAGCCTTCGCCGGTCAGCGAATGGCGCAGAACGGTGTGCGCACCGATCACGCTGAACAATTCGCCGGTCATGAAGGTCTGGAAACTGACGACTTCGCCGGCACTGACATGCACCCATTTGCTATGGGTGCCGGGCAGGCAGATGACGCCGTCCCAGCCGGGGTTCAGGGCCAGAAACCCGGCGATCTGGGTTTCTTCGCCGCGCATCACGTCGGCGGGCGCGTTCTGGCGGATACCTGGGATTACGTGGACGCTCAGGCCGGGTGTCGTAGTTGGGGCTTTGACCATGTTGGCCGACAGCGGCGGGCAAGGGGCGGTGGCATAGGGCGCCTCGACCCAGCCTTGGCGCGATCCGACCATGCCGCAGGCGACCACGGTGGTTGCGTCCCACGCGGCGATCAGGGCAGTCAGCGCCGGTTCGAAACCATCACGGGTTAGGCCGCCCATCCCCTGATCCGATTGCGCCCGCCCCAGCACGGTGCCACTGGCCGACATCGCCCAGACCCGCAGATGTGTGGTGCCCCAGTCGGCGGCGATCCAGTCGGCCTTGGTCATCCGGTCACCACCACGCCGCCGTCGATGGCGATGCACTGGCCGGTCATCATTTTCGACGCGTCCGAGGCAAGGAACAGGGTGCCGCCGATCATGTCTTCGGGGTCCATCGCGGTGGGGATGCACTGGCGTTCGAGATGCGCCGCGATGCCTTCGGGGGTCACCCACTTTTCCTTTTGCTTTGGCGTCATCACCCAGCCCGGCGCGATGGCGTTGACGCGGATGTTCTGCGGCCCCCATTCGCGGGCCAAACTGCGGGTCAGCCCGACGATGCCCGCATTGGCGGCGACATAGACCTGCAAGTGGAGCGACCCGATCATGTAGCTGGTGGACGAATAATTGACGATCGCGCCGCCCCGCCCGGCCATGGATTTCGCCGCGTGCTGGCAGGCGAAAAAGTAGTGTTTGAGGTTGACGGCCTGCATCGCGTCCCAATCCGCCTCGGTCACTTTGAGGGCGTCAAACCGCTGGTCGTTGGCGGCGTTGTTGACGAGCACGTTGAGGGGGCCGTGGGCCTGTTCGGCGCGGTCCATCGCAGCGTGAAGCGACGCAATGTCGGTCACGTCGCAGCGGATGGACAGCGGCCGGTTGCCGGTCTTTTCGGCCATCTCAACGACGAACGCGCTGGCGTCGCTGCGGCCGACAAACGCCACCTTGGCCCCCTGTTCCAGAAACCCCATGGTCAACGTCGCACCGATGCCGTTGCCGCCGCCGGTGATGAAAACCGACGCGCCGTTCAGGTCGTGAAAGGTGGCGAGTTTCATAGGCGGGTTCCTTCGATGACCCACATCCGTTCGGGGTAGGACCACGGCAGGGTCAGGCCGTGGTGCATCAGGTATTGGCCGCTGAGCGTCAGGGGCCCACCTTTCAACGCCGTCTTGCCGCGCGAAAGGCGTCCTGCTTCGGCCCGGTTGGTCAAGTCGACCCGGTAGCTGGCGGCGGGGTCGAGTCCGGTCAGGCGTAGCGGGCGCGGCGCGATCTGGGTGCTGGTCGCGGCCTTACCTGCAAAGACCACGAAACGGCTGCCATCCACCGCCTGCTGCTGCTCGGCGATGACCGCCGGATCGGCGCTGTCCAGCCGCAGGATGTCGGCGCGGTACATCCAGTCGCGGTTGGCTTTCCACCATCCGGTGACATCGCGCAGCACCTCCGCCTCGGGTTCGGTCAGTTCGCGCGGATCCATTTCGAACCCCATATGACGCTGGGCCGCGACCCAGGCCCGGAACGTGATGTCGAGGGTGCGCCCGGATGTGTGCGACCGGCGCGGCCCGACGTGGCTGCCGGTGACCGCCATCGGCAGGAACAGGGCGGCGTCGTGCTGGATGCGCAGGCGTTCCAGCGCGTCGTTGCTGTCGGACAGCCAGACCCGCTGGGTGCGGGCGAGGATGCCAAAATCGATCCGGCCCCCGCCCGAGGCGCAGCTTTCGATCTCGACGCCGGGGAAATCGGCGCGCAAGCGGTCGATGAGGGCATAAGACCCGCGTGTCTGCGCCGCGTCGGGCATCGGCAAGACCCGGTTGTGATCCCATTTGATATAGTCGATGGCGTGGTCGCGCAGGATCGCCGCCATCCGGTCGTAGATGAAATCGCGGACTGCGGGCAGGGCCATGTTCAGGGCTTTCTGGTTGCGGCCCAGCGTCTGATCTTCGGATCCCATAGCCCAGTCGGGATGGGCGCGGTGAATGTCACTGTCGGGGTTGATCATCTCGGGTTCGAACCAAAGGCCGAAGGTCATCCCAAGCGAATGCACATGGTCGATCAGCGGGGTCAGGCCATCGGGGTATTTGCGCGGGTCAACCTGCCAATCGGACAGCGATGTTGTGTCGTCGTCGCGCTGGCCGAACCAGCCGTCATCCAGCACAAAGCGTTCGGCACCAAGCGCGGCGGCGCGGTCGGCGATGTCTTTGAGGACCGGGAGTTTATGGTCGAAATAGACCGCTTCCCAGCAGTTGTAATGCACCGGGCGGGGGGCGTCGGGTTTCGGCCAAGAAACAATCCGGTCGCGCAGGTGGCGTTGAAATGCCACGGCGCAGCCGTTCAGCCCGGTGTCGGAATAGGACAGGTAAAGCGGGGCGGTGGCAAAGCCGGTCGCGGCATCGGTTTCCATCCGGGCCGCATGGCCCCACTGGATCTGGCGGCGTCCGTCGGGCAGTTCCTCGGCGATCATCCGGTGCCCGCCGGACCAGCCATAGTGAAACGCCCAAGCCTCTCCATTAGTGTTGGTGGCGCCGGTGCCCGGAACGATCAGGCCGGGGAAATGTTCGTGGCCGGTGCGTCCGGTGCGGTTTTCACGGTAGCGCATGCCGGGCGACCAAGGTGTGCGGTTCAGGGCGAATTCGCCGCACCAGCGCCCGGAGACATCAATCATATCGACCGATTGCTGCGGTCCCGGCATCACCGGCGCGGCCAGCCAATGCAGATGCACCGGGCGGTTCGCATCCAGCCGGGTGCGACAGGTGATGACATGGGTCTGCGCGTCGGCAGCGAATTCAAAGGTCAGGGTCAGCCCGTTGTCGGCGTCCCGGTACGTCAGACGCAGACCGCTGTCGTCCTGCGCGTTTTCAAAGCAGAATTTCGGTAATAACGGCGTGCCGTCGGTATCGCGCACGATCAGGCCGGGTTGGCCGGGAAAACTGCGACTGGCCTCGGGACTGAGGCTGAGATCGGGGTTTTCATCCAGCATGCCGCCGGTCACGTCGATTGCATGGGCCGCCATCAACGTGGCAAGGTCTTCGCCATCGGGCAGGCAGGCGCCCCAATAGACGACCTCGGGCAGACGCGCGCGCCGCGCCGCCAGAACAAGGCTTTGGCGCCCGCAGTCCAGCCGCCAGGTCTTGATCACTTGACTGCCCCCAGAGTCAGACCGGCGATGAAGTGTTTCTGCATCAAAAAGAACATCAGCACGGGTGGCATCGCCGCGATGATCGACCCGGCGGAGACCAGATGCCATGCGGCGATCCACTGGCCATTCAGCGACGACAGACCGGCGGTGACGGGCTGGGTGCTCGCCGATGTGGTCAGGACCGTGGCCCAAAAGTAGTCGTTCCAGATGAAGGTAAAGATCAGCACCGACAGGGCGGCGATGGCCGGGCGCATCAGGGGCAGGACGATATACCAGAATATGCGCCATTCCGCGACGCCTTCGACCCGCGCCGCCTCGATCAGTTCCTTTGGCAGGGCGGCGATGAAATTGCGCATGAACAGGGTGCAGAACCCGGTCTGGAACGCGATGTGGAACAGCGCGAGACCCATAGTTGTGTTATAGAGGCCAAGGCCTGCCGTCAGGTCGCGCACCGGCACCATCAGGATCTGGAAGGGCACGAAATTGCCCGCCACGAACAGGAAAAAGATGACGATATTGCCCTTGAACTTGTAAACGCCAAGGGCAAAGCCGGTCATGCAGGACAGGATCAGGGTGCCGATCACCGTCGGGATCGTCACCTTGAACGAGTTGAAGATATACTGCGCCATCGCCGTATTGCGGAACACGTCGGCATAGTTGTCCCAGGCGATCGCCGAGGGCATGCCGAAATAATTGCCAGCGGCAAGGTCGGAACCGGGCCGCAACGAGGTCAGCGCGACCCCGAGCAGCGGAAACAGCCAGAGCAGCAGGGCGATCGGCAGGGCGATCTGATAGATCGTGCGAACCGTGGCGGTGCTTTGTTCAATCGGACGCGGAAACATCAGCGCACCCCCTGTTCATCGCGCATCATCTTCCAGATGAAACCCGAGATGAAAACCATCATGATCGCGAACAGGACGACCGCGATGGCGGCCCCGTAGCCCATCCGAAACCCGTATTCCGACAGCGCCTGTTCATACATGTAGTAGGACAAGACCCGGGTCGATCCGAACGGGCCGCCCTTGGTCATGATCGACACCAGATCGAAACTGCGCAGCGCCCCGATCACGGTGACGACGACGGCGATGAATGTCGCCGGGCGCAACTGCGGCAGGATGACATACCACAGCATCCGCAGGCCGCGTGCACCGTCGAGCCGCGCCGCCTCGATCTGGTCGGGGGCGACGTTGTTCAGGCCGGTCAGATACAGGATCATGCAATAGGCGATCTGCGGCCAAAGGCCGGCGACGATAATGCCGTAGGTGGCAAGGGTCGGATCGGCCAACACGGCGATGCCCTTGCCGGTCAATGCCTCGATCACGATGTAGAACAGACCGAAATTGGGGGCGTAGAACCACGCGAACATCAGGCCCACGACGACCTGCGAGATCACGAAGGGGAAGAAGAACAGCGATTTATAAATCCGGATGCCGCGGACCTTCTGGTTCAGAAAGATCGAGATCGCGAGGCCCGCAGGCACCGCCAGCATGTAAAGCACCAGCCAGATCACGTTGTTTTTCAGCGATGTGACAAAGGCCGGATCGGTCCACAACTCGCGGTAATTGTCGGTGCCCAGCCAGACTTGTTTGCCCAAGCCGTCATAGTCGTAGAACGACAGTCGGAAGCTGGCTAAGATTGGGTATATGACGTAAAGCCCGAACATCGCCATGCCCGGCAAAAGAAACAGCCACGGGGTCAGCGTTTGCTGGTTCTGGGCCCACCACGACCGGGATCGTGTTTCTGGTACTGCGACTGCAACAGTCATCGCTGGCCCCCTTCGCCGGTGGTTACGTCAGATAAATTTTCAAACGAATAGTGGCTTTGAAACGGGATGCGGCGGCCAGTTTCCGGGCCGCCGCAAGGATCGCGTTATTTGTAGATCCGCTGACGTGCATTTTCCAGACGGGTCAGGATCGCGTCCAGATTGTCAGGCAGGGCCATGAACTCCTGGAAACCTTCCATACCCATTTTGGCCATTTCCGCATTCGCGTCACGGTCAAAGAACTGCGCGATGCCGCCCGGTGTGGTCGACAGCAGCTCGAACCCGGCTTGCAGGAACGGATCGTCGGCAGCGACGGTCGAGGCGCTGTTGATCGGCAGTTGGCCGATGGCGGCGTTCAGCTTGGTCTGCGCGTCAGCCGAGGCGACGAAGGCCAGAAACGTCTTGGCGTCGGCGACGTTTTTGGCACCCGACGGGATGTGGATGGTGTCGGTCGGCGCTTCTTCGGCGCGGGCCACATCGGGGTTGATCGTCGGGAACGGCATAAAGCCAAGGGTGTCGTTGGTCATCCCGCCCTCTTTGAAGACGGCGACCGCAAAGTTGCCCATGACATAGTTGGCGGCCTTGCCCTGCGACATCAGGGCTGCGGCGTCCTGCCAGTCGATCGCCGCGTTGTTGGCGGTGATGTAGGGCTGAACCTTGGCCCATTGCGCAAAGACGTCGCGCACGCCCTGATCGGTCCAGGGCGTCTGCCCCGAGGTCAGCGACATGTGGTAGTCATAGCCGTTGGTGCGCAGATCAAGGTAGTCAAAGATCCCCGCCGCGGGCCACAGTGCCGAGGTGCCGGTGGTCAGGCAGTCGATCCCGGCGGCCTTGAACAATTCGCAGTTGGCGACAAATTCGTCCCAAGTTGTGGGCACGGTCGCGCCGACCTGTTCGTAAGCGGTTTTGTTATAATAGATGCCCCACTGGTAGTAGGTATAAGGCACGCCCCACTGCTTGCCGTCGATCGTCATCGAGGCCAGCGCAGACCCAAGGCTGTCGTTCAGCCCGTTGTCGGCCCAGACATCGGATACATCCATGAACTGACCGGACTCCACAAAGGGGGCCATCCGGTTTCCGGCATACCAGTTCGCCAGATCGGGCGCATCGGTGGTCAGGAAGTTGCGGATCGCGGTCTTGTAACCTTCGTGGTCAAAGTTTTGCAGGACGACGTCTATATCGGGGTTGGCCGCCTCGAAATCGGCGATCAGCGCCTCCATCCCGGCCAGCGGGGCGGCGTCGTAATCGGCGTAGTAGTTCAGCACGCGCTGCTGCGCCATCGCGCTTGAGCCTGCGAGCAAAGCAAGTGTCAACGCCAGACCGGCGCTGCGTTTCGTTGGCAACATGGTGTTCCTCCCTCGGTTGCTTCTCAACCTAGTTCCAATATGTGAAACCGCGTTTTGAATATTGAAATCATAACCGCGACTCGCCTATGCTTGTCAACAGCAGAGAGTCGGGTGGAGACGAATCGGCTGTCTGCGGAGAGGATACGACGAATGAGTGCAACCGGCGATGGCACCGTGGGCAAGGCGCTGAATGTGCTGGACCAGATTGCCGCCTTTGGGCGCCCGGTGCGGTTTGGCGAATTGCTGGACGCCTCGCCGTTTCCCAAGGCGACGCTGTACCGGCTGGTGCAGACCCTGACCTCGCAGGGGATGCTGGCGTTCGACCGCGACCGGCAGACCTATGCCCCCGGTGTCCGCCTTGTCCGGCTGGCCCATGCCGCATGGGCGCAATCGTCGCTGGCCCCGATCGCCCGCCCGCATCTGGATGACCTGAGCCGGGCGGTGGGCGAAACCGTGCATCTGGCGCAGCTGGATCATGCCCAGGTGCTTTATGTCGATAAACGCAACGCCGCCCAGCCGGTCGAGATGTTTTCCGAAGCGGGCAAGGTTGGTCCGGCCTATTGCACCGGCATCGGCAAGGTGATGCTGGCGTTCTTGCCCGCGGACGCGCTGGAACGGGCGCTGTCGCAGCAATCCTATCATCGCTTTAACGCCCAGACGATCGCGTCCGAAGCCGCCCTTCGCGCCGAACTGGCCGACATCCGCGTCAATGGCTACGGATTTGACCGCGAGGAACACGAACCGGGGATCATCTGTGTGGCTGTCCCGATCCTGACCGAAACCGGCCGGATGCAGGGCGGGCTGTCAGTGACCAGCACCACCCGGCGCACCAATCTTGCCGGTCTCGAGGCGCTGGTGCCGATGTTACAGCGTACCGCCCAGAACATCTCCCGCGATGCCCGAAATTGGCGATTTCCCGACCCCGCGACAAGCGACGCCACCCCCGAAACAACCACAGGAAAATAGATCATGTCAGGCGTCACCCTTCAAAAAGTGGTCAAGAAATACGGCGATGTGCAGGTCATCCACGGGGTCGATCTGGGGATCGCGGATGGTGAATTCTGCGTCTTTGACGGGCCGTCGGGCTGTGGCAAATCGACGTTGCTGCGGATGGTGGCGGGGCTGGAAGAAACGACCGCCGGCGGGATTCGCATCGGCGACCGCGACGTGACCCATCTGGACCCGAGCGAGCGTGGCGTGGCGATGGTGTTCCAGACCTATGCCCTCTATCCCCACATGACGGTCAAGGAAAACATGGGCTTTGGCCTGAAAATGAACCGCCATCCCAAGGCCGAGATCGAGGCCAAGGTGGCCGAGGCATCGCGGATTTTGAAACTGGACGACTATCTGGGGCGCAAACCTGCGGCCCTTTCGGGCGGGCAGCGGCAGCGGGTGTCGATCGGTCGCGCCATTGTGCGCGGCCCCGAGGTTTTCCTGTTCGACGAACCTCTGTCCAACCTCGACGCCGAATTGCGCGTCGAAATGCGCGTCGAGATCGCCCGCCTGCACAAGGAAATCGGCGCGACGATGATCTATGTCACCCATGATCAGGTCGAGGCGATGACGCTGGCCGACAAGATCGTCGTGCTGCGCAAGGGCGTGATTGAACAGGTCGGTGCGCCGATGGACCTGTATCATGACCCCGACAACAAATTTGTCGCTGGTTTCATCGGCAGCCCCGCAATGAACTTTCTCGCCGCCAAGGCTGTCGATGGCGGGGTCGAGGTGGCGGGGCTGAAGACGACGGTTCCGGTGCCGCTGGCCACCGCCTACAAGGGCCATCCGATCACGCTGGGGCTGCGCCCGGAACATCTGGTGCTCGACCCCGACGGCGATGCGCTGGCGGTGGATATGACCGAAAATCTGGGCGGCGTGTCTTATGCCTACCTGCTGACCGACACGGGCGAAAAGATCGTCGTCGAACAGCGCGGCGAGGCGGGGGTGAAACCGGGGGTGCGGGTCGGGCTGAAGGTCGATCCGGGCCGGGTCTATCTGTTCGATACCAAGACCGAGGGGCGGATCAGAAGCTAGCTTTAGCGTTTGCCGTAATACAACCCAACCACATGTTCGGCCTGCGCAAAGAACAGCCAGCGCACGGTCAGGATACCGGCGATGTGGCTGATCACCGCCAACAGCGCCCACCAGTGGCTGAACGGCAGCAAAAGCAGGATGACGGGGACGATGTAGCCCAGCGTCAGGCCGATAATCCGCAGTTGCTGCGCATGTTTGCGCCCGACAACATGGACGAATTCGCGCAGCAGGAAATTGGTCCCAGTGTGGGGCGGTTCAAAGGCGCGAACCTTGCCCATCCCGCCCAGCCCGGTGGCGGTGTTCATCGTGGTGCCGGATCGGGCAAACTGGCCATCGCCGGTCAGCCAGTTGATGACTTGCGCGATGCCCGCCAGCACGATCAGCGGCAGCGCGTAAAAGACCTGACCGGCCAATAGCGCCCCGCCGCCGAGCGACAACGACAGGAACAGCGCGGGTGTGCTCCAGTGCCGCCAGCGGGGGACCGTTTTCAGTTGGGTATAGATCATCGAGGTGGTGAACACGGTCGCCAGTGCGCCCAGCGACCCCAGCCAGCCCAGCGGCGCGATACGCGTCGCGCCAAAGACAAGTCCGGCGCCATAAAGCGCCATGACAACAAGGGTTGCGACAGCCGCGATGCCTTCGCGGGACAGCCAGCTGGTCTGCCATTGACTGAACGCCTTGATCGCCCGTTCGGGACGGCCAAGGTGAAATGTGGACGCCATAAGGCCGCCGACCGCCGCGAGGTATGCGATGGCGAAGAAGGCAAATGCGGCCCAGCCGGTCGGGGTCGGCAGCCCAAGGCCGAGCCAGAACAGCAGGCCAAAGCCAAGCCCGCTGAAGGTGGTGAAGATGATGACAGAGGGTGACGGGTGCATTTATTTGGCCCCGCCGGGCAAGGCCGACAGCGCCTTGTCCAGCCAGCCGATGAATCCTTTCGGGCCGTCAGCGACCGGGGCAAGGTAGGGGGCGAGGATATCGTACTCGGGTTCGACATCCTTGGGCCGGGGTGGCAGGTATTTGTTGACGGGTTTGGTTCCTTGTTCGGGCATCAGATCGAACCCGCCACGTTCCGCGACCAACTGGCTGACGGCCGAATCTGCGTCCCCCAGATCGCCGAAATGCCGCGCCCCGGCGGGGCAGGTGCGCACGCAGGCGGGAACCCGGTCAACTTCGGGCAGGTTTTCGTTATAGATGCGATCGACGCAAAGGGTGCATTTCTTCATCACTCCCGCCGCCGCGTCCAACTCGCGCGCCCCGTAAGGGCAGGCCCACGCACACAGCGAACAGCCGATGCAGGCGTCTTCGTTGACCAGCACGATACCGTCTTCGGCGCGTTTGTAGCTGGCCCCGGTCGGGCAGACGGTGACGCAGGGCGCATCGTCGCAGTGCAGGCATGATTTCGGAAAGTGGATGAGTTTGGCCGATCCTTCGGCGGGCTGAACTTCGTAACTGTGGACCCGGTTCAGGAAAGTCCCCGACGGGTCGCCGCCGTAGGGGTCTTGATCGGACAGCGGCGCGCCGTAGTTTTCGGTGTTCCAGCCTTTGCAACTAACCACGCAGGCATGGCAGCCGACGCAGGTGTCAAGATCGATGACGAGGCCGAGTTTGACCTGCGATGGGGGTGGCAACTGGGTCATGTGGAGCCTGTGATGATTGTCGGAGCCTCAGGCGGGAGTTGTTTTTGCAAAGTGAATGCGGTCATTTGCCCACCTTCCATGTCAGTTCGTCCGGCCCTTTGCCGACTGGCGACGCAAACGGTGGCAGCACTGGCTGGCTTTCGTCGGGCGCGCCGCTGCGTTCGATCTTGACCCGCAGGTCGAACCACGCGGCCTGTCCGGTGATCGGATCGGAATTGGCCCAGCGCATCCCGTCACCCTTGGGCGGCAGCAGTTCGTGGATCAGGTGGTTGAGCAGAAAGCCTTTGGTCGCCTCGGGTGCGTCGGTGTCCAACGCCCAGGCACCCTTGCGTTTGCCGATGGCATTCCAGGTCCAGACCGTGTTTTCGTTCAGACTGGCCTGATGCGCCACCGGCACCGTGATCGACCCGTGCGCCGATGTGACCCGCGCCCACTCGCCATCCTTGAACCCGTTCGACTCCCAAATTCCGGTCGGGACATAGAGCGGGTTGTGGCCGTGGATTTGCCGCAGCCATGCGTTCTGCGATCCCCATGAATGATACATCGCCATCGGGCGTTGGGTCAGCGCGTGGATCGGGTATTCGACTGGGTCAACATGGCCGTCGCTGAACGGCGGATACCAGATTGGCAGCGGGTCCATCGTGGCGATGATCCGGCCCCGCAGATGGTCGGGGGGCTGGCGCGGGCCTTCGCCTTCAGCGGCCAGTTGAAAGCGGCGCAGCGGTTCGACGTAAAGCTGAAAGATGTAGGGTTGCGGGCTGTCGTAAAAGCCCATTTTCACCGCCCAGTCCTGATAGTTCCGGCTGAACGGTTTGTAATAGGCGCAGTCGGCGGGCAGGTGTTCGACCCAAAAGCCGCCGTTCTTGATATAGCAGTCGATTTGGCCTTCGTTCGGGGCACCGCGTCCGTCCTGCAACCCCTTCTCGCCCATCCGCCAGCCCGCCAGCGGCCCGATGCCGGGACGGCGGATGTGGTTGGTAATATAGTCGGCGTAATCTGTGTATTTTTGACTTCCGTCGTCGTTTACAAAGCCAGGTATGTGCAATTTTGCCCCCAGCTCGCACAGAACCGACTGGAATCCGCGCACGTTGCGGTCGGGTTCCACCACCGGCCAGCGGATCGCGTCGGCCACCGCGTCGGCCTCGCAGATCGGGCGGTCGAGCAGCGAAATGCAGTCGTGGCGTTCGAGGTAGGTCGTGTCGGGCAGGATCAGGTCGGCGTAAGCGACCATTTCGGAACTGTAGGCATCCGAATAAATGATGTGCGGGATCACGTAATCGCCGTTTTCATCCGTGTCGGTCAGCATCTGCATGACGCCGCCGGTGTTCATCGACGAATTCCACGACATGTTGGCCATATACATGAACAACGTGTCGATCTTGTAAGGATCGCCGGCGTGGGCGTTGCTGATGACCATGTGCATCAGGCCATGCGCCGACATCGGGTTTTCCCAACTGAACGCCTTGTCGATCCGGGCCGGGTTGCCGTTGGCATCAAGGCAGAGGTCTTCGGGGCCATGCGGATAACCCAGATGCGGGCCGTCTAGGGGCTGGCCCGGTGTCACCTTGCAATGCGGTTTGGGGTGGGCCGTCGCCGGTTTCGGATAAGGCGGTTTGAACCGCATGCCGCCGGGGGTTTCGATCGCGCCCAACAGGATTTGCAGGGTGTGCAAGGCGCGGCAGGTCTGAAAGCCGTTGGAATGGGCGCTGATCCCGCGCATGGCATGGAAACTGACCGGCCGGCCGATCATCTGGGTATGATGGCGGCCCCGGAAGTCGGTCCATTCCCGGTCCAGCGTGATCGCCTCGTCAAAGGCCACGCGGGCCAGATCGGCGGCGATGGCGCGGATCCGTTTGGCGGGGATGCCGCAGCGGTCGGCGACCTTTTCGGGGGCGTAGTCGTCGGACAGATAGCGGTCGGCCATCAGGTGAAACACCGGGCGATGCGTGATGCCTTTGTGCCGATAGGTCGTGGCAAGATCGGGTTCGACCCCCTCGGCGTCCCAGCGCGTCAGCTTGCCAGTGCGCCGGTCGATCACCTGTGGATTGCCGTCCTCGTCGCGCAACAGCAGGCCGTTCTGCGGCGATTTCGGGTCTTCGTTCACCAGACACGAGGCGTTGGTGTAATGCGCGAGGTAATGCAGGTCGATCTTGCCCGCCTGCATCAAGAGATGCACCAGCGACAGGATGAACAGCCCATCGGTGCCGGGCGTGATCCCGATCCAATCGTCAGCGACGGCGTTATAGCCGGTGCGGATCGGATTGACGCCGATCATCCGCGCCCCGCGTGCCTTGACCTTGGCGATGCCCATCTTGATCGGGTTGCTGTCGTGATCCTCGGCGACACCGAACAGCATGAACAGTTTGGTATGGTCCCAGTCGGGCTGGCCGAACTCCCAGAACGCGCCGCCCATTGTGTAGATACCTGCGGCGGCCATGTTGACCGAACAGAATCCGCCGTGCGCGGCATAGTTGGGGGTGCCGAAACCCTGCGCCCAAAATGAAGTGAACGATTGCGACTGGTCGCGCCCGGTAAAGAACGCCAGCTTTTCGGGGGCGGTGTCGCGGATCGGTTGCAGCCAGCTGGTCGCCAGCTCCAATGCCTCGTCCCAACTGATCTCCTCGAATTCGCCGGACCCGCGCGGGCCGGTTCGTTTCAGGGGTGCGCGCAGGCGGGAGGGCGCGTTGTGCTGCATGATGCCCGCCGACCCCTTGGCGCAGAGCACGCCCTTGTTCACCGGGTGGTCGCGGTTGCCCTCGATATAGGCGACCTTGCCCGCCTTCATGTGCACGTTGATCCCGCAGCGGCAGGCGCACATATAACACGTGGTTTTGCGCACCTCGTCGGAAACGGGTGGCGACAGGTCGAGGCTGGGGGCGGGAATACTCATGGTCTTGGTTCTGTCAGGTGCAGGCGGGCGGGGTCAAGGTGGCCCATCAATGTCAGGGCGTCATGGGCGATCTGGCGTTCTTCGTCGGCGGGCACGATGTGGACCGGCAAGGGGCCAAGAAAGGCCAGATGCGCCATGATCGCGTCGCGCACCGGAACAGCATTTTCGCCAATGCCGCCGGTAAAGGCAAACGCGTCGACACCGCCCATCGCGATGATCGCCGATCCGGCCTCGCGCGCAGCCCAATAGCAGAAATGCGCGACGGCAAAGCGGGCGTCGGCGTCATCGCGCGACAGGATCGTCGCCATGTCGTTCGTGCCGGTCAGGGCTTTCAGGCCGCTTTCGCGGTTCAGAATCGCACCGGCCCGGTCGATCCCGTGATCCTTGGCCAGTTGCAGCACCGCCATGCCGTCGATGCTGCCGCTACGGGTGCCCATCACAAGGCCCGACAGCGGCGAATAGCCCATCGAGGTGGCGACGGATTTGCCCGACCTGATCGCGCAAAGGCTGGCGCCGTTGCCAAGGTGCAGCGCCAGCAGGCGGTCGGGCAGGTCGGCGCCGAACTGGCGGACCATCCCGGCGTAGCTGAGGCCGTGAAAGCCATAGCGGCGCAGGTTCTTGGCGCGTTCGGCCTGCGGGATCGCATAGGTGGTTTCCAGCGCGTCGTTGCTCGCATGAAACGCGGTGTCAAAGCTGGCGAATTGCGCCAAGGCGGGGGCAAGCCGGGTCAGCGCGTCGATCCCGGCAAGGTTGGCCGGATTGTGCAGCGGGGCGAGGGGCGAGCAGGCGCGGATTTGGTCGATGCTGGTGGCG
This sequence comes from Rhodobacterales bacterium, assembly GCA_038323615.1. Taxonomy (GTDB): domain Bacteria; phylum Pseudomonadota; class Alphaproteobacteria; order Rhodobacterales; family Rhodobacteraceae; genus JBBKXP01. The sequence goes on along the minus strand of JBBQHC010000017.1, from coordinate 9,655 downwards.
GTCAGCCGCACCGGAGCGGTCAGGTCGGGGCCGCCGTGGACGACGCGGTGGGCGGCTGCCGTGACGGTGGACAGCGGATGCCCGGCGTCGGCGAAGGCCGCAAGGATCAGTGACAGGGCCGCGGCGTGGTCGGTCGTCTGGACCGGCGTTTTGGTGTCGCCGCATTTCAACTGCCCCGCGCCGCCGATTTCCGAGATGCTGGCGGTCAGTGCAGATTGCAGATCGGGCGTGAACAGTTCCGCCTTGATCGACGACGATCCGGCGTTGATGACAAAGATCATCGGCGTGATCCCTGACTGGCGACGATCGCCCCCAAGGCCGCTGTGGCAATCCTGTCGGGTGCCTGCTGCGACCGCGAGGTCAACAGTATCGGCACCCGCGCCCCCATGACGATACCCGCAGCACAACAGCCCATGCCCAGCACCATCAACTTGAACAGCGCGTTGCCGCTGGTGATGTTGGGAACCAGCATGATGTCGGCGTCGCCTGCAACCTCGGACGTATAATTCTTGGCCAAAGCGGCGGCGCGCGAAAAGATCAGGTCGAGCGCCATCGGCCCCTGAACGACTGCCTGAGGCAGCGCGTTTTTCGCCCATTCGGCAATTTCGGCGGCCTCGCCTGTGTTCGGGATCGACGCAATCGGGTCTTCGGTCGGGGCCAGCAGCCCGGCCTTGGGCCGCTCCACTCCCAGCAATTCTGCCAGTTCGACGGCATGGGTCAGGCAGGCCTGTCGCGTCGCCACATCGGGGTTCACGTTCAGCGCCGCGTCGGTCAGCAACAGGGGGCGGTCGGACCCCGGTGCGGTGATGTGAAACACGTGGCCGCAGCGGGTCGCCTTGTCGCGCAGTCCGGCGGCGGAGGGCAGCAGGGCGCGCAGAAACACATCGGTATGGACCTGCCCTTTCATGATCGCGTCAGCCTCGCCCATCCGTGCCATCCGGGCGGCTTCGATCCCGGCGGTTTCCTTGGGTGCATGGACAAGTCGGATGCCGGATATGTCCCAGCCGATCGCTGCGGCCGTCGCGATGATCTTGTCGCGGTCGCCAATCAGAATCGGGTCGGCAAGGCCCAGATCGGCAGCCTCGCGGATGCCTTCCAGCGGATGTTCGGCCCCGGCGTTGACCAGTGCCACGCGCGGCGCGGGCAGGGCACCGGCGCGGTCCAGCAGGGATTGCGGACAGCGCGGGGTGGTTTGCGACAGGAAGGGGAAAGGCGGGCGCGTCATCGGCTGACCCTAAACCGGGGAACCCTTGTCATGCCAGCGCCTTGACGATGCCAAGGGCCGCCAGCACGGCCAGAAGGACAATCGCGAATCGGCGGAAGTCTTCGGGCGCGGCCGACAGGAACCGGCGCCCCCCGAGCCAGAGGCCGAGCAGCAGCAGGGGCATCGCCAAGGCGGTCGCGATCAGTGTGTCGCGACTGACCATTCCGGCGCGCAGCATGTTGGGCAGGGTCCAGAGGTCGAGCGCGGTGAAATAGGCGATCAGCGTGGCGCGGAATGTTGCCGCCGGGATGGTCTGGGCGCTGAAAAACGCCGCCACAGGCAATCCGCCCACCGCCGCACCGTTGGCCAGCCCCGACATCACTCCGGTCGCCACATGTGCTGCGTCGCCCGCAGGCCGCGCCATCCGCCATCCAGCCCAAAGGATTGCGCACATGATCAGGATAAAGACCGAGATCACCGCGCGGGCCGTGTCGGTGCCGATTGAGGCGATGATCCAGACGCCCACAGGCACCGCGAACAGGCTTCCGGCAAACAGCGTGCCAACCCGACGCCAGTCGATGTTCGGCCTGATCTGGCGGGCCTGCACCCCGGTCAGCAGGAAATCGGCGGTGATGACAACGGGAACGAAATACAGCGGGTCGGTCACCAGCGCGGCGCCTGACACAACCAGCGCCGCGAACCCGAACCCGCAATAGCCGCGCACATAGGCCGCGCCGAACAGCGCGATGGCCATCCAGAGTGCCGCGAGTGGCGTCAGGTCAAAAGGCAATGCCATCAACTGACTTGCGGGCGCATATCCTTGGCATCGATCCCGGCCACGGCGACAGGTTTTTTCATCGCGTCACGGCGGAACGGTTCACCCAGTTCCTGATTGATCAGCGCTTCGATCAGCGTTGTCTTGCCGTGGTTCATCTGGTCGTCGATGGCGCGTGCCAGAGCGGCGGTCAGTTCGTCCATCGTTTTGGTCTGCACGCCCTGCAACCCGCAGGCCTGTGCGATCCCGGCGTAGGACACATCGTCGTCCAGTTCGGTGCCGACGAAATTGTCATCGAACCACAGGGTCGAATTGCGCTTTTCCGCGCCCCACTGGTAATTGCGGAACACGATCATGGTGATCGCGGGCCATTCCTTGCGCCCGATCGCGGTCAGTTCGTTGCAGGCGATGCCGAACGCGCCGTCACCCGCAAAGCCGACGACCGGCACATCCGGCTGGCCGATCTTGGCACCGACGATGGCGGGCAGGCCATAGCCACAGGGGCCGAACAGGCCGGGGGCGAGGTATTTGCGCCCCTCCTCGAACGACGGATAGGCGTTGCCGATGGCGCAGTTGTTGCCGATATCGCTGCTGATGATCGCCTCGCGCGGCAGGGCGCTCTGAATTGCCCGCCATGCCATCCGTGGCGACATCCATTCGGGTTTCGCGCCGCGTGCGCGTTCGTTCCACGTCGTCCCCGGATCGTCCTGTTCGTGATCCATCGAGGTCAGTTCCTGCGCCCAGGCGGATTTCTTCTGGGCGATGGCGGCCTTTCGGGCATCACGCCCCGCGTCGCCTGCGGATTTGGACAGGCGCGACAAGATACCTTCGGCGACCATCTTGGCATCGCCGACGATCCCGACCGTGACCTTTTTGGTCAGGCCGATCCGGTCGGGGTTGATATCGACTTGAATGATCTTGGCGTCTTTGGGCCAGTAATCCATGCCATAGCCGGGCAGGGTGGAAAACGGGTTGAGCCTTGTGCCAAGGCAGAGGACCACATCAGCGTCCTTGATCAGCTCCATCCCGGCCTTGGACCCGTTATAGCCCAGCGGCCCGGCGAACAGCGGATGCGAGCCGGGGAAGGCATCGTTGTGTTGATAGCCGACACAGACCGGGGCGGTCAGCCGTTCGGCCAGCGCCATCGACGCCGGGATGCCCTTTGACAGAACCACGCCGGCGCCGTTCAGGATCACCGGGTTTTTCGCGCCCGACAGCAGGTCGGCGGCGGCTTGCAGCGCCTTTTCACCCCCCGAAGGGCGTTCGAATTCGACGATGGCGGGCAGCTCGATGTCGATCACCTGGGTCCAGAAATCGCGAGGCACGTTGATCTGGGCCGGGGCCGAGGCGCGTTTGGCTTGAAGGATCACCCGGTTCAGGGTTTCGGCGATCCGGGTCGGGTCGCGGACCTCTTCCTGATAGGCGACGCAATCGGCGAACAGGTTCATCTGCTCCATTTCCTGAAAGCCGCCCTGACCGATGGTCTTGTTGGCGGCCTGCGGGGTGACCAGCAGGAGCGGCGTGTGGTTCCAGTAGGCGGTTTTGACGGCGGTGACGAAGTAGGTGATGCCGGGACCGTTCTGCGCGATCATCATCGACATCTTGCCGGTGGCGCGGGTGTAACCGTCCGACATCATGCCGGCGCTGCCTTCGTGGGCGCAGTCCCAGAAATTGATTCCCGCCTTGGGGAACAGATCGGAAATCGGCATCATCGCCGACCCGATGATTCCGAACGCATGTTCGATCCCGTGCATCTGCAAGGTTTTCACAAAGGCTTCTTCGGTGGTCATTTTCATAGCGGGAACCTCGGGCTGGAGTTGGCGGAACGGTAGTGCGGCGCGTCGAGGCGGGTTAGGGCCAGATGGAGGGGCGGGTTAGGACCAGAGTCGGCCGATAAGACGAACCGTTATAATTTGTTTGCACCAGCCAGCATGACCTTCGACGGCGTGGCGTCGCCTCAGAAATGGAACGCCGCGACCTGTTTTCGCGCCCCCAGCATCATCGCATCGGCGACGTGGATCAGTGGCGACAGGTCGACGTCGCTGGCGCGGCGCTGCACAAGGTCGGCCAGTCGGGCATAAAGCGCGCGGTATTCGGCCAGCGGGCTGATCGGCAGCGCTGCGCCGTTGGCGGTTCCGCGATTGCCGCCCTCGATCAATTCCAGCCGTCCGGCGTCGGTATCGACCGTAATGTCCCAGGTCTGCGGCCCGGTCTGCCGCCAGTCGAAATCTGCGGTCACGCCGCCCGAAAACGCCAGTTGCGCGGCGATCGGCGTGGCCCGGTTTTCAGGAAATTCCAGCGTCCCAGAGCGTAGAAACACCGGTGCGGGCAGGATCTCGGTCAGGATCGACAGGGCGTTGATGCCGGGGTCAAAGACGCCCATGCCACCCGGTTCGAATACCCAATCCTGCCCCGGATGCCATTTGCGGACGTCCTCGCGCCAGGTGATATGGGCCGATGTCACGGTCTTGTCCGCCAGCCACGCCTTGGCCGCCGCAATGGCCCGCGCCATCCGGCTGTGCCATGTGGCGAACAGGGTGACGCCTGCGTCGGTGGCCATTGCCTGTAGGGCATGAACCTCGGCCAGCGTTGCGCCGGGGGGTTTTTCCAACATCACATGCCGCCCGGCGCGGATCGCCGTGGCGGCGTAATCGAACCGCGGGGCGGGTGGCAGGCACAGGGAGACGACCCCGATTTCAGGCCGTTCCGCCAGCATCGCGTCGATGTCGGTGAACGCCTGCACCCCGTCGACCGAACCCGCCCGGCTGACCGTCGCGGCCAGTTCCCAAGCGTCAGAGCCGTTGATTGCCGGCACATGCTGATCGACCGCGATCTTGCCGATGCCGACCAGCGCGATCTGCATCAATGCGCCTCGCGCGCCACGGCATTGCCTCGGCAGCCGACGAGGAAATCGAAATCGGCCCCGGTCTCCGGCCCCAGCACCCGGTCGTGATAAAGCTGCGCATAGCCACCGCCCGGTCGCGTCACCGGCGATTCCCACGCCGCCAGCCGCGCCGCCAGTTCAGCCTCGGAAATATCCAGATGCAGGCGGCGGTTCGGCACGTCCAGTTCGATCATGTCACCGTTCTGAACCACCGCCAAAGGCCCACCCATCGCCGCCTCGGGCGAGGTATGCAGCACCACGGTGCCAAACGCCGTCCCCGACATCCGTGCATCCGAAATCCGCACCATATCGGTGATGCCCTTTTTCAGGATCTTTGGCGGCAGGCCCATATTGCCCACCTCGGCCATGCCCGGATAGCCGCGCGGGCCGCAGTTCTTCAGGACCATGATGCAGGTTTCGTCGATGTCGAGCGCGTCATCGTCGATCCGCGCCTTGTAGTCGTCGATATCCTCGAACACCACGGCGCGGCCCTTGTGAACCATCAACGCGGGCGTCGCAGCAGAAGGTTTCAGCACCGCGCCATTGGGCGCCAGATTGCCGCGCAGCACGGCCACGCCGCCGGATTTTGTCAGCGCCTTTTCAACCGGCAGGATCACGTCGGCGTTCCAGTTCTGCACGTCCTTGACCTCGTCCCAGATCGACCCACCGGAAACCGTCAATGCGTCCTTGTGCAAGATCCCCGCCTCGCCCAGTCGCTTGATGACGACAGGCAGGCCACCGGCATAAAAGAACTCCTCCATCAGATACTTACCCGATGGCATCAGGTTGACGATGGTCGGGACGTCGCGCCCGCAGCGGTCCCAGTCGTCCAGTGACAATTCGATCCCGACACGGCCCGCCACCGCCAAAAGATGGATCACCGCGTTGGTCGATCCGCCGATCGCGCCGTTGGTGCGGATCGCGTTTTCAAAGGCGTCTTTGGTCATGATGTCGGACGGTTTCAGGTCGTCCTTGACCATCTGCACGATACGCCGTCCGGTGATATGGGCCATGACGCGGCGGCGCGAATCCACTGCCGGAATCGCGGCGTTGCCCGACAGGGTCATCCCCAGCGCCTCGGCCATTGAGGCCATCGTGCTGGCGGTGCCCATCGTGTTGCACGACCCGGCGCTGCGCGACATCGACGCTTCGGCCTCGACGAATTCCTCGGCGGACATTTCGCCCGCCTTCACCGCCTCGGAAAACTTCCACAAGTGGGTGCCCGACCCGATCCGTTCGCCCTTGAAATAGCCGTTCAGCATCGGCCCGCCGCTGACCATGATCGCCGGCAAATCGACCGAGGCCGCGCCCATCAGCAGCGCCGGGGTTGTCTTATCGCAACCCGCCAGCAGCACGACGCCGTCCAGACACTTGCCCCGGATCGCTTCTTCGACATCCATCGCGCACAGGTTGCGAAACATCATCGCGGTGGGGCGCAGGGTGGATTCGGATGGGCTGAACACCGGGAATTCCAGTGGGAATCCTCCGGCCTCGTAAACCCCGAACTTCACCCGTTCAGCCAGATCGCGCAGGTGGGCGTTGCAGGGAGTCGTTTCCGACCATGTGTTGCAAATGCCGATGACGGGGCGGCCATCCAGCAGATCGGCGGGCAACCCCTGATTCTTCATCCAGGACCGGTGATAAATCGCGTCCTTGCCCGTCCCCCCGAACCATTCCTGCGAGCGGAGCTTGCGGGGCCATGCGGCGGGTTTGAATATCATGTCATGCCTCGGATCATGGGTTTCGCGCCATCATAGCATCCGCGTCGGCAGCGGCGAGGGGGCAAAATGAAACCGTCAGCCCAGGACTGATTTCACTGCTTTGACAGTCGCCGCCACCACTTCGTCCGCCTGCGCTTCGGTCAGACAAAACGGCGGCGCAAAGCCAATAATATCGCCCTGCGGCATTGCCCGCGCGATGACCCGGCTGTCGGCCAACATCGCCGCAACAAGGGTCGGTCCGACCTTGCGGGCCGGATCAAAGAACGCGCGCTTGTCGCGATCTTCGACAAATTCGACAGCGCAGAGCATCCCCTCGCCCCGCACATCGCCGACATGGGGGTGATCGGCCAAGGCATCGGACATCGCCGCGTTCAGATAACCGCCGACGCGCCCCGCCTGTGCCACCAGACCCAACTCGTCGATCAGACGCAGGTTGGCGACTCCGGCGGCAGCGCCGATGGGGTGCGCCGAATAGGTCCAGCCGTGACCGATGGGGCCGTTTTCGTCCGTCCCTTGTTCCAGCACCTTCCAGACGCGATCCGACACGATGGACCCTGACATCGGCGCGTAGGCGCTGGTCAACCCCTTGGCGATGGTGATGAAATCGGGCCGCATGCCGTAGTGATCCGACCCGAACATGGTGCCAAGGCGGCCAAAGCCGGTGACGACCTCGTCGGCGATCAAAAGGATATCATGCGCGTCCAGCACCGCCTGAATAGCCGGCCAATAGCCCGCAGGGGGCGGCACGATGCCGCCGGTCCCCAACACCGGCTCGCCGATAAAACCGGCGATGGTGTCGGCGCCCTCACGCGCGATCATCTCTTCCAGAGCCGCGACGCAGTGGGCGACGAATTGCGCCTCGGTCATGCCCGCATCGGGACGGCGGAAATAATAGGGTGCTTCGGTATGCATCACCTGCGCCAGCGGCAGATCGAACTTGGCGTGAAAAAATGAAAGCCCGGTCATTGACCCGGTCATCAGGCCGGACCCGTGATAGCCGCGCCAGCGGCTGATGATCTTTTTCTTTTCGGGACGACCAAGGATGTTGTTGTAATACCAGATCAATTTGACGTTGGTTTCGTTCGCGTCCGACCCGGACAGGCCGAAATAGACCTTGGACATATGGGCGGGCGCGCGGTCCATGACCATCTTGGCAAGGGTGATCGACGCTTCGGTGCCATGCCCGACGTAGGAATGGTAAAACGCCAGTTCGCGCGCCTGCGCCGCGATGGCGTCCGCGATCTCAAGGCGGCCATAGCCGACGTTGACGCAATAAAGCCCGGCAAAGGCATCCAGCATCCGGGTGCCGTCGCGATCCACGATATGCACGCCATCGGCCCCGGTGATGATCCGGCTGGGGGTGTCGCCACGGGCATGTGCGGCCAGATGGGTGGAGGGGTGAAAGAAACTCTCGCGGTCCCATTGGCTCAACTGGTCATTCGTCAGCATGTCCCTATCCTTTCGCTTGCCCTTGCGGTCTGTCAGCGGCACCCTGTCACATGACCCCACCATAGGCCAACCCCGTGAACGACCTGACCGCCACCACGACCATTCTGCGCGACCTGATCGCCTATCCGACGGTGTCCGCCGACAGCAATCTGGCGATGATCGCGGATTTGGCCGACAGGCTGGAGAGCGCCGGGGCGCGGGTCGAAGTCATGGGCGACGCGAGCGGGACCAAGGCGAACCTTTGGGCCACCCTTGGCCCCGATACAGACGGTGGTGTAATCCTGTCCGGCCATACTGATGTTGTTCCCGTCACCGATCAGGACTGGGCCACCGATCCGTTCAAGATGACCGAGATTGACGGCGCGATGTATGGGCGGGGCAGTTGCGACATGAAGGGGTTCATCGCCGCCTGCGTCGCCCTCGCCCCCGATTATGCAGCCACCCAACGCCCGGTCCATTTCGCCTTGACCTATGACGAGGAGGTCGGTTGCCTAGGCGGTCAGGCCCTTGTCGAGATGCTCCGCCAACGTGGCATTCGCCCCGCCATCGCGATCATCGGCGAACCGACCGGGATGAAAATCATCGAAGGGCACAAGGGCTGCTGCGAATATTCGACCCACTTCACCGGGCGCGAGGGGCACGGCTCATCTCCCGATCTGGGGGTCAACGCGGTGGAATATGCGGTGCGCTATGTGGCGCGGCTGCTAAGCCTCAAGGATCAACTGGTCGCCCGGGCCCCGGCGCACGGCCGGTTCGCTCCGCCGTGGACGACGATCAACACCGGGGCGCTGACCGGCGGCGTGGCCCATAACGTGATCCCCGGTCGCGCCAGGGTTGATTGGGAAATGCGCCCCGTCCAACGGGCCGATGCCGATTTCGTTCGCGCCGATTTGCAACAGTTTTGCACCGACACCCTGTTGCCGCTGATGCAGGCGGTCGATCCCACGGCCAGCATCCGCACCGAGGTGATCGGCGAGGTGGCGGGGCTGGAACCGGCGGACCTGAATGCCGCGCGCGATCTGGTCGCAGCCCTGACCGGACACGACGAAGTCGGCACCGTGCCGTTCAGCACCGAGGCCGGGCTGTTTCAGGCGCTGGGCACGGATGTCGTCGTCTGCGGTCCAGGGTCCATCGCGCAGGCGCACAGGCCCGACGAATTTGTCAGCCTCGATCAGCTGTCGCAATGTATCGGCATGCTGGAAAAGCTCGCTGCCCAGCCGGACTGAATCCGAAACACACAACCGATTTTGGTCCAGGCTATCCGCGCCGAGGGCGCCACCATTCAAAGCCGACCGAAGCCAGGTTGCTTTCGGCCCTTTCAGAAAACGCAAAGCTCACCCGGCGGCGCCGCGTAGCTTTGACCGGGATCAAGGCGCCGATCAAATATCAGCCGTATCCTCAGGATGCACAGAATCGGAGGCGAAAGGTTGCCATTATGGCCCGTTGGATTGTCATAGTTCTCATCGTCCTTGCCGTGGTGATCGCTGTGGCATGGCTGATCGGCAACCGGGGCTATCGCGCCCGCATGGCCGCAGCAGAGACTGTTTGGGCCGATCTGGCCGCAAAGGCCCGCCCCGCGACGGACATTTTTGATCAGTCGATGACCGCCACCTTGCCCGAAA
>JBBQHC010000016.1:0-41126 GCA_038323615.1 Rhodobacterales bacterium | reverse complement strand
TCGGGCTGTCGGCGATGCCCTTATCGCCGTCCTTCTTCAGGCGCCCGAAGAGTTCGTTGATGACCCAGTTCGCGGCCAGCTTGCCGTCGCCGCCCTTGGCCACATCCTCGAAATACGCGGCATTTGAGACGTCCGCCGTCAGGACGGAGGCGTCGTAATCCGACAGGCCGAAGTCGCTGATGAAACGGGCCTTTTTCGCGTCTGGCAGTTCAGGCAGGGAGGCCTTGATATCATCGACCCAGCCCTGTTCGATTTCCAGCGGCAGCAGGTCGGGGTCGGGGAAGTAGCGGTAATCGTGCGCCTCTTCCTTGGATCGCATCGACCGCGTCTCGTTCTTGTCCGGGTCATACAGGCGGGTTTCCTGCGTCACCGTCTTGCCGTCCTCAAGCAAGGCGATCTGGCGGCGCGCCTCGTAGTCGATTGCCATCTGGATGAACCGCATCGAGTTCATGTTCTTGATCTCGCAGCGCGTTCCCAGATGCGCGAAATCCTGGGTTTCCTGATACTTTTCATACTGACCGGGGCGACAGACGCTGACGTTCACATCGGCGCGCAGGTTGCCGTTCTGCATGTTGCCGTCGCAGGTGCCAAGGTAACGCAGGATCTGGCGCAACTTGCCGACATAGGCGGCGGCCTCTTCCGGACCACGGATGTCTGGACAGCTGACGATCTCCATCAGGGCAACGCCGGTGCGGTTCAGGTCGACGAACGACATCGCCGGGTCCATGTCGTGAATCGATTTGCCCGCGTCTTGTTCAAGGTGGATGCGTTCGATGCGGACCAGCCGGGCGGTGCCGGCATGCGGGCCGGGACCCATTTCGACCAGCACTTCACCCTCGCCGACAATGGGGTGGTAAAGCTGCGAAATCTGATAGCCCTGCGGCAAATCGGGGTAAAAGTAGTTCTTGCGATCAAAGGCCGACCACAGGTTGATCTGCGCTTTGAGGCCCAGCCCGGTGCGCACGGCCTGCGCCACGCAGCCGTCGTTGATCACCGGCAGCATCCCCGGCATCCCGGCATCGACGAACGCGACGTTGGAATTGGGTTCCGCCCCGAACAGGGTCGATGCCCCCGAAAACAGCTTGGCCGCGGTTGCCACCTGCGCGTGAACCTCAAGCCCGATCACCAGTTCCCAGTCGTGTTTGGCCCCGGCGATGACTTTTGGTGCTGGGGTCGGATAGGTCAGATCGAGCATAGGGATATCCTTGGTTCGGGGCTTGGTGCGGGCCTTTACGATCCCTAAAAGATCGGCGGCGGCGCTTCAAGCGGCGGATGGGGTCGGCGCGAACCTGCCGAAAAACTGCACAATGCGGGGCGGTGACTCGACCGACAGGGGTCTGACAGGTCATCAGGCGGCAACTGCAACTGCTGTGATTCGTGAAAAATGTTGAAAATGCTGTCGCGGCTTTTGCCGCTCGTCCTTGTTGCGGCTTGTGCCGCGCCCGTGGTTTTGACTCCGCCCGAACCCGTGATGCCGGTGATGCGCTGGGATTTTCGCAGCGAAGGCGACGACTGGACGGCGGCGACACTGGCCGCACTCAAGACGACCGGGACACCCCTCTTGTCAGAAGTGCCGCGCGACATCATGGAATGGTGCCCAGGTTACGTGACCGCCGATGCAAATGGGCGTGCCGCGTTCTGGTCGGGCGTTCTGTCGGCGCTGGCGAAACACGAAAGCACCTGGAACCCGGCGGCGTCGGGCGGGGGTGGCCAGTGGATCGGTCTGACCCAGATCGCGCCTGCAACCGCCCGCGCCTATGGCTGTAACGCCAAAACCACCGCGGCATTGAAAGACGGGTCCGCCAACCTGCAATGTGCCGTGCGAATCGCCGCCCGCACGGTGCCGCGGGATGGGTATGTCGCCTCGGGGCGCGAAGGATTGGCGGCGGACTGGGCGCCGTTCCTGAATGCCGCCAAACGCGCTGATATGGTCAACTGGACCCGCCGGCAAAGTTACTGCCAAGGCTGATATCCACATGAGGCGTGGGCGCTAACCCGCCGACGCGATTCAGATTTCCTTGCCACGGGTCCATGCCGCTTGGCAAGTTGCACGTCATGTCTTGGCGAGCCACCATCCTGGGGGGGATCGGCGCCGCGATGTTGGGGGGCGAATTGGCGGCAGAGCCGCTGGCCTACAACATGCGCCCATTGTCCCGCACCGATGCGCAATATCTGCGTGACGCGGCGACATTGGCAACCCTTGCCAGTTCCCGTCCGCAGGTCCGCCCGGATTATATGATTCGCCAACCGGTCACGGTGCAGACCGCCCGTGCGACCACGCCGCGCCCGCTTGCGCGATCCAGTTTCATCCCCCGCACCCGTTGGGACAGCAATGGCGGCGACGTCATGTGGACCCGGGCCGCAATGTCGGCGGTCGCGGCGCAAGGCGACCCGCTGATCAGTGTCGTGCCGCGCGACATCGCGCAGTGGTGCCCGGCCTATGCAGACAATCCACCCCAACTGCGCCGCGCGTTCTGGGTCGGCATGATGTCGGCCCTGTCCAAACACGAAAGCACCTATGACCCCGATGCCGTGGGCGGTAACGGGTCGTGGTTTGGGTTGCTGCAGATCCTGCCCTCGACCGCGCGGGCCTATGGCTGCCGGGCGCGGTCGGGCGAAGCGTTGAAAGACCCCGAAGAAAACCTGTCATGCGCGATCCGGATCATGGCCCGCACCGTGGTGCGCGATCGCGCGGTCGCGTTGAACGACGGGCGCTGGCGTGGCGTTGCTGCCGATTGGGGGCCAATGACCAACCGGGCCAAGATTTCTGAAATGTCCGACTGGACCAGTCAGCAATCCTACTGTGTGCCCCGCGCGTCGGTCCGACCGCAAGCCCGCCCACCCGGCCTGACTAGAACCGCAACAGCGGACGCCGCGTGGCAGCGACCAGGCTGACTGTCGGGGCGTCACGGCCGCCCAAGGCCAGTGTTGCGGCCCGCAGCATTGCGATTGCCGCTTCGGGGTCTGCGGGTAGCGCACTGGCCGAAATCGGCTCTCCCATCGTGACGGCGAATGGCTGGCGATCTTTGTTGAGCGTCTCATGAAACAGGGTGATGTCGCGCAACGTCGGGTGGAGCGCGTCCAGCAAATAGAACAGGACCGAATTGCGCGCCCGGATATGGAGCGGGATGACCGGCAGCGAGAACCGCCGTGCCAGCGTCGCCGCCGATGCCATCCACGGGCGCTCGTGCAATCGCAAGCCGCGCCGTTTCGCCAACCGCCCTGACGGAAATATCACGCCCAGCCGCCCCTGAGCGACCGCCGCGTGCATAAAGACAAGGGTTTCCCGGGTCTTCGCATGGGTCCGCTGATCGCGCCGCCATTCCACGGGGGCGATCACGTCGGCCATTTGCGGCATGATCCGCAGAACATCGCGGTTGGCCAACACGTAGGCGTCGGGCCGGGTGCGGGCCAGCAGACCGAACAGGATGATCCCATCGGCGATCCCTGTCGGGTGGTTGGCGACAATCAGGGCCGGGCCGTGACGGGGCAGATTGTCAAACCCGCTGGCCTGCACATCCTGCGCCAACCGATCGTAGAGCCGCGCCATGATGGTCGCCGAATCCGCATCGCGCAGGGCGGTAGCGACCCGCACAGTTTCGTCGTAGGAAAGGCCCAAGTGCAGCAGGCCACGCAGCACGTCGATCACCTGATTGCGGCGAAAAAGCCAAGGCGCACGCTCGGCAATCAGGGGGGCAATGCGGTCTCTCATACGGCGGTTCCACCATGAGTCAGCTAGACAACATTGACATTGCGCGTTGGTTCCGGGGCGCGATAGGTCCAATTGGCGCGGCGACCTGGATCGGCAATGGGTCGCCCAGTCAAGCCGCTGTCATTGCGCGGACCGGGTGTTTATCCGCCGAGGATGCGCGTCACCATTTCGCCCGTGTCGCGGCTGCATCCCGGCGCGGCTCCGATCCGCTCCAACGCCTTACGCATTTTCGCCTGGCGTCCCGCGTCATAGCGCTTCAGCGTCTCGAAGGCCGTCACCATCCGCGCCGTGGTCTGCGGATTCAGCGGGTCGAGGCGGATCAGCCAGTCGGCCAACTGGACATAGCCGGATCCGTCAGGTTGATGAAACGCCGCCGGATGCGCGGTCAGCGACCCGAAAACTGCGCGGAACCGGTTCGGGTTCTTCCAGTCAAAATCTGGGTGCTGCGTCAGTGTTCTGGTCACGCCGACCGCAGCTTCAGGCGCGGCGCAGCCGATTTGCAGGCCGAACCATTTGTCGATGACCAGCCGCTCGTGCCGCCATTGGTCATAGAACGCCGCGATCTGCTGTTGCCCTTTGCCGGCCCGCAACAGGCATCCCAACGCCGCCAATTGTTGGGTCATGTTATCGGCCCCGGCGTATTGGCGGGCCGCCGCAGCGCCATCGTCGCGCCGGGTGATCAACGCCAGCAATGCATTGGCCAGGGTTCGCTTGCCTGCCGCGACCGCATCGGGCGAATAGGCGCCGGGCACCTGCAAATCGGCGAAGATCGGCGGCATGATGTCGGCCAGATGCGCTGCGATGTGGTCGCGCAGCCGTTCGGTGGCGTCGTAGATCCCGGTCGGGTCGGGCATCTGGCCGCTATCGAACAGGCTTTGCGCCATGTCCTCACCGCCGGGCAGGGCCAGCACCAGTGCTATGAACGCCGGGTCAAGGGTCGCGTCGCACAGCACCGCCTTTAGCCCGTCGAGGTAGGCGAAATCGGGATTGGAACCGTTCAAGATCATCCCCGCCAGCACGTCGCGGGCCAGCGTCCGTCCAGCCTCCCATTTGTTGAACGGGTCAGTGTCGTGGGCCAGCAGGAACGCCCGTTCGGCATTGGTCTGGTCGCGCTGCAGGATCACCGGGGCGGAAAAATCGCGCAGAATCGACGGGATTGGCTTGCTTGCCAACCCGGTGAACTGAAACGACTGTTCGGATTTGGTCATTTCCAGCAGGGTCGTCGGCTGCACCTCGTCACCGTTCGGGTTGAGCAGGCCCACGGCGATGGGCAACACCTGCGGCCCTTTGGTCGGCTGGCCCGGCGTGGGGCGCGTTTCCTGTTTTAAATGAAGGGTATAGGTGCCGTCTGCGTAGTCGTCCGTCACGGTCAGCCGGGGCGTTCCGGCCTGCGCATACCAGCGCGCGAATTGGGTCAGGTCGCGGCCCGTGGCGTCGGTGAAAACCTGCAACCAATCCTCGATCGTCGCCGCCTGCCCATCGTGGCGGTCGAAATAAAGGGCAAGCGCCTTGGCGTAACCGGCATCGCCGACAAGCCGTTTCAGCATCCCGATGATTTCGGCACCCTTTTCATAAACCGTGACCGTGTAGAAATTATTGATCTCGACAAAACTCTCGGGCCGCACCGGATGCGCCAGCGGGCCGCCATCTTCGCGGAACTGGCGCGACCGCAGCAGAATCGCGTCGTTGATCCGCTTGACGGCATGGCTGCGCATGTCGCCGGTGAATTGCTGGTCGCGGAACACCGTCAGCCCTTCTTTGAGGCACAGTTGGAACCAATCGCGGCAGGTGATCCGGTTGCCGGTCCAGTTGTGGAAATATTCGTGGGCGATGATCGCCTCAATCCGTTCATAGTTGTCGTCGGTGCTGGTCTCGGGACTGGCCAAAACGCAGGCAGAGTTGAAAATGTTCAAGCCTTTGTTCTCCATTGCGCCCATATTAAAGTCATCGACGGCGACAATGTTGAAAATGTCCAAGTCGTATTCGCGGCCATAGACCTGTTCATCCCATGCCATCGACTGTTTCAGCGCCTCCATTCCAAACCCGCATTTGTCCAGATCGCCGGGACGAACGTAAATGTTGAGGTCAACAACCTTGCCCGACTTGGTCGTAAAGGTGTCGTGGTGCGCGACCAGATCGCCCGCGACAAGTGCGAACAGATAGGCCGGTTTGGGCCAGGGATCGTGCCATTCGGCCCAACCCGGCCCGTTTGCCGCGGGATTCCCGTTAGACAACAACACGGGCAGATCGGATTCGACGCGCACCGAAAAAACGCCCATCACGTCAGGGCGGTCGGGGTAATAGGTGATCTTGCGGAACCCCTCGGCCTCGCATTGGGTGCAATACATACCGTTCGACATATACAAGCCTTCCAGCGCGGTATTGGTTTGCGGGCTGATCTCGACCTCGGATTCCCAGACAAACGACGCATCGGGCACCGCGCAGGTCAGGCCAGTGTCGGTCAGATTGGGGGTAACGGGCAGCCCGTCGATTGCGGCGGAAATCAGCGTAACCTGTTCACCGTGCAAGAAGAAATAATCCGATTCCGCTGCCGGGTTGGGCCGAAACTCGATCCGTGTCATGACTCTTGTGGCCAATGGTGCCAAGCGGAACACCATATCGACGCTATCGACCAGATAGGCCGGCGGTTGATAATCATGCAGGTAAATCGTCTGGGGTGCGGCATCTTTCATCGTCGGTCACTTTCGGGGAACGGTACGGGTTCTGGCCAGTTAAGCGCATGAACCCAACCAGAACAAGCCGACCCGCCGGGACCGCAACAAGCCAACCCGCCGGGTCGAGGAAAGGCGCAGATATGTCAGCACCACAGACCAACATCGAAAAGCAGGAACGCCGTCATTGGGGACCGTTGGCAGGCATCGCTTTGGGCCTTGCTTTTGTCGCGGTGCTTTTCATCGGCTGGATGGTCTGGGAAACCGGCAATGGTCAGGAACCGCGCGAGGCGACCCCTGAAGGAGGCGTGATCGGCAACGATCAGGCCCAAAGCCCAGTTGTGACTGATCCGGTCGCCACCGACCCTGTCGATCCGGGAACCGAGATTCAAAACTAGGCCGCGCCGATAAACCGCGCCAGTTTTCCAAGGGTTTGCTGCCCCAATTCGACGGCGTGGTAGGCAACTGCGGCGTCATATTCTTTTTGGGTGACAAGAGTCATCCGCAGTGTAACCACAGTGTTATCGCCGCTGTCTTCGAAACTCACCCAAGCGTCGGCATGTTTTGGGCCGCCAAAGCCCCAATGCAGAACGTAGTCGATCCGTGACTGCGGCTGGACGCGCACGTATTTGTGGTGATTGGGGAAAACCGTGCCGTCGGGCCCAATCATGTCGAAAACCCATTCGCCGCCTTCGCGCAGGTCGATCCGTTCGGTCTTGCAGGTATACCCGTCCGGCCCCCACCATTGTGGCAGGGCCTCGGCATTGAACCACGCACCCCAGACGACACTGCGCGGCGCATGGATGGTGCGTTGGATCACCAATGTGCGGCTATCTATTTGGGTCATTTTGCCAACCCCTGTGCATAGGCCTCAAGCTGGGTCGCCACGGTGCCCCAGCCGTCGTGAAAGCCCATCGCTTTGTGCCGTTCGGCGGCGTCCTTGTTGCGGTGTCGGGCAATGGCGGTGTAACGGGTGCGCCCGTCGCCCAGATCTTCGAACGTCAGGATCGCAGTCATGAAAGGTTCGGGGTTCGGTTTCCAGCCGACGCTGTAAGTATCGGTGAACACCAGTTTTTCATTCGGGACGACTTCAAGGTAAACACCTTTGTTTTCCATGATGTTACCATCCACATCGAATGTTGTTTCGCAGGCCCCGCCGGGGCGCGGGTCAAGCGTGCAGGAGGTTACCTTGTGCGGTTTCGGCACGAACCAATGGGGCAGATGTTGTTCATTGGTCCAGCAATCGAACAGCACCTCGCGCGGCGCGTTAAGGTCGCGTGTCAGGGTAAGATCAAGGTCAGGATCAAGTGTCATTTTTCCGGGCTTTCATCAGGTTTGTGACGTAATCATCGAAACGGTCAAGGCGGGAATCCCACAGGTCGCGCTGCGCGTCGAGCCAGCCACGTACCGGCTGGAACGCGTCCGGGACCAGCGCACAGGTGCGCACCCGTCCGTCCTTGGCGCTGCTGACCAGACCCGCCGTTTCCAGACGCTGCAAATGCGCCATGAACGACGGCAAGGCCAGGTCGAATGGGCGGGCAAGGTCGGTGACGGTGGCCGGCCCTTGGGTCAGCCTTTGCAGGATCGCCCGCCGGGTCGGATCGGCGAGTGACTGGAACAGCGAGTCGAGGTCTGTGGAATGGTAAGCCATATGCCTAAATATCGCGACTGGATCAGCAGCGCAAGATATACTTAGTCGTGTGCCTAACTTATTGCCCCCCGATTGCGCTTGGCCCGTCATCGGTTAGATGTGTGCAAAGGCATACCGCAGCAAAGGCGACCCCATGACCCAGCGTATCGACAAAAACGGCCTTCAGGTCGCCACCGAACTGGCCGAATTTATCGACAAACGCGCGATTCCCGGAACCGGGGTGGCGCCTGCCGATTTCTGGGCGGGATTCAGCGATCTGATCGATACTTTTGGCCCGAAAAACCGCGCCCTTTTGGCCATCCGCGAAACCATGCAAAGCCAGATCGACGACTGGCACATCGCCCGTCGCGGCCAGCCGCATGATCCTGATGCCTATCAGACGTTCTTGCGCGAGATCGGTTACATCGTCCCCGAAGGTCCGGATTTCCAGATCGACACCGCCAATGTGGACCCCGAAATCGCACTGGTTCCGGGGCCGCAACTGGTGGTGCCGATCACCAACGCCCGGTTTGCCCTGAACGCCGCCAATGCCCGCTGGGGCAGCCTCTATGACGCACTTTATGGCACCGACGCGATGGGCGGGCCGCCCCCGAAAGGCCCCTATGATCGCGGGCACGGCGCCCGCGTGGTCGCCCGCGCCCGGGTGTTTCTGGACGAGGCGTTCCCGATCGTGGGTGCCAGTCACGCCGATGCGACCCGCTATTCAGTGCAGAACGACGCGCTGATGATCGACGACAAGCCATTGCAAGATCCGGCCAAGTTCGCCGCCTATCGCGGCAATCCGCGTGCCCCCGACGCGATCCTGCTGGTCAACCACGGGCTGCACGTCGCGCTGGAATTCGACCGCGCCCACCCGATCGGCAGTCGCGACCGCGCGCTGTTGGCTGACGTGCGGATGGAAAGTGCGGTGACCGCGATCATGGATTGCGAAGATTCCGTCGCCTGTGTCGATGCCCCCGACAAGGTGCAGGCCTATGCCAACTGGCTGGGTCTGATGCAGGGCGACCTGACCGCCGAGATGGTCAAGAACGGCAAGACGATGACCCGCCGCCTGAACCCCGATCAGGACTGGCTGACACCCAAGGGCAAACCGCTGGCCGTCAAGGGGCGCGCCCTGATGTGGATCCGCAACGTCGGCCACCTGATGACCAATTCGGCGATCCTTGACCGCGACGGCAACGAGGTGTTCGAGGGGTTGATGGACGCCGCGATCACCACTTTGATCGCGATGCATGATCTGCAACGCGACGGCGGCAACTCGCTGGCGGGATCGGTCTATGTGGTGAAACCAAAGTTGCACGGACCCGACGAGGTGGCGTTTGCCGCGCAGACCTTTGACGCGGTCGAAAAAATGCTGGGCCTGCCGCGCCATACCGTCAAACTGGGCATCATGGACGAGGAGCGACGGACCTCGGTCAACCTCAAGGAATGTATCCGCGCCGCCAAATCGCGCGTCGCGTTTATCAACACCGGGTTTCTGGACCGCACCGGCGACGAGATCCATACCAGCATCGAAGCCGGGCCGTTCAGCCGCAAGGATTTCATCAAGCGCAAGTCGTGGATCACGGCCTACGAAAACCAGAACGTCGATATCGGGCTGGAATGTGGCCTGTCGGGCAAGGCCCAGATCGTCAAGGGGATGTGGGCGATGCCCGATCTGATGGCGGCGATGATCGAACAGAAAATCGAACATCCGCGCGCCGGAGCGAATTGTGCCTGGGTACCCAGCCCGACGGCGGCGACGCTGCACGCGCTGCATTACCACAGGGTTGATGTTTTCGCGGTGCAGGCGCGGCTGAAAAAGGGCGGGCGGCGGGCCTATGTCACTGCCCTGCTAGATATTCCGCTGGCCGCCTATCAGCGCTGGACCGACGCCCAGAGGCAGACCGAGGTGGAGAACAACGCCCAAGGTATCCTTGGCTATGTTGTGCGCTGGATCGACCAGGGAGTCGGCTGTTCCAAGGTGCCCGACATTCACGACGTTGCCTTGATGGAGGATCGCGCCACCTGCCGGATTTCGGCGCAGCATCTGGCGAACTGGCTGCTACATGATGTGGTGACCGCGGCGCAGGTCATGGCCGCAATGCAGAAAATGGCCGCCGTGGTGGACCAGCAGAATGAAAGCGATCCAGCCTACTTGGCGATGGCGCCGGGATTTGACGGGATCGCGTTTCAGGCCGCCTGTGATCTGGTGTTCAAGGGGCGGGTCCAACCGTCTGGCTATACCGAACCGATCCTGCATCGTCGCCGGCTTGAGAAAAAGGCGCAAAGCAACACTGTGAAAGCAGCAACACTGTGAAAAAGGGATAACCGATGCCAGCACTTACGCTTTCGAAATCAAGGATCATCATCCGCAAGGCACTCGCCCACGGCACCGAGGCGGGCATGAAACCGTTGTCGGTTGTGGTGCTGGACGCCGGCGGTCACGTCATCGCGTTCGAGCGCAGCGACGGCGCGTCACCCGGCCGGTTCGCCATCGCGCATGGCAAGGCCTACGGCGCGGTCATGCTGGGGATGGCGGGCAAGGCGCAGCTGGCCCGGGCCGAAGCGCAGCCGTTCTTTATGGCCGCGATCAACGGTCTGTTCAGCGGTCAGGTGGTGCCGGTGCCGGGCGGCGTTCTGCTGCGCGACAAACGCGGCGACGTCATCGGCGCGGTCGGCGTCACGGGCGACAGCAGCGACAACGACGCACTTGCGGCACTGGCCGGGATCGAAGCGGCAGGGCTTACGGGCGAAGTCTGACCAAGACCTTCTCGACCCCGCGGATCCCGAATCGTCGGGCTGGTATCGGCGGCGCGGCGAGGGTCATGTCAGGGAAACGGGCCAATAGCCGGGCCAGCGCGATCTCGGTTTCTGCGCGTGCCAGTTGCATCCCCAGACAGACATGCGGGCCAAAGCCAAATCCCAAATGCGGGTTGGGCCGCCGATCCGTCTGTAGTTCATGCGGCATTTCAAACCGTTGCGGATCGTGGTTCGCGCCAATCAGCAATGCCAAAACCTTGTCGCCCCGCTTCATCGCGACACCTTCGAGCATGGTATCCTGGGTGACGAACTGCGGCTTGGTTAGCATGACGGGAGTGTAAAAGCGTAGAAACTCCTCGACGGCGGGGGGCAGTTTGGCGGGGTCGGCGGCCAATCGGGCGCGCGAATCCGGGTTGCTGGCCAATGCCGTGATCGCGTTGCCGATCAGGTGCACGGTGGTTTCGTGGCCGACGGCGAACAGCGTCACGACGATCGTCAACAACTCGTCATCGCTTAGCCGATGGTCGTCGGCGTGGATCAGATCGTCGATCAGGCCGGGCCGGCGATGGGTCAGCACATCAGCGAAATCGGCACGAAAATGCCGCATCAGTCGCCACAGGCCGGGCAGGGCGATCAGCATGGTCAGGGCGTTCGTCGGCCCCGAAATGGGCGCGATCCAACGGGTGATCTTGGCATGATCCGCAGGCGGGATGCCCAGCAGATCGCAGATTGTGATCAGGGGCAGGGGCAAGGCATAGGCAGCGATCAGGTCGATGGGCTGATCCACGGTGGTCTGACCCGCCTCGATCCGGTCCAGCAAGCTGTCGGCAAGGTTGGCGAGCCGGGGCCGCTGGGCATCGGTGACTTGGCGGGCAAAGGCGGCGTCGACCGCACCGCGCAGCCGTGCGTGTTCTGCCCCGTCCACCGACAGGATGTTGTGTAAAAGCGGGCGCAGAAATCGGGGCAGCCACCAAAAATGCGCCGCAAGTGTCCGCCGCCCGGCGCGGGTCGGATCGTGGGCGAAACGGTCGGGGTCTTTCAGCACTTTGCGGGCCGCCGCGTCGGTGGTCGTGACCCAGACCGTGCCGATCAGCGGCACATAGGTGCGCACCGCCGCACCCTGGGCGCGCATCTGCGCCAGTTGCGGTGCCGGATTGGCCAGAAAGCCGGGATCGTTCAGCTGAAAAACCATGCAGTTTTGCCCCCGGTGCCAGTTCCTTGTCACATAGGTGTCACTTCTGCTGCGCCGCACAAGACCTCTGCGCCCCGGCGCCTTTTCAAGTTGCCGAAAGGTGCGTATGTTTTGTGAACGGAAAACAAGGGGAAATCTATGGCCCGGCCCGTCATTGGTATCATTGGCAACAGCCATCTGATCAACGACCGTTATCTGACCCACGCGTCGGGGCAGATCAATTCGGTCGCCATCCACACAGTTGCCGACTGCCTGCCACTGATCATCCCCGCCGATCCCGCGATGACTGATTTGAACGACCTGCTGGACACCTGCGACGGGTTCTTGCTGACCGGCGGGCGGCCCAACGTCCACCCGGCGGAATATGGCGAGGGCGAGACTGAGGCGCATGGCGCCTTCGAACGCCCGCGTGACGCAATTGCCCTGCCGCTGGTGCGCGCCTGCGTTGAACGGGGCCAACCGTTCCTTGGTGTCTGCCGCGGATTTCAAGAGGTCAACGTCGCACTGGGCGGTTCCCTCTATCCGGAAATCCGCGACTTGCCGGGGCGCGATAACCACCGGATGCCCCCCGACGGCACGATCGAGGAACAATTCGCCTTGCGCCATGATGTGACTCTGACCAAGGGCGGGCCGTTTCATCAGTTGTTTGGCAAGGACGTGGTGCGCACCAATTCTCTGCACGGGCAGGGGATCAAGGCGGTCGGGGCGCGGATTGTCGTGGACGGCGTTGCCCACGACGGCACGCCCGAGGCGATTTATGTGCAGGGTGCCCCCGGTTTTACCCTGTCGGTGCAGTGGCACCCTGAATGGAATGCAGCGTCAGACCCGGTGTCGCGCCCTTTGTTCGCAGCCTTTGGCGACGCCGCCCGCGCTTGGGCCGTGGGCAAGGGGCGGATGCTGAAAATCGCGTAACGTGGTGGTCAACGAGCGTTTGTCTTGCCGATTTTTGCGCTTTACCGCACCAGCCCGGCCTCATGCGATTTCAGAACTCGCCGCGCCGTCCGCCCATAGCCCTTTGGCATGCTGCGCAGATCCGGGAACAGGGTGAACAGTTCTTCGCGGGCGGCGTCCGTCACCGCGCTTAATCCGACATCGCCGGGATGGAAGCTTTCGGTCGCCGCTCCCTCGGCATAGATGATTTCGTGTTCATCAAACATCATGTGGATATAGGTCACCTAGCCGCCATCGACCTGTGTGACGGACTTGCCGTCGATCAAATGGCGGGCCGATACCAGCACCTCACTTTCACCGAACAGCAGTTCGGCGCGGTAGCCCTTGAACAGCATCCGGTGTTGCGGTGACACGACAAGATCGCGCTCCAGCCCGGTTACCACTCCGGGACGAATACGCACCGGGGCAAACCGGCCAATGGCAGGCACCCGGCGCGACTGGATCCAGCGGATCGGACGCAGACCGTGATCGCGGGTGACGACCATGTCGCCGACCCGCAGTGTTTCGATGGCGCGTGCGCCACGTGGGGTCGCAATATGCGTGCCGGGGGTAAAGCAGATGATATTTTCAATCTCGCTAAAGTTCAGCAGCGTGCCGTCGTCCAGCAAAATACTGCCGGTCTGGCCGTTTGGCCCGGTGCTGGTGATGTTCAGCGACTTGATGTCGGCCAGTTTGCCCAGTTTGAGC
Source organism: Rhodobacterales bacterium (assembly GCA_038323615.1). Lineage (GTDB taxonomy): Bacteria > Pseudomonadota > Alphaproteobacteria > Rhodobacterales > Rhodobacteraceae > JBBKXP01. Next base: position 27,519 of record JBBQHC010000016.1, on the reverse strand, counting down.
GTGTCGCCGTTGGTCTGTCCGCCATTTCCGCCGACGATGGTGATCGTGCCGTTTGTCGGTTCGTTGTAGTCGGCAAGCACGAATGTATCGTCACCGTCGCCGCCATAGGCTGCATCGCCTTCGGCAAAGGTGATGGTGTCATTACCGTTGCCACCGAACATCGTGTCGGCCCCGGTGCCACCTGTCAGGCTGTCGTCGCCGTCGCCGCCATAGACCAGATCGTTGCCCGCGCCGCCAAAGAACACATCGTTGCCGGCACCGGCATAGACCGTTTCGTTGCCCGCGCCGCCGGTGATCGTGTCGTTGCCCGACCCGGTGCGGATGATCTCGATCTCGCTGAACGTGGCCGTATTCGTGCCATCGCTCAGCGTGCCGGCTTCGGGCCCGGACAGGTTGACGGTGGTGGCAGTTGTCATCGCAGATGCGTCGAGGGTGTCGCCGCCGGTTTCGCCGGTTTCGCCGCCGGTAATGGTGTCGGTCCCAAAACCGTTGGCCAGCAGGAACGTGTCGTCGCCGCTGCCGCCGAACATGACATCGTTGCCCGCGTCGCCGCTGATCGTGTCGTTGCCATCATCGCCGTAAAGGGTATCGTTGCCGGTGCCGCCAAACAGCGTATCGTTGCCCGACCCGCCATAGGCCAGATCGTTGCCTGCGCCGCCATAGAACGTGTCGTTGCCGGCACCGGCATAGACCGTTTCGTTGCCTGCGCCGCCGGTGATCGTGTCGTTGCCAGAGCCGGTGCGGATAATCTCGATTTCGGTGAATGTCGCGGTGTTGGTGCCATCGCTCAGCGTGCCGGTTTCGGGCCCGGAGAGGTTGACGGTGGTGGCAGCGGTCATCGCAGATGCGTCGAGGGTGTCGCCGATGGTTTCGCCGGTTTCGCCGCCGGTGATGGTGTCGGTCCCAAAACCGTTGGCAAGGGCAAAGGTATCGTCGCCGCCGTCGCCGGACATCACGTCGTTGCCTGCGCCACCTTCGATATAGTCGTTGCCGTCACCGCCAAACACCAGATCGTTGCCGGCCCCGGCGCGGATCGTGTCGTTGCCGGTGCCGCCATAAATGCTGTCGGCGGCGGATCCGCCAGCGATCGAGTCGTTGCCTGCGCCGCCGAACAGGGTCTGGCTGAGATTGGAGGCCCCGGCGTTGATCTGGTCATCATAGGAGGTGCCCGAAATCGCCTCGATCTCGGTAAAGGTGCCGGTCGCGCCACCACCGACATACCCATAGCTGCCGGCCTCGTTGCCGGTGAACAGCACATTGACGGCCTGCGTCGTAGCGGTATTGCCAAAGCTGACGGTATCGGTGTCGGTCCCGGCTTCGCCGCCCTGAATGGTATCGGTGCCTGCGTCTTCGGTGATGATGAACAGATCGCGGTCGGCGCCGCCGAACATCGTGTCGTTGCCCACCCCGCCCGTCAGGGTGTCGTCGCCCGTGCCGCCATAAAGGCTGTCGTTGCCCGCGCCGCCGAACAGGCTGTCGTTGCCTGCATCGCCGTTCAATATGTCATCGCCCAGACCGCCGTCCAGCGTGTCGTTGCCATCGCCACCGAACAGGGTGTCGTTCCCGGCCCCGCCGAACAGGGTATCGTTGCCTGCGTCGCCGCTCAGGATGTCATCGTTGTTGCCGCCATCCAGCAGATCGTTGCCTTCGCCGCCCGACAGGCTGTCGTTGCCGTCGCCGCCATAAACGCTGTCGTCGCCCGCGCCGCCCAACAGGGTGTCGTTACCCGCGTCGCCGTAAACGAAGTCGTTTTCGCTGCCGCCATCGATGGTGTCGTCACCCGCGCCGCCATAGATCACATCGACCCCGGCGTTGCCCTGAATGCTGTCGTTGCCGGTCCCGCCATAGATGCTGTCGTTGCCGATTCCGCCGGTGATGGTGTCGTTGCCGCCGCCGCCATAGATCGTGTCGTCGCCCGCGCCGCCGTCGATGCTGTCGTTGCCGTCAGCTGCTGTCGTCGTGGTGAAATACAGGTCCGTGATATAGAGCAGCTGGCCGGTGGACCCGCCGTTGTTGTAGTCAAGTTCGACATAATGCACCGGGCCGGCAATGGTGATCAGGACCGATCCGTTCGCGCTCGACGCACTGTCGCCGCCGGGGCCGGCGGTGATCGTATTGCCCGAGACAGTGTCGTTGCCGGTTGGCGTGATCGTCACGGCGACCGGATTGCCGTTGATGTCGTAGGCGCGGACTGTGATGATGTCGGTCCAGCCGCCGGCATCAACGTCGTTCAACCGGAACGTCAGGTTGGTCACTGCGTCGGACAGACCACTACCTGCTTCGGCATCGAAACTCCACGACACGGTCTGCGCGTTGGTGCCGCCATTGCCACTCAGCAGCAGGCCCGAGTTTGTCGACATCGGCTCGCCGTTGCCAATATATTGGGTGCTGGTGGTGACTGTGGTTCCGTTGGCCGCGCCGTCATTATTGAACGCAAAGCTGACGTTCATGCCGCCGGTGTCTTGGGTGAAGCCCCCCGTCAGGTTGCTGCCGTTGCCGCCCTGATTGGTCCATCGCAGGCTTTCGGTGCCGGTCGCCGGTGCGGTCTGGTCGTCGCCGTAAATCGTGTCGTTGCCGTCGCCGCCGAACAGGGTGTCGTTGTTGCCGCCGCCCCGGATCACATCGTTGCCGTCACCGCCATAAACCGTGTCGTTGCCGGCCCCGGCGTTGATCGTGTCGTTGCCGGTGCCGGTCGGGCTGGTCGATGACCCGCCGTAGATGATGTTTTCGTGGCCGTTGCCGTTGATTGCGCCGTCGTTGCCTGCGGTCCCGAATACGTTGGCAGCATAGGTCGGCGTTGTTGTCGCGGCGGCGCTGGATACCGTGCCGACGTTGCCGGAGTTGGGCACGAAATAGACGCTGCCGTCGGTGCCTTGCCAGAACGTGCCGTTGGCGGTCTGATTGGTGACGGTGTTGCCGTTGGCCAGCGTCCCCGACCATGTCCACGAGCCGTTGCCAAGGTTGGTCGCCGTATTGAACGTCAGCCGGTTGCCGATGATTGCATCGCCGCCGTTCAGCTGCCCATTACCCAATGAAACCAGGAAACCCTGTGCCATGCCCGCTACCTTGACGCGTCCGGATGTTCCACCGGCACTGATTTTTGTGATGCGGCGTAACACACAAGCCGCACCTTTGACTTATGCCCATGCGTAGGCTTGCGGCGTGGCGTTGTTATGTGCGGGCGGCGGTGAATTCAGGCCGTATTTGTGGTGAATTGTGGCGTGTGACGCACCAATCGGTTTGGTTACGTGGCGTTGTGCCTCGTCTTTGCCATAATCATCGGTTCCGGCGTTGATTGTGTCCGGGTTGCCGACGAACTGCGTCCCGGCATTGCCTTGTGAAACAATCTTGCGCGCTATACCAATGGCCCATTGCGACAGTTCAAAGGGGGACGACGAGTGAAAATCGGCACGCCAAAGGAAATCCACGCGCGCGAAAACCGCGTCGCGATGACACCCGCATCAGCCCGTGATCTGCAAAAACTGGGATATGACTGCGTGATCGAAACCGGCGCCGGCGTTGCCGCCGGGTTCGCCGATGCGCTTTATCAAGAAGCCGGAGTCGAGGTGGCCAAGACCGCCGCCGCGCTTTGGAAAGCCGCCGATGTCGTCGCCAAGGTCCGTCCCCCGACCGAGGCCGAGGTCAAGCGGATGACGGACGGCCAGACCCTGATTTCGTTCTTCAACCCCGGCGCCAACGACAAGTTGCTAAAGCTGGCCGCCGACAAGGGGGCGACCGTCATCGCGATGGAAATGGTCCCGCGGATTTCGCGCGCGCAAAAGATGGACGCGCTTTCGTCGATGGCCAATATCGCCGGCTACCGCGCCGTGATCGAAGCCAGCAACAACTTTGGCCGCTTTTTCACCGGCCAGATCACCGCCGCGGGCAAGGTGCCGCCGGCCAAAGTTCTGGTCGTCGGTGCGGGGGTCGCGGGCCTTGCCGCGATCGGTACCGCCACCTCGCTGGGCGCGATCACCTATGCGTTCGATGTCCGCCCCGAAGTCGCCGAACAGGTGGAATCGATGGGCGCGCAGTTTGTCTATCTGGAGTTCAAAGAGGCGCAGGCCGATGGTGCCGCAACGGGTGGCTACGCCGCCCCGTCGTCGCCCGAATTCCGCGAGGCGCAGCTGGCGAAATTCCGCGAACTTGCTCCCGATATGGACATCGTCATCACCACTGCCCTGATCCCGAACCGCGACGCCCCGGAGCTGTGGACCGAGGACATGGTGAAGTCGATGAAACCGGGATCGGTGATCGTCGATCTGGCCGCTGAAAAGGGCGGTAACTGCAAGCTGACCGTGATGGACGAAAAAATCGTCACCGACAACGGCGTGACGATCATCGGCTACACCGATTTCCCGTCGCGCATGGCGGCTCAGGCATCGACCCTTTATGCCAACAACGTCCGCCACATGGTGACCGACCTGACGCCCGCCAAGGACGGCAAGCCGGTCCAGAACATGGAAGACGACGTGATCCGCGGCGCCACCGTGACCCACGCCAATGCGGTGACCTATCCGCCGCCGCCGCCCAAGGTGCAGGCGATTGCAGTCGTCAAACGCGAAGCCGTCAAGGAAATGACGGCGGTCGAAAAGCGCAGCCTTGAAATCGCGACATTCAAGAAACAGACCCAGAACCAGATCGGTATTCTTGCCCTTGGCGGGCTGGTCATGCTGTTGATCGGGGCCTTTGCCCCCGAAAGTTTCATGCAGCATTTCATCGTTTTCGCACTGGCCTGTTTCGTCGGTTTTCAGGTCATCTGGAACGTCAGTCACGCCCTGCATACGCCGCTGATGTCAGTCACCAACGCGATTTCGGGGATCGTCATTCTGGGTGCGTTGTTGCAGATCGGCGCGGGCAACTGGATCGTCGTCGTGCTGTCGTTCATCGGGGTGCTGATTGCCTCCATCAATATCGTGGGGGGCTTTCTGGTAACGCGCCGGATGCTCGCCATGTTCCAGAAATCTTAAGGGGGCCGCGTCATGAGCATCGGTTTCGTCTCGGCCGCCTATGTTGTCTCGGCTGTTCTGTTTATCTTGTCGCTTGGCGGACTTAGCGGTCAGGAAAGCGCCAAACGCGCGGTCTGGTACGGCATCGCGGGCATGGCTATTGCGGTGTTTGTCACCATCTTTGGCCCCGGCGTCTATAACGTCTTTCTGATCGTCGTCGCCGTGGCGGCAGGGGCCTTTGCCGGGCAGTATATTGCTGGCAAGGTGCAGATGACCGAAATGCCGCAACTGGTCGCGGCGCTGCACAGTTTCGTCGGTCTGGCTGCTGTTTTCATCGGCCTGAATGCCGAGATCATGCTGCAATCGGTGCTGTCGATGAAGGCAGCAGGGGTCGAAGAACTCGCCGCCCAACTGACCGGTTTCGGGGCCAAACTCTGGAACAAGGACGCGGTCGAAATCGCGATCCTCAAGGTCGAGGTGTTCTTGGGCATCTTCATCGGTGCCGTCACGTTTACCGGATCGGTCATCGCTTTTGCCAAACTGGCGGGCAAGGTCGATGGCAAGCCGAAAAAGCTGCCCGGCGGGCATCTGCTGAACGCGACCGCACTGATCCTTTGCCTTGCCCTTGGGTTCCTGTTTTTCAACGGGGCGGGCATCTGGACGATGCTGCTGGTCACGCTGATCGCCGGGTTCATCGGCTACCATCTGATCATGGGCATCGGTGGCGCGGATATGCCCGTCGTCGTGTCGATGCTGAACAGCTATTCCGGCTGGGCTGCGGCTGCCATCGGTTTTACCCTTGGCAACGACCTGCTGATCGTCACCGGGGCGCTCGTCGGCTCCTCCGGTGCGATCCTGTCCTACATCATGTGCAAGGCGATGAACCGCAGCTTTGTGTCCGTCATCCTTGGCGGCTTTGGCGGCACCACCGGTCCGGCAATGGAAATCGAGGGCGAACAGATCGCCATCGACGCTGACGGTGTTGCGGCGGCGCTGGACGAAGCCGACAGCATCATCATCATCCCCGGCTACGGCATGGCCGTGGCCCAAGCCCAGCAATCGGTGAGCGAACTGACCAAACGCCTGCGGGCTAAGGGCAAGACGGTGCGCTTTGCGATCCACCCGGTCGCGGGCCGCTTGCCCGGCCATATGAACGTCTTGTTGGCCGAAGCGCGGGTGCCCTACGACATTGTCCTTGAGATGGACGAGATCAACGGCGATTTCCCCAACACCGACGTTGCCATTGTCATCGGATCGAACGACATCGTGAACCCGGCGGCGCAGGATGACCCGAACAGCCCCATCGCAGGCATGCCAGTTCTGGAGTGTTGGAAGGCCAAGCAAGTATTTGTGTCCAAGCGCGGGCAGGGGACGGGATATAGCGGGATCGAAAACCCGTTGTTCTTCAAGGAAAACACCCGGATGTTCTATGGCGACGCGAAAAAATCGCTGGATGAACTGCTGACGAAAATCACCTGACCTTACCCCTTCTTTTGGCCGAAAATATTCCGGGGGGCCGCGCAGCGGTGGGGGCAGCGCCCCCTCTGCACCTGCCGCAATGGCGCGTTTTGCGAAAACTTTCCCCAAGGGCCAAAAAACCCTTGATCTGGTCCCGCACTTGCCCCATTTCAGCCCCCAAAGACGCCAACGCACGCGCCTCTGAAGCTGAGCAGCTTATCGCAAGGCCTGTTCATGCAGCGACGGTAACGTCTCCTTGGAACTGAGCGGTCTCGCGCGGACATCCGCGTTATGGCCGGGTCTTTTGGAGATGCGAATGACCCCCACGATCACAAACGCCTTGGCGCAAGACGCCACCACCGATCGTCTGGCCGCCTATCTTGCCAGCCGCGAATTCGACAAACCGACGCTGGTGCTGGACGTGAACCGGGTCGAAGCCCAGTATCACGCGCTCAAGGCGGGCCTTGGCCATGCCGACATTCACTATGCGGTCAAGGCGAACCCGGCGGTCGAAGTTATCGACCGTCTGGTCAAGCTCGGCTCGCATTTCGACGCCGCCTCGCGTGCCGAAGTGGCGCTCTGCCTTGATGCCGGTGCCGACCCGGCGCATGTGTCGTTCGGTAACACGATCAAACGGGTGACCGACATCGCATGGGCACATGCCCAAGGGATTACCCTGTTCGCCGCCGATGCCGACGAAGAACTGGAAAAGATCGCCGCCCATGCCCCCGGCGCGTCTGTCTACATCCGCCTGATTGTCGAAATTTCGCAGGCCGACTGGCCGCTGACCCGCAAATTCGGCTGTGATGGCGACACCGCCGTGCGCCTGCTGGGTTTTGCCAAGGAACTTGGACTGAACCCGATCGGGTTTTCGTTTCATGTTGGCAGCCAGACCCGGCGCGCCGAAATGTGGGGCCCGGCGCTCGACGCGTTGGCAGGCATCTGGCACGCGGCCAAGGATGCCGGCCACGACCTGACCCTGCTTAACATCGGCGGTGGGTTCCCGGCCTTCTACGGCGAAGCAATCGAGGCCCCGACCGATTACGCCCGCGCCGTCATCGCGCAGGTGACCGAGCGTTTTGGCGAGGTAAAAACCATCATGGCCGAACCCGGTCGTGGCATGGTCGCCGAGGCCGGCGTGATCGTCTGCGAGGTCATGCTGGTCAGCCGCAAATCCGACCGCGATCTGCATCGCTGGCTGTATCTGTCCATCGGGCGCTTTTCCGGGCTGGCGGAAACCGAGGGCGAGGCGATCCGCTATCAGTTCGAAACTGCACGCGACGCCGATCCAATGGGGCCCTGCATCGTTGCCGGGCCATCCTGTGACAGTGCCGATGTGCTGTATGAAAAGCGGCTGATGAACTTCCCGCTGACGCTGCAATCGGGCGACCGGGTGCTGATCCGCAACACCGGGGCCTATACCAGCACCTATTCGTCGGTCTGCTTTAACGGCTTTCCGCCGCTGGATGTGGTCTGTATCTGAAACGGTCAAAGATGGTGGCGGCGCACGGTATGCCATCGTGTGCCACTAAGTATTTCAAAAGACGTGTCTTTCTGGCTTTACTGCCGGATTGGCCGCGCTAGGGTAGGGATGAAACCCAGACAGGTCGCGTCCGATGTCCCCTATCCTAGATCACCCTCTGCGCTATGCGATGGCGAACGAATTGCATGCCCGCCCGTTTCCGGCGGTCGAACCCGACAGCCTTGCGCTTTTTCTGGCTATCAAACCGGCCCGCAACGCCGCCGCCCGCGACGTCGCCGCTGACAGGGCGCATCTGATCGACCTGCTGGATCGGTTTGGCGCCCAGCACCCAAAGCCTGATGCGACCCACTTTTTTGGCCAGATCGGCAAACATCACCTGAAATGGGAAAGCCACACGGAATTCGTTACCTTCACGATCTTTCGCAACGGTCTGGACGCCCGCCCGTTTGACCCTGCCAGTTTTGACGTATTTCCCGCCGACTGGCTGGACGCCGCCCCCGGCACCCGGATCACCAGCGCCCTGATCCGGATCGAAAAAGCGACTGACGACACGGGAATTGAAACCAAGATTGACGATTGGTTCGTTGCTGAAAGTCTGGCGATTGCCCGCGTGTTGGATGACGGTCTGATCGTCGCCGGTGATTTCCGCATCGACCCGGCAAGCCATCTGCGCATGGCGATATTCGTCCGTCCCGAAACCGGTAACCGCCTCATTGGCCGTGTCGTTCAGCGCCTGTGCGAGATCGAGACTTACAAGACGATGTCGATGCTGGGTCTGGCCCGCGTCCGGAAACTGAACCCCGCGATGAGTGCGCTGGACCAACGGCTTAGCGACTTGGTCGCGGCGATGGCGGCCCAAACTAGCCAGCCCGCCGACTCGCTGCACGCCTTGCTGGCGATTTCGGGCGAGTTGGAGAATATCGTCGCCCAGTCGTCGTTCCGCTTTGGTGCATCGGGGGCCTATGAACAGCTGGTGAACCAACGCATCGACGTGCTGCGCGAGGTTCGGTTCAAAGGCCGGCAGACCTTTGGTGAATTCATGATGCGCCGCTTCGATCCGGCGATGCGCACGGTCAAATCCACCGAAAGGCGATTGCAGGCGATGACGGAACGCGCCATTCGCGCGGGCGATCTGCTGCGCACCCGGGTTGATGTCGAACGGTCCGCCCAAAATCAGGAACTTCTCACCTCGATGGATCGGCGCGCCGACCTGCAACTGCGCCTGCAACGCACCGTCGAAGGGTTATCTGTGGTCGCCATCAGCTACTATGCAGTCAACCTTGCCGCCTATCTGTTGGCCCCGCTTGCCGAGGCGCAGCACTGGTCAAAGGCCGGTGTCATGGCCGCTATCACCCCGGTGGTCCTGATCGCCGTTTGGCTGATGATCCGCCGGATCCGCAAACACGCCATATAGGTTGGGCAATCTGCCCATCCCCGGGACCGTCGCTACCCCGGCTTGACCTTACCCGCTTGTCAGCCCAGCTTTGCGGCAAAGGAGTCACCCATGCCCGGAAATCTGACAGCCCGCGATCTGATGGATCGCCTTGTCGGTTTTCCGACCGTCAGCCGCGACAGCAATCTGGACCTGATCGACTTTGTTCAGGGCTATCTGGATGGCTATGGCGTCGCGTCGGTCCGGGTACCCAGCCCCGACGGGACCAAAGCCGCGCTTTATGCCCATATCGGCCCCGACGTGGCGGGCGGCGTCGTGCTGTCCGGCCACACCGATGTCGTTCCGGTTGATGGACAGGCGTGGGACACTGATCCCTTTACCGTGACCCAAAAGGGCGACCGCCTTTATGGCCGTGGGACCTGCGATATGAAAGGGTTCGATGCGCTGGCGCTGTCCGCGGTGCCGCTGGCGCTGCAACGCGGCCTGCGCCGTCCGTTGCAGATCGCGCTGTCCTATGACGAAGAAGTCGGCTGCACCGGCGCGCCGCCGATGATCGACCACATGGTCGCGCAAGGAATGCCCCGCGCCGATGCGGTGATCGTCGGCGAACCGTCGATGATGCAGGTGGTCACCGGGCACAAGGGCGGTCTGGGCTTTGCGGTCCATATGCAGGGGGTCGAGGTCCATTCGTCGCTGCTCCATACCGGCGTCAGCGCGGTGATGCAGGGGGCGCGGCTGATTGATTGGTGCAACCGGGTGAACGCCGAAAATGCCGCCGCGACGCCGTCACCGCTGGCCGCCGATTTCGTGCCGCCCTACACGACGCTGCACGTCGGCACTGTTTCCGGCGGCACCGCGCACAACATCACTGCCAAGGATTGCCGCTTTGTCCTGTCATTCCGCGCCGTCCCGGGCGAAACCGCTGACCACTGGACCGCCCGTTTCAAGGCCGAGGTGGCGCGGATCGAGGCCGAGATGAAGGCGATCCGTCCCGAGGCGGGCATCGTGATTTCGCAGGCCTTCGACGTGCCGCCGCTGCAACCTGAAACTCGTGGCCGCGCCGAACAGTTGGCGCGTCAGATCACCGGCGATAACGCGGCCCATGTGGTCAGCTATGGCACCGAAGCGGGTCAGTTTCAGCAACGCGGCTATTCCGCCGTGATCTGCGGCCCCGGCGATATTGCGCAGGCCCATCAGCCTAATGAATTCATCAGCCTTGACCAATTCGCCCAAGGCGAAGCGTTCATCGCCAAACTGGTCGATCACCTGTCCGCATGACTCCATTCCCGATTTCGGACCGATCCCCGGTCACACACCCCGGTCCGCTGCCGTCTGACGCAGACGTCGTCGTCATCGGCGGCGGCATCATTGGCTTGATGACGGCGTGGGAATGTGCCAAACGCGGATTGCGCGCCGTCGTGGTTGAAAAGGGCCGGGTCGCGGGCGAACAATCGTCGCGCAATTGGGGCCGGATTCGTCAGCAGAACCGTGACCCCGCCGAATTGCCGATCATGATCGAATCCATCGCGCTCTGGCGGCAATTGGCCGCCGAGGTGGGCGAGGATCTGGGCCTGCGCCAATCGGGAACGATGTATCTGGCCGAAAAGGCCCGCGAAGTCGACGACTACGAGGCCTGGCTGCCCCATGCCAAGGCACACGATCTTGACACCCGGATCCTGAGCGGGGCCGAAGTGGCCCGGATGCTGCCCGATGCGGCAAGACGCTGGAAAGGCGGGATGTTCACCGCATCCGACATGCGCGCCGAACCCTGGATCGCGGTTCCGGCATTGGCGCGCGCAGCGGTGCGGGCTGGCGTCACCATCGTGGAAAACTGCGCCGCGCGGATGATCGACGTGGCCGCAGGACGTGTCGCAGGCGTCGTCACTGAACAGGGCCGGATCACCGCGTCGGCGGTCGTCGTGGCAGGGGGGGCGTGGTCGGCGCTGTTGTTGCGTCGTCATGGCATCTCGATTCCACAATTATCGGTGCGGGCGACCGTCGTCGCCACCGCCCCGATGGCACCGGTGTTTGACAGCGCGACATCTGACACGATCGCCTGGCGACGGCGCGACGATGGCGGCTATACACTGGCCCCGGATGTCTTTCGCGAACTCTACATCGGCCCCGACGCGTTTCGCGCTATTCCCCATTATCTCCGCCCGCTGCTGGCCGACCCTTTCGGCACGGTTTTCCGGCCCGGCGCGCCGCGCAGCTTTCCGGACGCGTGGACCACACCGCGCCGCTGGTCGGCAGACGGACCCAGCCCGTTCGAGGCAATGCGCGTGCTGAACCCGGCCCCGAACGCCCGCAAGGTGGCACAACTGGCCCGCGATTTCAGCGCGATCTTTCCGCGACTGGGGCCAACCACGATCCGAACCGCGTGGGCCGGAATGATCGACACGCTGCCCGACAACGTGCCGATTATCGACGGGGCCGAAACGCTGCCCGGCCTGACGATCGCCACGGGGATGTGCGGGCATGGATTCGGGATCGGCCCCGGATTTGGCCGGATTGCGGCGGCGCTGGTGATGGGCGACGCACCGGGGCATGACATTGGCCGGTTCCGGCTGGGTCGTTTTTCTGGCGGGCTGAATTTCGGAAAAGCCATCAAAGGCTCTTAGCCCCCAGTATGGCTCATGTGCCGCGACACTTGCCCATCGACCGTCTGCCGCGAATAATCGAAATCGTGCCCCTTGGGTTTCAGCGCAATCGCTGCCCGAATGGCATCGTCCAGCAGCCCGTCATCCGCCGCCGCCCGCAGCGGCGCGCGCAGATCGCTGTGCCCTTCCTGCCCCAGACAGGTATAAATTTCGCCGGTGCAGGTCACCCGCACCCGGTTGCAGCTTTCGCAGAAATTATGGCTGAGCGGGGTGATGAAACCGACCTTTTGGCCAGACCCAAGGCGGACATAGCGGGCGGGACCGCCGGTGCGTTCGGCCAGATCGGTCAGGTCGTGACGTTCGGCCAAGGTCGCCCGCAAATCGCGCAGCGACCAGTATTGCGCGAGCCGGTCCTCGTTGCCGATATCCCCCATCGGCATGACTTCGATAAACGTCAGGTCGCAGTCGCGGGCAGCACACCAGTCCACCAGCGCGAACAATTCATCCTCGTTGACCCCTTTCAGGGCCACCGTATTGATCTTGACGCGCAGCCCTGCCGCCTGCGCCGCGTCGATCCCCCGGATCACCTGTTCCAGCCGTCCCCAGCGGGTGATCTTGCTGAACTTGGCCGAATCCAGCGTGTCCAAAGACACGTTGACTCGCCGCACCCCGGCGGCGAACAGGTCGGCGGCGTATTTTTCCAGCTGACTGCCGTTCGTCGTCAGTGTCAGTTCCTGCAAGGCGCCGCTGTCCAGATGCCGCGTCATGGCGCGAAAGAACGTCATGATCTCGCGCCGCACCAGTGGTTCGCCGCCGGTAATCCGCAATTTCTGCACACCCAGACCGATGAACGCGGTGCAAAGCCGGTCCAGCTCCTCAAGCGTCAAGAGGTCTTTTTTCGGCAAGAACGTCATGGTCTCCGACATGCAATAGACGCAGCGAAAATCGCAACGGTCGGTGACCGATACCCGCAAATAGCGGATCGCGCGGGCGAAGGGGTCAGTCAGTGTTTCCATACCCGCAGCCTATGCCCCGGCAGGGTGCCGCGCAAGACGTGCGGGGGGCGTTGCCAGCAGTGTGATCCGGGCCTAGATTGCGACCATGAAAAAGTTCGCCCTGTTATCCGCCCTAATCCTGTCGGCCTGCGAATCTCCTTCATTGCAAGGTATCTTCAAAGCCCCCGGGTCGTCGGTCGATGCCGTTGCCCCAGTTGCGTCGGCTGCCCCGGCGCCGGTGGTGACGCCGCCGCAGGGGGCGCGTACTGCGGCCCAGTTCGACACGACAACGGAGGCTGACCGCGCCGCTGCAATCGCCACCGTCGCGCCCGCAGGCGAACAGGCGCTTGGGACCACGCTCGCCACGCTCGGATCACCTGCCGACCCCGGCATCTGGATGAAAACGCCGCTGGTCACGCAATCGACCCAAGGCCGAGTCGATTACAACGGCACCGCGATCAATGTCGAACTGCGCCCGTCTGGCGGCGCGGCGGGGTCCGGCAGCCAGATCAGCCTGCCCGCGATGCGCCTTTTGGGGGCGCCGCTGACCGGGATTGTCGAACTGAAAGTCTTTGCGGGCTGACGCACCGGGCTACGGCAGATACCGCCGCGCCTCGCGCTTGGCGAAAGGTTTCATCTTGGCGCCGTGGCGATCCATGAACCCCCGAGCGCGTTCCTGATCGTGCTTGGACAATTCGCGAATCCACCACGCGATGGCCTTTTGGATGAACCAGTCCTGATCGGGAACATAGGTCGCGGCCCAGCCCAAGACCCTGTCGCGGATCATGATTTCTTCCGGTTTGGGGTGGTTCTGCTTGGTCCAGGGCAAGGTGACGACCAGCGCGGCGCGCCGGGTCCACATATGGGGCGACCGGGTCCAAACCTCGACATCATCCAGCCGGGTCGGGTCGGTGACCAGCCGTTTCTGACCGGCGATGCAGACATGGTCGGCAATGGCCCACGCATCAAAGTCAGGCACCCAAGTTTGGATCAGCGCCCAAGCGCCATCGTCCGGCCTGATCCGCGCCTGCGTCAGCAATTTGGCGGCGGCGATCCGGGCCTCGTGAATGTCGCTGCGCCACAACCCGTCGGCAAGGGCAAGGCGTTGGTCCAGCGTGCAGTCGGCCCGCCAATCCCCGGCCATCGCATCGATCACCGGCACCTTGATGCCTAGAAAGGGACGCGTTCCCTTGTGATAGGCCGCCATCGCGGTCGCCTCGGTCGGGTTGCCTGCTGCCGTCAGTTGCGGCAGCGCCTGCGCTACGGTCACGCTCACTCGACCGTCACCGACTTTGCCAGATTTCGCGGTTGGTCCACATCGGTCCCCTTGGCGATGGCGGTGTGATAGGCCAGCAGTTGGGCCGGGATCGCATAGAGGATCGGGGCCAGAAAATTGTCGATTTCAGGCATCACAATGGTTTCCCAGACCCCGTCAGACGCTTGGGTCGCGCCCTTTTGGTCGGTGATCAGCAACACCCGGCCGCCCCGCGCCATGACCTCTTGCATGTTGCTGACGGTCTTGTCGAACAGGGCGTCGCGCGGGGCCATGACGATCACTGGCACGTTCTTGTCAACCAAAGCAATCGGTCCATGTTTCAATTCTCCGGATGCATAAGCTTCGGCGTGTATATAACTGATTTCTTTGAGTTTTAGAGCGCCTTCCATCGCCAGTGGATACATCTGGCCGCGACCCAGAAACAGGATGTCGCGGGCCTCGGCCAGCTTGCGGGCGATGTCGATGCAGCGGTCTTCGATCCCCAGGGCATGGTTCATCACAGCCGGCAATCCCCGCAGGGCGGCGACCTTTGCCGCGACTCCGGCCGCGTCCAGCCGGCCGCGGTCCTGTGCGGCCTTCAGCACCAGCATGGCCAGCGTCGTCAGCTGGCAGGTAAACGCCTTGGTCGAGGCGACGCCGATTTCGACCCCGGCATGGATCGGCAACGCCAGATCGCTTTCCCGCGCGATGCTGCTTTCGGCGACGTTGACGACCGCAACAATGCGGTCGGCCTTGTCGCGGCAATAGCGCAGGGCGGCCAAAGTATCCGCCGTTTCGCCCGATTGACTGACGAACAGGGCGACCGTGCCCGGCGTCACCGGCGGTTCGCGGTAGCGGAATTCGGATGCGACATCGACCTCGACCGGCACGCCGGCAATCTGTTCGAACCAGTACTTCGCGACGACGCAGGCATAGAAGGCGGTGCCGCAGGCGACCATGGTCAGGCGCTGGATTTGGGCGAAATCCAAGCCCGGTTCCGGCAGACGCACCGCGCCCTCGTCGGTCAGGTAATGCGCCAGGGCGCCGGTCAGCACGACCGGCTGTTCAGCGATTTCCTTGGCCATGAAATGCTTGAATCCGCCCTTGTCCGCACCTGCCGCGTCGATCTGCACGATCTTGACGGGGCGATTGGCGATCCGACCGGCGGCATCGCGGATTTCGACAGAATTGCGGGTCACGACAGCCCAGTCGCCCTCTTCCAGATAAGTGATCCGATCGGTCATCGGGGCCAGCGCGATGGCGTCCGAGCCGACAAACATCTCGCCGGTTCCATGCCCGATGGCCAGCGGCGATCCCTTGCGGGCGGCGATCAGCAGGTCGTTCTCACCGTCGAACAGAAAACACAAAGCATAGGCGCCTTCCAGCCGCGCGATGGTCTGGGCGGCGGCGTCACGCGGCGACAGGCCCTGATCGCGGTGATATTGGGCCAGCAGGGCGACGGTTTCGGTATCGGTATCGGTCTCATAACTGACGCCCTTTTCCGCCAGAAACGCCCGCAACTCGCGAAAGTTTTCGATGATCCCGTTGTGGACAACGGCGACCCCGCCCGCGCGATGCGGATGCGCGTTCTTGACTGATGCGGCGCCGTGCGTTGCCCATCGTGTGTGGCCAATCCCGGCCTTGCCCGCCAGCGGGTTGTGGACCAGTTCGTCGTTCAGATTGACCAGTTTGCCGACAGCGCGCCGACGGTCCAGCGCACCGTCATTCACCGTGGCGATCCCGGCGGAATCGTAGCCGCGATATTCCAACCGCTTGAGCGCCTCGACAAGGATCGGTGCCGCCTCGTGATTGCCGAGGATACCAACAATTCCGCACATTTTCAGCTGTCCTTACTGGCCTTTGCCTTGGCCGCCTTTAACTTTTCGAACATTTGCACGGCCCAGCCGGGTTTGTTGACCTGCTTTGATCGGCCTACCGCCATTGCCCCGGCAGGGACGTCTTCGGTGACGATTGTGCCCGTCGCGGTCATCGCATTGTCGCCCACCGTGACCGGCGCGACCAGCATCGTGTTGGACCCGACAAAGACGTTCGCCCCGATCACCGTGCGATGCTTGAATACGCCGTCGTAGTTGCAGGTGATCGTCCCCGCACCGATGTTGGTCTTTGCCCCGATGTCGGCGTCGCCGATATAGGTCAGATGGTTGACCTTGGCCCCCTCGGACACAACCGCATTCTTGATTTCGACGAAATTGCCGACATGCACGTCCTCGGCCAATTCCGCGCCGGGGCGCAGGCGGGCAAACGGCCCGACAACCGCGCCGCGCGAGACGTGACAGCCTTCGAGGTGCGAAAACGACCTGATCCGCGCCCCGGATTCCACCGTCACGCCGGGGCCGAAAACCACGTTCGGTTCGATCAGCGCGTCGCGCCCTATCACCGTGTCATGGGCAAAGAACACTGTGTCGGGGGCGGTCAGGGTGACGCCATCCGCCAGAGCCTCGGCGCGCCGGTGTGCCTGTAATCCGGATTCGGCGCGGGCGAGTTCGTCGCGGGTATTGATGCCCAGTGTTTCCGCTTCGGCGCAGCGCACGACGCCTGCGGAAAGGCCCCGAGACCGCGCGATCGCGACGATGTCGGTCAGATAGTATTCGCCCGCCGCGTTGTCGTTGCCGACGGCGGCGATTAGGTCGAACAACAGCCTTGCATCGGCGCAGACGACCCCGGAATTACAAAGGGTTATCGCCCGTGTTGCCGTATCGGCGTCCTTGAATTCGACGATCCGTTCCAGTTTGTCGCCAGCCGTCACCAGCCGCCCGTAACGGCCCGGATCGGCGGCGTCGAACCCCAGAACCACAACCGCATGATCGGCCCGTGCCGCGATCATCGCCGCAAGCGTTTCAGGCAGCACGAACGGCGTGTCACCATAAAGCACCAGCGCGTCGCCGTCGAACCCATCCAGCGCTGCCTGCGCCTGCGCGACCGCATGCGCGGTGCCGAGTTGTTCGGCCTGCACGACCACTACCGCATCGGGATCCCAGTCGTGTGCGGCCTTTGTGACCGCATCCGCGCCGGGCCCGGCGACGACGACCGTGCGCTCGGGTTCCAGCGACATCGCCGCCTTCATCGCATGCACCAGCAGCGGCGCACCGCCCAGCGGATGCAACACCTTGGGCAGGTCGCTGTTCATCCGCGTGCCCAAGCCCGCGCCAAGGATTATCGTTGCAATATTCATGCCTGTCCCGTTTTTTTAGAAATGGCGTTTCTTGGCCCGGTTCTGACCTGCCCCGGCAATTATCGCAAGTCGCGGGGGGTTCACAGTGGGTTTCGTTGGGTTACATCAGGCGCAAACCGGACAGGAGTCGCTATGCGCACCGTGATTTTCGACCTCGACGGCACGCTGGCCGATACCAGCCGCGATCTGATCAATGCGGCCAACACCTGTTTTCGTGATCTGGGTTTAGGCGATGTCCTGAGCCATCCGGGCGATGCCGGAACCGCCTTGCGCGGTGGCCGGGCGATGCTGACGTTGGGGTTGGATCGGTCTGGATTTTCCGACATGAGCGAGATCGATCGCCAGTATCCGCGCCTTTTGGCCGCTTACGGGGCTGATATTTCCACCCACACGACCCTGTATCCGGGCACGATGGCGGCAATAGAGGCGCTGAAATCTGCCGGATACGCGGTTGGTATCTGCACCAACAAACCCGAAGGACTGGCCGAGACCCTGATGGCGGCGCTTGGCGTGCGCGATGCCTTTGCATCGCTGATCGGGGCCGATACTCTGGCGGTGCGCAAACCCGACCCCGCCACCTTTGTCGCCGCTGTCGAGCGGGCAGGCGGCAACGTTGCCCAAAGTTTGTTGGTCGGCGATACCGAAACCGACCACAGGACCGCCCGCGCTGCCGGGGTGCCGTCGATCCTTGTCACTTTCGGGCCGGGGGGGCGTACGGTTCTTGACCTGAACCCGGACGGGTCCATCGACCATTTCGACGGGCTGTTGGCCGAGGTTCAGCGGTTAATCGGCTGAAACAGCCGGTCGGTGAGGGGGGCAAGGCCGGATTGGTCCAGCCCGTCGATGGCCGATTCAATCGCCGTTGCCCACGCCGCGCCCAAGACCGGATCGGCCAACCCGTGAAACTTGGCCCGCAATTCATCCGGCGGTGGTGGCGCGTCATGGTCCCAGCGGGGCTGCATCCAGTCGCTTTGCAATACCCGCCCGTCACGCAATACCAGACGCACCTGCGCCAGCCGCGTCGCCGGAAAGACGGCGTTGGCATGGGCATCTTCGGCCATCACCAGACTGTCGGACAGACGCAGCACTTCGGGGTCATTCAGCGTCGTGTCGGCAATGTCGTCCGGCCCGAGGCCACCGCGCACCAGCGCCACGGCGACGGGAAAGGCTGTCGAATATTGCGCTTCTTCCGTCGTCCCCGGGCGTCGCGTCGCCAGCCGGATCGATTCGTGGAAAGTCGTGACCTCAATCCGTTCGACCATGTCCGATGTCAGCCGATGCGCCCGGCGCAGCGCCAAGACGCCCTCGATCGGGGGCTGCGCCCAGCGGCAGACCGGATAGGGCTTGAAATACTGCTCCAGAATGAACCAACGCTGGCCCAGATCGGCCCAATACTGCGGCGCCTGCTCCACCGTGATCGCGGGCGCCCCGGTGAACCCGTTCGCCGCAAGCACCGCTGCTGAAACCCCTGTCATCGCGCCCCAGCCGGATCCGTCCTTGACCATAGTCGGGGCGTCGATGCAGCGCATCATCTGGCTGCGGGGTCCATGATATTCGGCGATGCCGAGGGCGTGGCGGGTTCGGTCCATGTCCAACCCCATCAGCCGGGCGCAAGCCGCCGCCGCCGTCACCGCGCCCCAACTGCCCGAGGTGTGATAATCGGGGACCGTGCCATGCTGCGCCATCGCCGCTCGGGCGCCGAATTCGTAGCCCATGACCAGTGTTGCCAGAAATTCGGCTCCGCCGGTGCCACGTTCATGCGCCACCGGCAGCATCGCCGCGAACAGCGGACAACCGATATGCCCCTTGGCCGGATTGAATCCGTCATGTCCGTCCAGGCTGTCGATTGTCATGCCAGCGGCCAGGGCGACCCCGGCGGCGCTGGATGTTCGCCCGTCGAACAGCAGCGGCAAGGGGCCGCCGAATTGTGCTATGGCATGATCGCGGATGATCCCCGACAGGCGCGTCTGCATCGCCCCGGCGGCGACGCCGATCAGGTCCAGCAGATGCAGTTTCACCCGGCTTTGCACCGCGTCGGGCAGGGCGGACCAGTGCAGGTCGTGGATCTGGGCGAGCGGCGTCATGGCGGCAGTCTTGCTGCGCCGGCGTTCGAACGTCAGGCCCGATTGCGACATCCGCCGCCGATTTCCCCAATTGACCGGCGCTGGCCGGGTCCGCTATTCCCGGCCTGACCCCCGAAAAGGCACGAACATGGCCCGCGCCACAGCCAGCACATCCGCCGTGACGTTCGTGTTCATCACGGTGCTGCTTGATATGGTCGGGTTCGGGCTGATTATCCCGGTGCTGCCGCAACTGATCGAGGATGTCGGCCATGTCGACCTGGGTCAGGCGGCGATTATCGGCGGCTGGATGTTTTTCGCATTTGCCGCTGCGCAGTTCCTTTTCGCCCCGATCATGGGAAGCCTGTCTGACGCCTATGGGCGGCGGCCCCTGTTGTTGCTCGCCGTGGCGGGGTTGTTTTTCGACTATATTTTTTCGGCCCTGGCGCCGACGCTGATGTGGCTGTTCGTCGGGCGGGTGATCGCCGGGGTTGCCGGGTCGTCCTATGTCATCGCCAATGCATTTATCGCCGACGTGACCGCCCCGGAGCATCGGGCACGCGCCTTCGGCCTGATGGGGGCGGCGTTCGGCGTCGGGTTCGTCATCGGCCCGGCGATCGGCGGTCTGCTGGGTGAATTCGGACCACGGGTGCCGTTCTGGGTTGCGGCGGGTATTTCGGCGGCGAATTTCATCTTTGGCTGGTTCGTGCTGCCCGAAACCCTGCCACCAGCCAAACGCCGCGCCTTTTCATTGAGAAGGTCGAACCCCTTCGCCACTTTCAAGGTGTTCGCCACTTACGCAGGCGTCATGCCGCTGGTCTGGGTCATGGCCGTGTTTTTCTTTGCCTCGTCGATCTATCCGGCGATCTGGCCGTTCTGGGGGATCGCCCGGTTCGGCTGGTCGGCGACGACCATCGGCCTGACGCTGGCCGCCTTTGGCATCGTTGCTGCCGTGACCCAAGGCACCCTGTCGGGGCCGCTGGCGGCAAGGTTCGGCGAACACAAGGTGGTGCTGGCGGGGCTGGTCATGGCGGTGATTGCGGCCGCTGGCTATGGCCTTGCCCCCAATTTGGGCGTCGTGCTGGTGATGCTGCTGATCCACGCGCCCGAAGGGCTGGTGCATCCGATGCTGTCGGCGCTGCTGTCGCGTGCCGTGCCCGAAGACGCGCAGGGCCAGCTGCAGGGCGGGCTGTCCAGCGTAACCAACGTCGCGATGCTGGCGGGCACGCTGTTTTACAGCCAGTTGTTCGGTTATTTCATGCGCCCCGACGCGGCGGTGCGATCTCCTGTCATATCGTTCTTTGTCGCGGCCGCCGTGCTGGCCGTGGCGCTGGCGATGTTCCTACGGATTTTGCGCGATCGCCGCCTGTCCGCCCTGGTCGCACCCGTCGCCGATTGACCGCGCCTGTCCTGTGGCCCAGATTGGGGCAGGAGGTCCGCGATGCAGGAAGACTTCAAAGGCAGTTTCACCCAGCAGGAACCGATCCCCGAAGACGGGATCGCCGCCGCCCTGACCGTGCTGCGCCACGGGCGGCTGCACCGCTATAATACTGCGCCGGGCGAGGTGGCCGAGGCGGCGCTGCTCGAAGAAGAATTTGCCATGATGACCGGGTCAAAATACTGCCTTGCCGTCGCATCGGGCGGTTACGCAATGACGACGGCGCTACGGGCCTGCGGCGTGAAACCGGGCGACCGGGTGCTGTCGAACGCCTTTACTCTTGCCCCGGTACCGGGTGCCATTGCCGCCGTGGGGGCGGTGCCGATCTATGTCGGCGTCACCAAGGGGCTGGTGATCGACCTTGACGACCTTGCTGCCAAACTGCCCCAATCGCGGGTTCTGCTACTCAGCCACATGCGTGGTCATATCTGCGACATGGATCGGCTGATGGCGCTGTGCGACGCGGCGGGAGTGACGGTGATCGAGGATTGCGCCCATACGATGGGGGCGGCGTGGAATGGTCTGCCATCCGGGCGCTATGGCCGTTTCGGTTGTTTTTCGACCCAGACCTACAAACACGTCAATTCCGGCGAAGGCGGGTTGCTGATTTCAGACGACCCCGACGGCATGGCCCGCGCGATTGTTCTGTCGGGCAGTTACATGCTTTATGACCGGCACCGAGCCGCACCTCCCCCCGAAACCTTTGCCCAGATCAAATACGAAACCCCCAACATATCGGGCAGGATGGACAACCTGCGGGCCGCGATCCTGCGCCCGCAACTGCGGTTGTTGCGCGAACAGGCGGGCAAGTGGAACGCGCGGTATCGGGTGGTCGAGGCGGGATTGCGCGACACCCCGGGCCTGTCGCTGATCGACCGGCCAGCGGCGGAAAACTTTGTCGCCTCGTCGTTCCAGTTCCTGCTGTCAGACTGGCCATCCGACGCCGTCCAGGCGGTGTTGACCCGCTGCAAGGATCGCGGGGTCGAGCTGAAATGGTTCGGCGGCGCCGAGCCTGTCGGCTTTACCTCGCGCTATGACTCGTGGCGCTATGCCCCGGCCCCGGCGATGCCCGCCAGCGACCGGGTGCTGGCCGGGATTGTTGATATGCGGCTGCCATTGACGTTTTCGCTGGACGATTGCGCCCTCATCGCACGGATCATCCGGGCCGAGGTCAGCGCGGTCTGGCAGGGGCAGGCGGCGGCGAACTAACCGGGGAATTGACCGGGCCGCAGGGCTGATCTATGAATTGAACAAGTGTTCATTAAAGTGGAGCGAGAATGTTCACCGCCAGCATGACATTCGATCTGGGCGATGACGTGAACGCCCTGCGCGAAATGGTTCACGGTTGGGCCCAGACCCGGCTGAAACCATTGGCGGCGCAGGTCGACCGCGACAATCTGTTCCCCGCCGATCTTTGGCCGGAAATGGGGGCGCTCGGCCTGCTGGGTGTCACGGTGCCCGAAGAATTCGGCGGCGCGGGCATGACTTACCTCGCGCATGTCGTCGCGGTTGAAGAAATCGCGCGAGCCAGTGCGTCGGTTTCCCTGTCTTACGGCGCCCATTCCAACCTTTGCGTCAACCAGATCAAACTGAACGGGACGGATGCGCAGCGGCAGAAATACCTGCCGGGGTTGGTCGCGGGGACGCATGTCGGTGCCTTGGCGATGTCCGAGGCCGGGGCAGGCAGCGACGTGGTGTCGATGACCTTGAAGGCGGAAAAACGCAACGATCACTACCGCCTGAACGGCAACAAATACTGGATCACCAACGGGCCCGATGCCGACACACTGGTCGTCTATGCGAAAACCGATCCCGGCGCGGGGGCCAAGGGGATCACGGCGTTCCTGATCGAAAAGACGATGACCGGGTTCAGCACCAGCCCGCATTTCGACAAGCTGGGGATGCGCGGATCGAACACCGCCGAGCTGATCTTTGACGATGTCGAGGTCCCCTGCGACAATGTCCTTGGCGAGGAGGGGCGCGGTGTGCGCGTCCTGATGTCGGGCCTCGATTACGAGCGGGTGGTGCTGGCGGGCATCGGTCTGGGTATCATGGCCGCCTGTCTGGACGAGGTGATGCCCTATGTCGCGTCGCGTAAACAGTTCGGCCAGCCGATCGGGTCGTTCCAGCTGATGCAGGGCAAACTGGCCGACATGTACACTGCGATGAACGCCGCCCGCGCCTATGTTTACGAAGTCGCCAAATCCTGCGACCGGGGCACCGTGACACGGGCAGACGCCGCCGCCTGCTGCCTTTTCGCCTCTGAACAGGCGATGCTGCAGGCGCATCAGGCGGTGCAGGCGCTGGGCGGAGCCGGGTTTCTCGCCGACGCGCCCGTCGCCCGCCTGTTCCGCGACGCCAAACTGATGGAGATCGGCGCCGGCACCAGCGAAATCCGCCGGATGCTGATCGGGCGCGAAATGATGGGGGCGATCGGGTGAGGGTGGCGGCTGTCCTTGTCCTGTTTGCAACTCCGTTGTTGGCGGATGGCACATGGCCCGACGATGTCGCTGGGCTGACGGCCTGCCTTGAAAAAGGAACAGACGAAGATTGTCTTGGGCAGATCACCGACGCCTGCATTGCGGCCCCTGCGCGGTTTGCAGATGCTGCCAGCAGCAACCAGAAACATGAATGGTGCATCCGGGCCGAAACCGCGGCATGGCAATCCCTGTCGCCCGAAAGTGCTGCACTGGAGTGCGGGGTATTTGCAGCAGACATTCTCGGTTGGATTGATCAGGCCATCTGCTTGCGGGATGGTATTGCCGCGACCATCATCCAGGCGCGTGGGCCGACCGACCAACAAGCAAATGATTGAAGGACCGATCCGACCATGACCGATTTCAAGGGGCTGAAAGCCCTGTTCATCAACACCACCCTGAAAAAGACCCCCGGTGAAAGCCACACAAAGCTGCTGCTAAATGCCAGTGCGAACATCATGGCAAAGCAGGGCGTCAGCGTCGAACACCTGCACCTGCTCAGCCATCACGTCCCCCCCGGCATTTATCCCGACATGACCGGTCACGGCTACGACCGCGACGACTGGCCTACCCTCTGGAACAAGGTGAAGGCGGCCAACATCCTCGTCATCGGCACGCCGATCTGGCTGGGCGAGGAATCTTCGGTCTGCCGGATCCTGATCGAACGGCTTTATGCGATGTCGGCCGAGTTGAACGACCGGGGCCAGTCGGTGTTCTACGGCAAGGTCGGCGGCACCGTGGTGACGGGCAACGAGGACGGAATCAAACACGTGGCGATGACCACCGGATTTGCCCTGTCGCACCTTGGCTTCACGATCCCGCCGCAGGCCGATTGCGGCTGGATCGGCGAGGCGGGGCCGGGGCCGTCGTATGGCGACACCGTCGATGGCAAACGGGTGGGGTTCGACAACGATTTCACCCAACGCAACTGCACGATCATGACGTGGAACCTGATGCACCTCGCCGCGATGCTGCGCGATGGTATTCCCAATCAGGGCAATGACCGCACCGCGTGGAAAAACGGCGAGCGGTTCGGTTTTGAAAACCCGGAGAGCGATTTATGAAAGTCCTTATCGCCCTGATATTCCTTGCAATCCCCGGCGTCGCTGCCGCTCAGTCCGCCAAGGTCGATGCAACCGTGGTGTCCGATTGCCTGACCAGCGCCGATATCGGTGACATCGCGCCATCCTGTATCGGGCAGGCCGCGAATGCCTGCCAGTCGGCCAGCGCCGACGGATCGACGACGCTGGGAATCGTCGACTGCATTCGGGCGGAAACCGCGATCTGGGACGGTTTATTGAACGATGTGTATCAGAGAGTTCGTGACGATATGCGGGTCGAGGATTCCGCTGGCGGCGTGATCAATCGCGCCGATGCGCTGCGCGACGCACAGCGGGCATGGATCGCCTTTCGCGATGCGGATTGCGCCTTGGCCTATGCCCAGTGGCAAGACGGGTCGATCCGGTCGATTGTCGGGGCGAATTGCCACATGACGATGACGGCGCAGCGGACGCTGGAACTGTGCGATATGCGGCAGGGCTTGAATTGACGGTTGACCAGCACAGCAGTCATGCCGCCCATCGCGCGGCGCTCGATTTGGCGCGGCTGGCTGCCGAGGCCGCAGCACTGGGCGGTGGCGACGCGGCCCGGGCGCGTCACACCGACCGCGGCAAGATGCTGCCGCGTGACCGGGTTGCCGGTTTGCTTGATCCGGGCAGCCCGTTTCTGGAAATCGGCGCCACGGCGGCGCATGGGATGTATGACGGGGCCGCGCCGGGGGCCGGGATCATCGCCGGGGTCGGGCGTGTGCATGGCCGGCAGGTGATGGTCGTCTGCAACGACGCCACCGTCAAAGGCGGCACCTATTACCCAATGACGGTCAAGAAACACCTGCGGGCACAGGAAATCGCCGCCCAGTGCCATCTGCCTTGTGTCTATCTGGTCGATAGCGGCGGTGCCAACCTGCCCAATCAGGACGAGGTGTTTCCCGACCGCGACCACTTTGGCCGGATTTTCTACAATCAGGCCAATATGTCGGCGGCGGGCATTCCGCAGATCGCCGTGGTCATGGGGTCGTGCACGGCGGGTGGCGCCTATGTCCCTGCGATGGCTGACGTTTCGATCATCGTGCGCGGCCAGGGGACGATCTTTTTGGCCGGGCCGCCCTTGGTCAAGGCGGCAACCGGCGAGGTGGTCAGCGCCGAGGATCTGGGCGGCGGCGATGTCCATACCCGGCTGTCCGGCGTCGCGGATTATCTGGCCGAGGATGACGTGCATGCGCTGGCCTTGGCGCGGCAGGCGGTATCGTCCTGCGGGGTTGACGGGCCGCAACCGGGCCTGCGGATTGCGCCCGAGTTTCCGGCGGTAAGTATCGACGATCTCTGGGATATCATCCCGGCGGACCTGCGCACGCCTTACGATGTCCGCGAGGTCATCAGGCGGATCGTCGACGGATCCCGCTTTGACGAATTCAAGGCCCGGTTCGGCGACACGCTGGTGACTGGCTTTGCCCACATCGACGGCTGGCCCTGCGGGATCGTCGCCAACAACGGTGTGCTGTTTTCCGAGGCGGCGCAAAAGGGCGCACATTTCGTCGAATTGTGCAGTCAGCGCCGGATCCCCTTGGTTTTCCTGCAAAACATCACCGGCTTTATGGTCGGGCAGAAATACGAAAACGAAGGCATCGCCCGGCATGGGGCCAAGATGGTGACGGCAGTGGCAACGACAGCGGTGCCGAAAATCACGATGGTGATCGGCGGGTCGTATGGCGCCGGGAATTATGGCATGGCGGGAAGGGCTTACGGGCCTGCCTTTATGTGGTCATGGCCGACATCGCGTACCGCCGTGATGGGCGGCGAACAGGCCGCCGGCGTGTTGGCGCAGGTCAAACGGGATGCGCTGGAACGGGCAGGCAAAGACTGGTCGGCGGCAGAGGAAACCGATTTCAAGGCCCCCACCATCGCCATGTTCGAGGAACAGTCGCACCCGCTTTATGCCAGTGCCCGGCTTTGGGACGATGGCGTCATCGACCCGCGGAAATCGCGCGAGGTGCTGGCGCTTAGCCTTGCCGCGGCCTGCAACGCGCCGATCAGGGACACACGCTTTGGCGTGTTTCGGATGTAAGCGCGATGTTCACCCGCATCCTGATCGCCAACCGGGGCGAGATCGCCTGCCGGATCATTCGCACCGCCCGCCGGATGGGCGTGCAGACTGTCGCCGTCTATTCTGACGCCGACGCCGATGCCCTGCATGTCGCGATGGCGGATCACGCCGTCCGCATTGGCCCGGCCCCGGTCGCCGATAGTTATCTGCGCGGCGATCTGATCATTCAGGCGGCGCGGGATACCGGCGCGCAGGCGATCCATCCGGGCTATGGCTTTCTGTCGGAGAATCCGGAGTTCGTGGAGCTGGTAGAACGGGCCGGGCTGCGTTTTGTCGGTCCGTCCGCCAAGGCGATCCGGGCGATGGGTCTCAAGGATGCCGCGAAAAAGCTGATGCAGGCGGCGGGTGTCCCGGTGGTGCCGGGATATCTGGGCGATGACCAAAACCCCAAGGCGCTGGCGCAGGAGGCCGAAAAGATCGGCTATCCGGTTTTGATCAAGGCGGTGGCCGGCGGCGGCGGCAAGGGAATGCGGCTGGTCGAACGGGCCGCCGATTTCGCCGAACTTCTGGAGAGTGCCAAGGCCGAGGCGCGCACCGCCTTTGGCAATGACGCGGTGCTGATCGAGAAATACGTGACCGCACCCCGCCATATCGAGGTGCAGGTGTTCGGCGACGGCGCGCAAGCGGTGCATCTGTTCGAACGCGATTGCAGCCTGCAACGCCGCCACCAAAAGGTGATCGAGGAGGCCCCGGCTCCGGGGATGACCGATGCCATGCGAAAGGCGATGGGGGACGCCGCGGTCAAGGCCGCGAAGGCGATCAATTACAGCGGGGCCGGAACCATCGAGTTCATCGTCGATGGGTCGGACGGGCTGCGCCCGGACCGGTTCTGGTTCATGGAGATGAACACGCGGCTCCAGGTCGAACATCCGGTGACCGAGGAGATCACTGGCGTCGATCTGGTGGAATGGCAGTTGCGGGTGGCGGCGGGCGAACCCTTGCCGCTGCGACAGGCGGACCTGCGGATCGACGGCCATGCGTTCTAGGCGCGGCTCTATGCCGAGGATGTGCCTGCAGGGTTTTTGCCCGCCACCGGGCGGCTCGACCTGCTGGCGT
>JBBQHC010000015.1:0-41278 GCA_038323615.1 Rhodobacterales bacterium | reverse complement strand
CTGATTTTTGCCAACAAGACCGAAGATGACATCATCCTGCGCGATGAATGGAACAAGATGACGGGCCTGAGGGCGCATTTCGTGGTTTCCGAAGATCCGGATTCAAACCTGCACAAAGGCCAGATCGACAACGACTATCTGCGCGACACGGTCAGCGATTTCGGCCAGTGGTTTTATCTGTGCGGTCCACAAAAGATGGTGGACGACGTGCGCACATCGCTCAAGGCGCTGGGTGCCAAAGCCGACAAGATCATCACCGAAAAGGGCTGGTAACCTATTCTGCCGCCACAGCACCCGGATTATTCGGGTGCGTCGTCCAGTTGGCATACTCCTTTTGCACCACCTTGCCGGTGCGCGGGTCCACCTGCCCCGCCTGCATCGGCACCATGTCGATGCAGTTTTCCACCGGGCAGACCTCGACACACAGGTTGCAGGCGACACATTCAGCATCGATCACGCTGAACGTGCGGTCCTCCGACATCGCGATCGCCTGATGGCTGGTATCCTCGCAGGCCGCATAGCAGCGGCCGCATTTGATACAGGCATCTTGGTCGATATGCGCCTTAGCGACATAATTCAGGTTCAGATACTGCCAGTCGGTCACGTTCGGCACTGCCATGCCGACAAAATCGCTGACTTTGGTATATCCCTTTTCGTCCATCCACTGCGACAGGCCCGATTTCATCTCGGATACGATGCGGAACCCATAAGTCATCGCCGCCGTGCAAACCTGCACGTTGCCACAGCCGAGCGCCATGTATTCAGCCGCGTCGCGCCATGTGGTAATGCCGCCAATGCCCGAAATCGGGATGCCGCGCGTTTCGGCGTCCCGCGCGATTTCAGCGACCATGTTCAGCGCAATGGGTTTGACCGCCGGGCCGCAATAGCCGCCGTGGCTGCCCTTGCCGTCGATCGACGGCTCGGGTGACATCGAATCCAGATTGACCGAGGTGATGCTGCTGATCGTGTTGATCAACGAAACCGCATCCGCCCCGCCCGCCTTGGCCGCCCGCGCCGGTTTGCGGATGTCGGTGATGTTCGGGGTCAGTTTCACGATCACCGGCATCCGGGAGTATTGCTTGCACCAACGGGCGACCATTTCAATATATTCGGGCACCTGACCCACCGCAGCACCCATGCCGCGTTCGGACATCCCGTGCGGACAGCCAAAGTTCAGCTCGATCCCGTCCGCCCCGGTCTCCTCGACCAGCGGCAGGATGTCTTTCCACGCCTGTTCCTCGCAGGGGACCATGATGCTGACGATCATCGCCCGGTCCGGCCAGTCGCGTTTCACCGCCTTGATCTCGCGCAGGTTCACCTCGAGCGGGCGGTCGGTGATCAGTTCGATGTTGTTCAGACCCAGCAACCGCCGGTCCGCGCCATAGATCGCGCCGTAACGCGGCCCGTTGACGTTGACTACCGGCGGCCCCTCGGACCCCAGCGTTTTCCAGACGACACCGCCCCAGCCGGCCTCGAAAGCCCGGCGGACGTTGTATTCCTTGTCGGTCGGCGGCGCCGAGGCGAGCCAGAACGGATTGGGCGATTTGATCCCGATGAAGCTAGTGGAAAGGTCAGCCATTTATGCGATCTCCCTTTTGGGGGTGGATGAATTTCGCTGGATCGAGTCCAGCATTAGTGAGTCTGTTTCGAGCGGCTGCCAGAACATCTTCGCCAAAAGTTTTGGGATGGCGAAGGACAACAGCCTCGAAAGTCAGTTCTGCATGGCCCCGTTCAATAAGGTCGGTGAAACCTGCAGACGCGTCATTCTTTAGTGTAAGATCAGACGCAGTTTTTGCTTCGCCATCGCGAGCAATTTTTTGCCGCGTTCTTGATAGGCGAACGGTCTTGCCTCGTTCATCTCTAAGCATTTCCTCCAGCGCGTGAATAGATTGCCAAACGTCATGTTCGACCGTCGCCGGGTTCGCCTCAGGTTGAATAAAACAAAGTCGGGCGAAAGCGGCCCGCTCAACTTCTGTGGATTTAAGGCGTCGGGCGTTCGCAATCAGGCCGCGCAATCGCTTAGGATCGGTCAATACCGCGATTTGATCAAGGGCTGTCCGCTCGGTTGGAGATAACCCTGTCATTTCCGTCATCCAATTAGACTTGCATGAATATCCAGCGCCGCATCGCGCCCTTCGGCTACGGCTGTCACGGTCAGGTCGTCGCCGCCGCTGGCACAATCGCCGCCGGCCCAAACACGCTGCGCACTGGTGCGGCCCGGCCCGGTGACGGCGATCTTGCCGCGCTCCACCGTCAGCCCCCCGTCGGCGGTCAGGGTCTGGCCGATGGCCTTGAACACCTGATCGGCGGGCAGGCGGATGGTTTCGCCGGTCGGTTGCAGATCGTCGCCAGTATAGGCCAGTTCGATCTCGCGCACAGCACCATTGCCATGCACCGCGACGGGCTGGACGTTGAACAACAGGCGCACGCCCTTGGACGCCGCCAGATCCTGCTCATAGCGACTCGCCGCCATCCGGTCGCGACCCCGGCGATAGGCGATGGTGACAGAATCCGCGCCGAGCAGCTTTGATTGCACAGCCGCATCCACCGCCGTCATCCCGCCGCCAATCACCACGACATTGCGACCCACCGGCAAGGCAGAAAGGTCGCCCGCCTGCCGCAGTTCGGCAATGAAACCAACGGCATCGCGCACGCCAGCCTTGTCCTCGCCAGCGGCGCCAAGCGCATTGACGCCGCCCAGGCCAACACCAAGAAACACCGCATCGTGGCTGTCCTTGAGCTCATCAAGCGTCACGTCACGGCCCAGCGCCTTGCCGGTCTGCACCGTGATCCCGCCGATCTGGAGCAGCCAATCGACCTCGCGCGCCGCGAAATCGTCGGGGGTTTTATAGGCCGCGATGCCGAATTCATTCAGGCCGCCGGCCTTGGGGCGGGCATCGAACAGGGTCACGTCATGGCCCAACATCGCCAGACGATGGGCGCAAGACAGGCCCGCAGGCCCGGCGCCCACAACGGCCACGCGCTTGCCCGTGCTGGCGGCGCGGTTGAACGGATGGCTTTGATGCGCCATCAGCGTATCGGTGGCATGGCGCTGCAAACGGCCGATCTCAACCGGCTTGCCCTCGGCGGCCTCGCGCACGCAGGCCTGTTCGCAAAGGGTTTCGGTCGGGCCGACCCGGGCGCACATCCCGCCAAGGAGGTTCTGTTCAAAGATCGTCCGCGCCGCCGCCTCGGGCGTGCCGGTCTGGATCTGGCGGATGAACAGCGGGATGTCGATGGCCGTGGGGCAAGCAGTGACGCAAGGCGCGTCGTGGCAGAAATAACAGCGGTCGGCAGCGACGGCGGCCTCGTGCGGGGCCAACGCAGGGTGCAGGTCGGTGAAATTCGCGGCGATCTCGGCGGCGGGCAGGCGTCCGGCGGTGATGCCGGGAGTCATCGGATTTGGCATGGCGGCTCCGGTCAGTTGTAAGGGCCAGTTTGCCACAATCCATTTTTTTATCAAATGGTAAATTTTAGCCCAGCGTAATGACCTCGCCATCCGCCGCCTGGGCATCATCGGCATCATGCGTCACCATCAAAACCGGCAGGTCCAGCGCCCGCGCCCGGTCGAACACCAGATCGCGGATCTGGGCGCGCAGAGTGGCATCAAGACGCGAAAACGCCTCGTCCAGCAGCAGGGCGCAGGGGTTGGACAGCAGCATCCGCATCAGCGACACGCGGGCCTTTTGGCCGCCGGACAAGGTGGCAGGGTCGCGGCCCGCATAGCCTTCAAGACCGACTTGGGCCAATGCAGAGTCGATTTTTGCCCGACGCTCGGCCTTGCTGCCCCCCGGTCGCAGCCCAAACGCCAGATTGGCACCGACCGACAGGTGCGGAAACAGCAGATCGTCCTGAAACAGGATGCCGACCATCCGGCGATGCGGCGGCAGGTGGGTGATGTCATGCCCGTCCAGCCAGACCTGCCCGGTGGCGGTGAACCCCGGCGCCAGCGTCCCGGTGACAAACGACAGCAACGTCGACTTGCCGACGCCGGACGGCCCCATGATGGTCAGCACTTGCCCCGGCGCGATTACCGCGTCGATCGACAGCAACGGTTTGTCACCCCGCGCAATCGCCACTTGCCGCAACTCCAACCCCTTATCCATGCCGCAGCCCCCGCCTGTTACGCCAGACCAGCGCCGGAACAAGCAGGGCCAGCGCGAACGGCACCAGCGCGGCGCCGGTCTGCATCAACCCGAAGGCGCCAATCGCCGCCCTGTCGCCGCCTGCCGACAGGGTCACCGCCTCTGTCGTCAGCGTCGCCACCCGCCCGCCGCCGATCAGAAGTGTCGGCAGATATTGCCCGACCGACACCGCAAGGCCAACCGCCGTCGCGGTCAGGACCGGACGCAGCAGCATCGGCAGGCGCACCGTCCACAGCACCCGATCCGGGCTGGCCCCAAGGGCGGCGGCGGTGGTCCCCATGCGCGCATCCCAGGCCCGGAACGGATCGCCCAGCGACAGGAACATGTAAGGTAGCACGAACACCAGATGGACAAGGATCACGGGGGTGCGCCCGACATCGGCACCGACGCTTAGCATCAGGGTTTGCAACCCCGGCAGAAACGCGACTTGTGGCACTAACAAAGGCAGATAGAGAAGCCAGAGGCCGCGCGACGTGATCTTTAGCCCATGCCGGTATTCCGCCTCGAGGCAACCCAGGGTCAGGATCAGGGCGATGGACGTGGCCACGATCCCGATCAGAAACGTTTCGCCCAAAGCTGCCCGCAGCCCGGGCGCATGCCGCACCCAGGTCGCCATCGTAAAGCTGTCGGGAAGCGCCTTGGGAAACCCCCAGAAGCCCGCAAACGACCAGACCGCCAGAATGGCCAGACCCAGCAAAACAGCCAATGCAGACACTGTTCCGGCCCCAATGCCCAGCCAGCGCAGCGGCGCGTCCAGCCGCCCGCGCCCGCCAGCCATGATCCAGCAACGACCCAGTGCCGCGACCGCAACCTCGCCCAGACGCCACAGAACCAGCGCGCCGATGACCAGCCCCAGTTGCAGCAGCGCCCCGGCGGCGGCCACTGTGCGCATTGCCAGATCGGGGTCGGACATCTTGCGCAGGATTTGCACTGCCAGTGGCGGCGGCGTCGTCGGGCCAAGAATGATCGCAACATCGACGACCGACATCGCAAACGCCAAAGCCACGTAAACCGGCAGGCGAATCTGCGCATACACACGGGGGAACACGCCCTTGATCCACCCGGTCAGCCGCCCATAACCCAACGCCTGCGCCACTTGCCCGCTGCGCACTGCATCCGTCTGCGCCAAGGCGGCCAACGTCATGAGCAGCAGAAACGGGACTTCTTTCACCACCAGACCCCCGATCATTGCCAGCCCGGCAGGATCCTGGACGATGAGCAGATCGGGCGGCCGGGTCCAGCCGGTGGCCCAAGGCGAAGCCAGCCGCGCGATCCAGCCAGATGGGGCGATCAGAAAGGCAAGGCCAAAGGCGGCGGCGGCGTGCGGCACCGACAACAGGGGCGACAGCAACCGCTCGAGCGCCCGAAACGCCCGCGTGCCCGACCAGCCTGCGGTCACAAGGGTGACGATCAGCAGTGACAGCGCCGTCGCGACCAGCCCGGTTGTCAGCGAAAGGCGGGCCGACGTGGCGATGCCGGGTGTCGCCAACAGGGTGCGAAACGGGTCGAGCGACGGGCCTTGCAGACCGATTGCCGGGAAATGCCCAAACGCCGGCAGTACGGTGCCGTAGAGCCCCGCGATGACCGGCCCGAGCATCGCGAGGATGGTCAGGGAAGGGACGAAAGGCAGAAATCGCTGGCGTGTCACGCGAGGCGACACCTTATTGAACAACGCCGTAGCGTTCGGCCCAGTCGGCGGCGATCCTCGTCATCCAGCTGGGATGCGGTTCGGCCTGCACAGTGCCTAATTCCGTGGGTGTGAGGGTGGCGATGCCCAACGGGATGGCGTCGAACAGGGCGCGATCGTCGGCGCTCAGTGCATCCATGTCCAACACCGGGCCATAACCCAGAACTGCCGGGTCTTGCGCCCGCGCCTGCGCCTCGGGCGACAGAAGCAGGTTGGCGACGACCATCGCCCCGGCCTTGGCCCCCGAATTGTAGGGGATCGCGACGAACGACGCATTGCCGATGGTGCCCTTGTCCAGAACAAAGGTGCGCACGGTGTCGGGCAGTTCATTGTTGGCAATGGCCGCCGTCGCCGCACCGGGACTGAAAGAAATCGCCAGATCAACCTCGCCGTCGGCGATCAATTGAAACTGCGCATTGCCGGTCGCCGGATAGGCCCTGCCAGCCCGCCACAAGGTCGGCGTCAGCTCGTCAAGATAGGCCCAGAGTGGGGCAACAACCGTGTCATAGGTGTCGTCAGATGCAGGCGCGGCCAGCACCGACGGATCGGGCAGGATATCGACCAGAACCTGCTTCAGAAACGTGGTGCCCAGAAAATCCGGCGGCTGCGGATAGCTGAACCGGCCCGGATTGGCCTTGGACCATTCCAACACTGCCTGCATTGACCCAAGCGTTTCCGGCATGTCGGCGGTATCGTGGATGAACACCACCTGCGCCATCGCCCAAGGGCTCTCATAGCCATCGGTCGGCACCGTGAAATCGGTCTGCACCGTCTTGTCTTTGGTGTCTACCAAGGCCCAATTCGGCAATTCTTCGGCAAACGGACCAAACAACAGTCCGGCATCCTTCATCGCGGCAAAATTGGCGCCGTTGATCCAGATCATGTCGATCGCGCCACCGTCGTTTACCCCGGCCTGCTGTTCGGACAGCACCCGGGTGACAGCATCGGCGGTGTCGGTCAGTTTGACGTGTTCAAGGGTGACGCCGTAATCGGCCATCGCCTTGTCGGCGATCCATGCGATGAAATCGTTGGTCGTGGTGGACCCGCCCCAGGCGTTCCAATACACGGTCTGGCCCTGCGCCTCGGCCAGCACCGCGTCCCAGTCGGCGGGGTTCGGGGTGGCCAGGGCGGGCAGCGGGGCCAGCAGGGCGGCGAGGATGGCAAGGTGTTTCATGAGCGGTCCTTTGAGTGCGGAAAAAGGCGGCGCGCGGCGCGCACTCGCAGAGTGGCGGTGGTGAGGCAAAGGATACCAAAGACCCACGCCATGACGCTAAAGTAGTCCGGAAACAGACACAGCAAGACGAAAAACACGATGGTTTCCGTGCCCTCGAGGATGCCATTGGAATAATACAGCGATTTGACCCCCTGCGCCCGGGTTTCCATTCCGCGCTTTTCGGCGAGGATGGCAAAGCCCAGAAAACTGGTGCCGTTGACATAGAACGACGCCAGCAGAAACGCACCTGCCGCACCGTGCAGGGCCGGGTTTTGCAACACGAACGCTAGCGGGATCGCGCCGTAAAACGCAAAATCCGCGACGATATCCAGATAACCGCCAAAATCGGTGGTTTGGGTGGCGCGGGCCACGGCCCCGTCCAAACCATCGGCAAACCGGCCCGCCAGCAACGGGATCAGCGCTAGTCCGGTCCACCCCACGACGATCAGCAAAGCGGCCAAAAGGCCCAAACCCAACCCCATCAACGACATCGCATCCGCCGTCAATCCGCGGTGGGCAAGCGACTGGCCCAGCCGGTTCAAGGGCGGGTCGATCAAGGGGCGCAGGGTGGCGTCGAGCATGAGTTTTCCGTTCGGTCTGCGAAGTTGTGACCCAGACCGGGCTTTGCCGCAATCGGGGTGACACGAATGTGACGGGGCACGGCCCGTTGCCCCGGCGCAGGCGATATGAAACATCTGGGGAAACGACGGCGGAGCAACACATGCGGATCATGGTCATCGGCGCCGGGTCGATCGGTCAACGGCACCACGGAAACCTCGGGGTGCTCGGGGCCAAAGCGATTCTCAAACCATATCGCGAGTTTCAGGGCGCCGCGACGCTGGACGCACAGCCGCTTGACGGCGTGGTGATCGCGACAGCAACGCAGGTGCGGCTTGAACTGGTGCAGCTTTGCGCCGAACGGGGTCTGCCGTTCTACGTGGAAAAGCCGCTGGCCCAAGACTCGGCGACGCTGGTCAAGATCATGCAAGCCGCAGCCCCGGTTGCCGACCGCTCTCTCGTCGGCTTCATGATGCGCTACCATCCCGCATTTCGGCATCTGGCGCGGCTGGATCTGACCGACATCTTTCGATTCAATTTCGAGATCGGTCATGACGTGCGACAATGGCGGCTGAACTGGTCGTTCGCCGACAGTTATGCGGCGCGGGCCGACGGTGGCGGCGTGCTGCTTGACCTTTGTCACGAATTGGACATGGCGGCGACGCTTTTCCCTAAATCGGGCCTGCATAGGGTCGATTCAATGGGTCACGCCGATTTCCCCGGTGTCGATTTCGCGACCCGGATCAGTCTTGGCGCGGGGGGCAGCGTGGCGATGGATTACCTCGCGCCATCGCTGGTTCGCCGGGCAGTCATGTGCGGCACCGAGCAGGTCGTCGATTTCGATTTTGCGGCGGAGCGGTATTTGATCGACCGCGGCAATGGCCCACGTGCCATCGAGATGCCGCTGGAACGCAACGCGATGTTCATTCACGCGATGCGCGACTTTCTGGCGCTGGTCGGCGGCGGGGCGGTGTCGGACGTGGAACACCTGCCCCGTCTGGACCGCGTCGGCGCATCCTGCGCTCTGCTTGCCAAAGCCTGGGAAACCCGGCAATTCGGCGGCAACGTAACGGGGGAGTACATATGATCATTGGTCATATCGGCGCGCGCAAAGGGTCCAAGGGGGTGCCGGGCAAGAACTTTCATCCGATCTGCGGCAAGCCCCTGATCGATTGGTCGCTGGACCAGCTATTTGCGAACGCGCAGGTTGATGCGGTGGTCGTATCCACTGACGACGAAGCGATCTATGACCACGCCATCGCCAAGGGCGCGCTAAAAATCGGCCTGCGTCCGGCGCATCTGGCCACCGATGGTGCCGGCAAATGGGGCGTCTGGCAGCACGCGCTGGCCGAGGCCGAAAAACTGACCGGCCCGGCCACCGCTTTTCTCGACCTCGACTGCACCTCGCCGCTGCGCCTGCCCGAAGATATTGACGCGGCGCTGGCGGTGTTCGCCGATCAGGCCCCCGATATGGTGATGTCCTGCTGCGAAGCCCGCAAGAACCCCTATTTCAATCTGGTCGAACCCGACGAAACCGGGGCGCTGCACCTCTCCAAACCATTGCCTGGCGGTGTCGTGGCGCGCCAACAGGCCCCTGTCGTCTATGAACACGCGGCCAGCACCTATGTTGTCGCGCCCGACTATCTGCGGCGCGCAAGCAGTCTCTATCAAGGCAGGGTGATCCCCTATCTCATGCCGCCCGAGCGCTGCGTCGATATCGACAGCCCCTTTGACTTCACGCTGGTGGAGTTCCTTTTGCAGAGCCGAATCAAGGACCAATCACATGGATAACCAACTCTCGGGTCGTACCGTTTTCATCACCGGATCGGGCGGGGTTCTCGGGTCCACCTACGTCCGCCGGATGCTGGCCGCCGGGGCGCGGGTGGTGTCGTCGGACTTGCCGGGGCACCGGGCAGACGCCTTGCAGGACGAACACAAGGGCAACGACAATTTCCGTTTCTACGACCTCGACGTCGGTGACGAGGCCGGCTGCGAGGCGATATTCAAGCGGATCATGGGCGACGGATGGGAACCCAACGTGATCCTGAACAACGCCGCGATCACCGGCGAATTGCTGATGGGGGCAGGTAAACCGTTTCCCGATTTCGCCAATACCAGCGTCAGCGACTGGGAACGCACCCTGCGAACCAACCTGACTGGCGCCTTCATGATCGCCCGACAGATGGACCGCGATATTGTCGGAAAATACCCCGCGACGCTGATCAACGTGGCGTCGATGTATGCCCTGAACGGGCCGCATCACCAGATTTACGAAGGGATGCCATTCAAGAGTTTCAGTGCCTATTCAACCACAAAAGCCGGGATTCACGGGTTGACGCTGTGGCTGGCGGGCTACTGGGCGAAACGGCAGGCGACGGTAAACACCATCGCGCCGGGGGCCGTGTTCAATAACCATTCCGACGAATTTCAGCGCCGCGTCGGCGAGCTGATTATGGCGGGACGGATGGCCGCCCCTGACGAAATCGCCGATGCGATGCTGTTTCTCTGTTCGGCGCAGGCGGGATATATGACCGGGCAACTGGTCAACGTCGATGGCGGTTTCAGCGGCTGGTAAGTTCGTCGAGTGCGGCTAGCGTGCGGGCCACGGCCCCGGCGTGAGTTGCGAAAAAACGGTCGATGTCGGACGCGGTCATGGGATTCGTGATTGCTTCGATCAGGCCCGGCAAGTCTTGCACCTGCATGCAGACCCCGGCAGCAATCGCCTCGATGGCCGGATATTCGATCGTGTCGATATGCGGGCCGACAATTGTGGGCTTTTTCAGCGCCAGCGATTCGATGATATTATGCGCCCCGTTCGGGTGGAAACCGCCGCCGATCACTGCCCGGTCGGCCATCGCGATATAGAAATACATCTCGTTCAGGCTGTCGCCCAGGATCACGTCAACCTCGCCGTTCGGTGACATTAATGCCATATTAGAGTCGAAAAGATCACTCCGTTTCATCATGCGCAAACCCTTGGTGCGGATCGTCTCGGCCACCGCGACAAAGCGTTCGGGGGCGCGGGGGACGTAGATGAACAGCGTCCCCGGCGTCGCCTGCATCGCGGCGATATACAGATCATCCTCGCCCTCGACAGCGCTGGTGATGACCACGACCGGACGATGCGGCGCAATGGCCTGTCGGGCCGCCAGACCTGCGGCAACCAGAGTATCCGGGATCGGCTGATCGAACCGCAGCTCGCCAGTAACGCGGATATTCGCCACCCCGATGGCAGCAAAACGATCCCGTTGCAGATCGGATTTGACCAGCGCAGCGGCGAAACCGCGCATCAGATCGGCCCGCCACGGCAGGCGTCTGGCATCGCGCACAGCACTTTGCGACGGATACTGCGCGTTGCACATGAACAGCGGCACACCGGCGGTGCGGGCGGCCATGATCATCTGCGGCCAGATCTCGACCTCCATCACCAGCCCGTATTTCGGCGCGAACGCCCTGAAAAACCGCCGGTAGGTCCAATTGAACTCGAACGGCACCCAAGAAACCTGCACCGATCCGTCAGTAATCTGGCTGGCAAAGGCCGCGGTGGCGGCGCGACGCCCGGCGGGGGTAAAAACGGTGATCACCACCGCCTCGCCCCGATCCAACAGTGCCCGGATCAGCGGATCAGCCGACCGGACTTCGCCCAAAGACACTGCATGGATCCAGACCGCGCCGGGCTTCGGGCTGATTCGGCCAAACCGTTCCGACAGGTGACGGCGATAGTCCGGGTCGCGCCGCCCGCGCCACCAAAGGTAGCCGAGGATCACCGGCAAAAGGACGACCCATGTGAGGTGATACAGGATCAGAAAGCGGCGCAGGCGCTGGCTGGGAAAGGGATCATTCATCGGGCAACAGGGCAATCAGTTGATTGGCGAGCCGTTGCGCGATCTTTGGCCCTTCGGCGGCGAGAGCTGCTGCGCTTTTCCGCAGGGCGGGCAGGTCTGGCCCGGTCAACGCGGCGACGATGCCGGCCGCGTTTTCCACCAGTTTTGCGCCGCCGTGAGTGTCTAATGCAAAATAGTCTGCGGCGAAATTGCCGGTCTGCGGGCCGTGCAGTATGGCGGTTTGTAACTGCGCGGCTTCCCACGGATTGTGACCCTGCACAGGCCCGAACGTGCCCCCGATCAGGGCGGTATCGGCAAGCCGATACCACAGCCCCAGTTCGCCGAGCGTATCGGCAACATAGACCTGCGTCGCTTTTTGCAGATCATCGCCCAATGATCGCAGGCCCGTCAGCAGACCAAGGGCGTGGGCGCGGTCGGCGACGACACGGCCCCGGTCGACGTCGCGGGGCACCACGATCAGCAGCAGGTTGCGATCTTTCGCCATCTGGGTCTGCGCAGCCAGCGCCAGCGCCTCGTCCTCGGCATGGGTTGGCGCGGCCAGCCAGACCCGACGACCTTTCAGCAATTCGGCTAACCGAGCCCTGTCCTGCGGAAGGTCGGCCAAGGCCGGCGCCGCGGGTTTCAGTGATCCGGTGACCTGCGCACGCACCCCCAAAGCCGCCAGATTATCCGCCGTCGCCCGATCCTGCGCTGCGACAAAGGTAAAGCGCGCCAAAGTCGGGCGAAACACACCAGCGAAACGCTTGCGGGCAGCAAAGGCGCGGCTATCCATCCGGGCGTTGACCAGTGCCAGCGGGATACGTCGCGCCGCTGTGTCGGCGATCAGCCCCGGCCACAGATCCTGCTCGGCCCAGACCGACAGATCGGGGTGCCAGTGATCCAGAAATGCGCGGCGTGGTCCGGGCGTATCCAACGGCAAAAACTGGTGAATCGTCCGTGGCGGCAGATTTGCCGCGAAGACCTGTGCCGAACTGCGGGCGGTCGAGGTGACCAGAAACGACAGGTCCGGGCGCAGGTCGGACAGCGCACCGATCAACCCGCGCAAGGCCAGCACCTCGCCCAGACCAACGGCATGCAACCAGATCAGTGGCCCATCAGGGCGCGCCGCCGATGCCGCCCCCAGTTTTTCGCGCCAACGGTTCGGGTCTTCCTTGCCGCGCCCCAGACGACGTTTCAAAATCGGCCCCGCAAGGGGTGACATGGCCCATGTTGCGCATTGATAGAGCCGCATCGGCCATGAAGGCGGATCAGCCAATGTCAGTAAACTCTTTTTGTAATGTCCCCGCCCAGAACGCGTCGCGCCGCAGGGTTTCAACGAACCGTTGCGCCGCGTTGCCGGTCCCAAATGCGGTGTGACGCGCCTGCGTCTTGCCCCAATGATCGCGCAGGAACGCGGCAATCTTGTCGGTTTCCCCGGCATCGGCAAAGACGACAGAAGGCGATTCGGCCCGGTTCGTCTGACGGCTGCCGATGTCGAGCGACGGGATGCCCAGAAACGGTGCCTCGCGCACGCCCGCGCTGGAATTGCCGACCATGCAGGCGGCGTTTTTCATCAGCTCGGAAAAATGCGCGAACCGCATCGATGGGATGGTGCGGAAACGCTCGGCTGGCAGGTCATGGATGACGTCGAAAATCGCTGTCGATCCCGGATCGTTGTTCGGCGCGATCAGCACGAAATTGCGCCCCGACGCCGATAACGTCCCATAAAGGTCGCGGGCCTGAGCGCCCATCGTGTCCGTCTCGGAGGTCACCGGGTGAAACACGCAGATTCCATAGTCTGCAAAGGGGATATCGTAACGTTGACGCACCGCGTCGATGGTCACGCCCGAGTCTTTCGAGTGGAAATCCAGCTCGGGCGAGCCGATCACATGGATCGCGCCGTCTGGTTCGCCCAAGGATTTAACCCGCCGCGCCGCCTGTTCGGACGACACGAAATGGTGGCTTGCCAGCTTGGTATTGCAGTGCCGGAACACCTCGTCGATGGTCCCCGACACCTCGCCGCCTTCGATATGGGCGGAACGGACGTAGTTCGTCGCGGCGACCAAAGCGCAGGCCAGCGCTTCGACCCTGTCGCCATGCACGACGATAAGATCGGGGCGATGTTCGGTGACGAAATCCGAAAATCCCATAACTGTCTTGGCCAGAACCATATCTTGCGGATCGCCCGCCCGCTGATTCAGGAATTCATGCACCGTGACGCCCGCCATCCGATGCACCTCGACCTTGGTCAGGCCGTAACGATCCAGCAGATGCATTCCGGTAACAAAGAACGACACGGCAAACCCGGCGTCGCGGGTGGCCACGGCCAGCGGTTCAAGTTTGCCGAAATCGGCGCGGGTGCCGGTGACAAAAAGGATGGATCTGGTCATGCGCCTGCCGTGATTATGCGCGCCGACCTTATCGGGGGGCCGGGGGCAGGGCAATCCGCGTGGACAAGCGGGCGGGCGATGCCTAAGCAGACGAAAAGGGGATGGACCCGGATGACCAAAGACCGCGTTGTGATCTGCATGAAATGGGGCACGCTGTATGCGCCCGATTACGTCAACGTCCTGTATAGTGCCTGCCAGGCGCAGATCACCGGGCCGTTCCGGTTCGTCTGTCTGACCGAAGACACCGAAGGTTTGCGCCCCGAAGTCGAGACTTTCCCGATCCCCGACATGGGCCTGACCCCGGCGATGTGGAAAAAAGGTGGCTGGGCCAAGCTGAGCGTTTTTGCCGCCGATTTGTATGGGCTGACCGGGCGGGCGCTGTTCATCGACCTGGATTCAGTCGTGCTTGGGTCGCTGGATGCGATGTTCGACATGTCCGCGCCGCTGGTCGTGATCGACGTCGGGCCGAATTGGCGACCGGGTGGCGGCACCGGCGCGCAGGTGGCGGGCACCGGCATCTTTGCCTTCGATCTTGGGCAAAACCCCGACTATCTGGAGCAGTTTTTGAACGATCCGGCGGGCATGGTCTCCAGATACCGGATCGAACAGGTCTATCTGCAAGACATTGCCCAAAGCCTGGGGTTCTGGCCGCCGGAGTGGGTCGTGAGTTTCAAATATCATTTGCGCCGTCCGGTGGGAATTGGCTTGCTTATGCCACCGCGCCCACCGGGTCCCGAAACCCGCGTTATCGCCTTTCACGGTGATCCCCGGCCATCTGACCTGCTGCGGCATGGCTGGTGGGGCATCTTTCCGCATGTCGGCCGCGGGCCGGTGCGCTGGATGGTGGATTATTGGCGCGACAATGGCGGGACGCTGCCGTGATTTCGCCCCGTGTCCGCGCCTTTCCGCGCAAGTATCTGTGGCAGGCGCCGCGCGGATTTTGGTTCAAGCTGACGCGCAATTCGGATGCAATGCTGGGGGCGATGATCGCGGGCAGGTCTGTCGCCGTGGTTGGCAACGCAAATTCCTTGTTAGACACTGATTTCGGACCCAAAATAGACGCGCATGATGTGGTGATCCGGCTGAACAAGGGGTTCGTCGTGAATGCGGCGTCCCAAGGCAGCCGCACCGATCTGGTCGGGATCACCCCCGAACTGACAGAAGATGAGA
This sequence comes from Rhodobacterales bacterium, assembly GCA_038323615.1. Classification (GTDB taxonomy): domain Bacteria; phylum Pseudomonadota; class Alphaproteobacteria; order Rhodobacterales; family Rhodobacteraceae; genus JBBKXP01. The sequence continues at coordinate 26,291 of JBBQHC010000015.1, read as the reverse complement.
CTGCCAGCCGTTTCGCCCCACAAGCCTTTGTCATGCTGACGCCCAAGATGCGGCACTATGCGTTCAAACGCCCGGAAAATGTCCGCCGGACGATTTTCTATGCCTACCGCTACTGGCTGGCCGACCGGAACCGGATCGGGCGTCGGCCATCATCGGGCTATATGATGATCAGCTACCTGTTGCGCCTGAACAGTGCCGCATCGGTGACGCTCTATGGTTTCGATTTCGGCGCGACGCAGACCTATTACAACCCCGCCGACTATCGCACGCCGCATGACTATGCGACCGAGCGGGCGATCATTCTGGAATGGGCAAAACAGGGCCGACTGACGATTGTTTCAGCCTAGCCTAGCCTAGCCTAGCCGCCGCCGCGCCGTTACATCGCCGCCACCCTGCGCCGCGATTCGCAAAATCGCCGCCGCGACGGGCTCGTAGGCCACTGCCATATGGTGTGCGTTGGCGTGGATCAGCGTGTCGGCATCGACCATCATGCCCACGTGCCCCTTCCAGAACAACAGATCGCCGCGCTGCAACGGCGTGACAGCATCCAGTTCCGCACCCAGCGCCGCCCGCTGCAAGTCGCTGTCGCCGGGGCAGGCAATATCACAGGCCAGCAGGGCCGCCTGCACTAGTCCTGAACAGTCGATTCCGCGGGTCGAATTGCCGCCCCACAGGTAGGGCACGCCGAAATGCAGCTGTGCCACCGTCGCCGGATCGGTGAACGGACGGTCGAGCGGGCGCAGGTGTTTTTTGGGGATGTAGCCCTGGGGTGTTTCGTAAAATTTGGACCGTTCCGCCGTTACCGCAATCCGCGCCCCGAACGGCAGGGCCATCAGGTCGCCCGATTTGATGTCTTCGCCCGCATAGGCATGGGTCGCAAAGGTGCCAACGCGGTGAGTTGGGGTCGTTGCCGCGCCAAGGGCGGCAACGCGGATATAGCCGACATACTGATCAAGGCTGGATTGAACGAACGCCCATCCGTCGCGGATTTCGTAAACGCTGACGGGGTTACCAAGCAGCAGTTGCCGTTCGCGCAACCCAGCGGGGGCGCGGCACAGATCGACCACGGCGTCGGCAATGCTGGCCGGGTCGCCGACCACGTAGGCGTCGGCCTGCACCTGCCCTTGCAAATGCGATGCCGCGACGCGTCCATTGGCGAGGGTCGTGCGTCGGTCGCTCATGCGGTCACCTCCTTTTCGAACCGCCAGACGTTCAGCGGAAACGGCCCCGCCGAGGTTTCCAGCGGCAAATCTATGATCCCCAGCTTTGCCCAGCCGGATTTCTCATAAAACCGCGCGGCCCTGTCATTGCCGACTGTGCAAGCGAGCCATGCGCGGGGAAACCGGACCGCAATCTGCGCCGCACCCTGCGCGATCAGGGTCTGCGCTGCGCCGGTCCCACGCGCAGCCGGGGTCGTATAAAGCTGATAGATCTCATCGTCTTGGACCATGACGAACCCCACAATCTCGCCGTTCATCCAGGCCACCGAGGTATCGCTCAGATGCGCGGTGACGCGGGCTTGAAATTCGGCCGGAGTGCGTAGCGCCGTCAGAGCGGCCGACACCAAAGCCGCATGCGCCTCGTGCCAGCCATCGTGCCACAGGCCGGCAAGCGGGCCGATGTCGGCTCTGGTTGCGGCCGCGATCCTCACAGATCCAGCATCACCGGCAAGGCGTCGAACAGCGCCCGCGCGCCCTGACCGACGCCGCCCTTGGGCCGCCCCGGTGCCGCGACCGGCTGCCAGCCGTAGATGTCAAAATGCATGTAGGGCACCGATGCGAACCGGCGCAGAAACAGCGCCGCCGTGATCGACCCGGCAAATCCGCCCGACGGCGCGTTGTCGAGATCGGCGATGGCGGGTTCGATCAGCGCCTCGTAAGGGTCATGGAACGGCATCCGCCAGACCGGATCGCGGGCACTGACCGCCCCGGCGGACAGGGCCGCGGCATGGGCATTGTCATCGGTGTAGAATGGCGCAAGATCCGGCCCCACGGCGACCCGCGCCGCCCCGGTCAGCGTTGCTATCGATACCATCAGATCGGGCCGGCCTTCGGACCCGAACGCAAGGGCATCGGCCAGCACCAGCCGCCCTTCGGCATCGGTATTGTTGATCTCGACAGTCAGGCCATTGCGGGCCGTCAACACATCCTGCGGCCGGAACGCATTGCCGTCGATGCTATTTTCCACCGCCGGGATCAGGACGCGCAGACGCACCGCCATTCCTGTCGCCATGATCATATGGGCCAGCCCCAGAACGGTGGCGGCCCCCCCCATGTCCTTTTTCATCAGCCCCATGCCGGCGGCGGGTTTGATATCCAGACCGCCGGTGTCGAAACGGACGCCCTTGCCCACCAGCGTCAGCTGCGGCCCGGTCTTGCCCCACGTCATATCGATCAGCCGCGGGGCCCGCACCGACGCCCGCCCGACCGTGTGGATCAGGGGAAAGTTCTGCTTGATCAGGTTGTTCCCTTTGATGACCCTGATCTTAGCCTTGTGCGCCTTGGCCAGATCGCGGGCGGCCTGTTCCAACTCGTCCGGCCCCATGTCGGATGAGGGTGTGTTGATCAAATCGCGGGTCAGACATTCGCCTGTGACGACGGCCCGCAGCTGCGCCAGATCGACACCTTCGGGCGCCACCAGCCGCGCCGGGGCGGGTTTTTCGGTCCGGTAACGGGCGAAATCGTAGCTGTGCAGCAGCCAGCCGAGTGCCGCTTCGGTCAGGTCATCCCCCGCCAACCCGGTCAGCCGATAGTCACCCTTGGGCAATTTGCGCGCCGCCTCGGCCACCAGAAACCGGCCCCGCGCCTGCGCTGCCGCGTCGCCCAGACCGACCAACGCGTGACTGATCGCACCATCCGGTCCCGGCAGCGCAATTGCCTGCCCGGCAGCCCCGGTGAATCCCTGTGCCAACGCCCAAGTCCGGGCCGGGTCCGGCAGATCGGCCAGGGCTGCATCGACGCCGTCTGGCGCGACGGCGATCAGCGGGATCGCGGTGGCAGTATCGGCGGCGAAATCAGGGGTCATCGGTTGTCCTTGGGCGGTGCAATCCGCGCAAGACTATCCGTTGGGCGAATGCCCGCAAGGGGGGGCAGACCGTCGGCTTGCCGCGCATCCTACGACCCGACCCCCCGCAGTGCCCAAATCTCGGTGACGCAGCGGTCGGTGACGCGGATCAGCCGGGCCAGCGTCGCGCCAAGGGCCATGCCGTTGCCGCCCGTGGAACAGTCGATGACATGTGCCGCCACCTCGGCCACTTCGGTCAGGCCGATCTGTTCGGCGATCACCCGCACCCGGCGCGTTTCCTGCCCGATGGTGGCGAAATCGCAGCCCCGATGCGCATCGTCGATCCGGTTCAGGCGGCGCGTCAGATCGTCGAGGGCGCGAAAAATCACGGCCTCGGCCCCCTGTTCGCCCAGATCCAGATAGAGGCGCGACAGTGGCGCCGGATCCATCCGCAGCGGATCGCGGGGCACCAAACGGATCACCGCAGGCAAAGCGGCGATCAGGTGCGGCTGTATCGGTGGGCGATGTTTCATCCGTCTTGATTACCTCCGGCATGGTTCCCAACTGGTTTATCGCAAAGGCAGAAATCGCTCGAAATTCTGGAAAATGCTGCCTATTGAGGGAGCGAACGCCGATCAGGAGCCTCGCATGCACGCTGTCCGCCCTCTGCCGGCCTATCTGATCAATCGCTATCACGGCTGGAAAGCGACGACCTATGCCGAAAACCGCGGTTGGTATCGCCGTCTGGCCGAAGACGGGCAGCGGCCCCGCGCGATGGTGATTTCGTGTTGCGACAGCCGGGTTCACGTGACGGCGATTTTCGGCGCCGATCAGGGCGAATTTTTCATCCACCGCAACATCGCCAATCTGGTGCCGCCCTATAACCCGGACGGCGAATATCACGGCACCTCGGCGGCGGTGGAATATGCGGTGACCTCGCTCAAGGTGGCGCATCTGATCGTGCTGGGCCATTCGGGCTGTGGCGGCGTCGACGGCTGCTATGACATGTGCAGCGGCCACGCCCCCGAACTGGAGAAATCGAGCAGCTTTATCGGCCGTTGGATGGAGATTCTACGCCCCGGTTTCGATCGCCTGCCAGCGGGCGACGACGCCACCCGTCGCGCCGCACTGGAAAAAGAGGCGGTCCGGGTGTCGCTGGAAAACCTGCTGACGTTTCCGTTCGTGCGCGCCGCCATCGACGACGAAAGGCTGACACTGCACGGCCTGTGGAACCATATCGGCGAGGGATCGCTGGAAATGCTGGACGCCGCGACCGACACGTTTGACCCGATCTGATCAGGCCCGCACGCCAAAGTCACGTGCGACATACCCCAGTTCGGGACCAAACAGAGCCGCGATTTCGGCACGGGTCACTCGCGGGCGATGCCGCCGCGCAGTCATCGGCGCGGATATAAAGGTCGTGATCTGAAAAATGCGACGCAAGGATCGGGTCATGGCAGCTTCCTGCCATTATCGTTTCTGCCCCACACGGCGAAACCACGACTGTGTCGCGAAAACAGTTTCAAGACGGCGCAAAGTTTTGCTCATGTCGAAACCAAACCGGACAGATCGCGACGACTGCGCGGCACTGCCCGACCTGATCGTCAACCACAGGCGAAAGCGTTTTGCGTCAGCCCCTATTGCAGCACGAACCCGGTTGGCCATGTCAGCGTGAGATCGACCTTGATGTCCTGCGTGTCGCCCGCCGACAGGTCGAACACCCATTCCAGCACCCCGCGCCGCCCTTCGGGATCAAGTGTCGTGACCGGCAGGCTGGCGGTATAGGCCACCACCAGATCGTCCTGTTCCGAATAGGGGATGGCGTCGCGCAGATGGATGGCCCACTCCTGCCCGGTCAGGTTTTCCACCGTGATCTGCGCGGTTTCCGATTGCTGGTTCGACCGCGAGATGATGCCGATGTCGCCCTCGGTCCGGTTCGGGACGGTGCGGGTCAGGCGGATGCCGTCGATCGCGCCGAACCCTACCTTGGCCTCGTCGCCGTCCGCAATCAGCGGCAGTTCGGTGTAACCGATCAGCGACCCGTCGGCGATCAGCAGGGCCGGACCGGGCAGGAACACCTCGCCCGACGTGTTGGTCATTTCGGCCACCAGATAAGCGCTGGGGTCGGACCGGGGCGCAGCGGCGGCCCATGTTGCAACGTCCATATCGACGGTGTCCAACGTCAGGCGCAGGTTTTCGACGCCGTTGCGGATATCGACGGTGCCGTCATAGACATAGGTCAGGGTCGCGCCCTGAAAGTCGGCAGACATCACCATCCGGGCTTCCTCGACCACAACAGCCGGGGCCGGAGAATCCATCAACGCGCCACCGAAACCGGATGACTCTGCGGTGCGCCCATAGAGTTTGGCCAGTTCAGCCTCGCTGACGATCCGGGCCGCATAGCTGAAAACCTCGGACGGATCGGTGCGTTCGCCGGGGCGGGCGGTGGACAGAGTGAGGCTGACGCCCGACCAATCCTCGCCGGTATATTGGCTGACGACAACGCCGCGTTCGACGGACAGGGTCGGGGCATCCCCGGTCGTCAGGTTCATGTCATAGACCGGGGCCCACTGGGCCTCGGGCGCATAGGTGGTGATCTCAAACGTGATCGGCCCCGCGGTGGTCGTGGTGACGGCCAGCGTCAGCACCGCCTGCTCGGTGTCAGGAGTCGTGAGCGCCGCCAGCGCCTGTCGGGCCTTGTCCAACGCATCGGTGTCATCCTCGCGGGCTAACAGCGCCGCCTGCGCCTCGGTTTCAGAGTCGAGCATCGTTTGGCGGGCCGCGAGCGTTTCTTCACCCACCATTCGGGCCAGGGCGCGGATCTCGTCCAGCCCCGCCGAGGTCAGACGTTCGCCCGCCGCCTGCTGGCTCAGGCTTTGCAAGAACCCGATCTGATCCTGCGCCGCACTGCCACGCAGCCGGATCGCCGCAATCGCGGTGTCGCGGTCGCGCAAAATCTGTTCCAGCCGCTTGACCTCGGCCTCGGCGGCGGCGACCTCGGGGGCGGTCGTGTCGGTGGTCACGGGCAGACGGCCATTGGCCAGATTGACCGCACCGACGCGCAGGCCCGCGACGGGCAGAATGCGCAACGCCTCGGCCACAGTGTCGCGGGGCAGACCGGGGATGATGATCTGATGATCGCCCGGCGGAGTGTCGACGGTAACGCGGCGCAGCACTCGGGCACCCTGGGGGTAGATCGTGACATTTGCGATGACACCGCGCGCCTCGATCGTATCGGCAAAGGCGGCGGCGGGCAGGGCGGCAAGCAGGGCGAGGGCGCTGACGAGGGGACGGAACATGGGGGTCACTCCTGTTGGTGGCCGAAAGGTGATGGGTTCCGGCAAGACTGGCAAGCCCGGACGATCCGGCGCTTTCAGGAGTATGACGCAGGGTGGGGGGCCGTTCTTGGCGGTGGACACGAAAAAATGCCTGCGCCGCAACGGGACGATCCGCGGCCTTTGTGGTGTGCCTGAACCTACGGGCAACCGGCCGCACACCCCGTTTACAATGAACCCGAATGAAGATTGTCTTGGCGCCAAAGCAGTGGAGCGACCGGACAATGACCGATGACACCTTTTTCTCGTTCAGCAACTATCATGTTGCGTTGGTCGTGGTCGGGGTCGTGGTCATTCTGGCCCGGTGGCTTCCCCGACTGGTGTCGAACCGGGAACCGGCATCGGCCCCTTTGATGCTGCTGTTCGGGGCTGCCGCCGCATTGTTCATCCCCAATGCACCGACCCTGCCCGACCCCCGCCAGACGCCCCTGCCGTGGGAGTTGATCAGCGAACTGACCGTCATCATCGCCCTGTTCGGCGCGGGTATGCGGATCGACTCTCTGCGTCCCTGGCGACGCTGGTGGCCGACGGTGCGGATGCTGGCTATCGCCATGCCCCTGACAATTTTCGCCGTCGCCGCGCTTGGCGTCGCGCTGGGCGGACTGACCGTCGCGGGCGCGATCCTACTGGGGGCCGTGCTGGCCCCGACAGACCCCGTTCTGGCCGGCGACGTTCAGGTCGGCCCGCCACAAGAGGGGCAAGAACATCCGGTGCGTTTTGCCCTGACGACCGAGGCGGGCTTGAACGACGGCCTGGCGTTTCCCTTTGTCTATCTTGGGCTGATCGTCGCCGCCGAGGGGTTGTCGCCACAGGTCTGGGCATGGGAATGGCTGCTGCGCGATGTCCTCTATCGCATCGTCCTGGGCAGCATCATGGGCTGGGCCGGGGGGCGGGCGCTGGGCTATATCCTGTTTTCGATCCCGCGGGGCGCGCTGTTGGCTGAAACCGGGTCTGGCGTCGTGGCACTGGCGGGCGTGCTGTTGTGCTACGGATCTACCGAACTGGTCGAAGGCTATGGCTTTATCGCCGTCGCGATCATGGGCCTGACCCTGCGCCGCATCCAGGAGGATCATCACTTTCATCGGCGCCTGCACGATTTTTCGGAATCGATCGAACATGCGTTGACTGCCGTCTTGCTTGTCGCGCTGGGCAGCGTGTTACCGATCCTGTTCGCCGACCTGTCATGGACCCATGTGCTGATCGCGCTGGCCCTGATTGCCGTGATCCGCCCGTTGACCGGGTGGATCGCTTTGCTGCGCACCGACCTCGACTACCGCGACCGTGCCGTCGTGTCGGTCTATGGGGTGCGCGGAATCGGGTCGATCTATTACCTGTGCTATGCAGGCAGCCATATGGAGTTTTCCAACGAAAACCAGCTTTGGTCGCTGGTGGCGCTGGTCATTCTGCTGTCGACCATCCTGCACGGGTTCAGCGTTGGCTGGGCGATGGACCGGCTAAGGAAAGTCCGGGCATGAAACGCAAAAGGCCCCGCGCAATCGGCGGGGCCTTTGTATTCTGGCCGTCAAATCAGCCCTTCTTCAGACACTTCTGCCCCAGCACTTCGGCGATTTGCACCGCGTTCAGGGCCGCACCTTTGCGCAGGTTGTCGGACACGCACCAGAGGTTGATGCCGTTGTCGATGGTCGGGTCCTGGCGGATCCGGCTGATGAACGTCGCATAGTCGCCGACACATTCGATCGGGGTGACGTAGCCGCCGTTTTCGCGTTTGTCGATCACCATGATCCCCGGCGACTCGCGCAGAATGTCGCGCGCTTCGGCCTCGTCCAGGTGTTCCTCGAATTCAATATTGATCGCCTCGGAATGGCCGACGAACACCGGCACCCGCACGCAAGTCGCCGTGACCTTGATTTTCTTATCAAGGATCTTTTTCGTCTCGGCGACCATTTTCCATTCTTCTTTAGTCTGTCCGTCCTCCATGAACACGTCGATATGCGGGATCACGTTGAACGCGATCTGCTTGGGGAACAGACGCGGCGGTTTGCTGTCGGTCGGGTTGTAGATGCTTTTGGTCTGATCCCACAGCTCGTCCATGCCCTCTTTGCCGGCGCCCGACACCGATTGATAGGTGCTGACCACGACCCGTTTGATCGTGGCGCGGTCGTGCAGCGGCTTGAGCGCGACAACCATTTGCGCGGTCGAACAGTTCGGATTGGCGATGATCATTTTCTTTTGATAGCCCAGCACCGCGTCGGCGTTCACCTCGGGGACAATCAGCGGCACGTCGGCGTCGTAGCGATAGAGGCTGGAATTGTCGATCACCACGCAGCCCGACCCCGCCGCCTTGGGCGCATAGATCTTGGTCGCGTCCGATCCGATGGCGAACAGGGCGATATCCCAGCCGGTGAAATCAAAGGTATCAAGGTCTTTGGTTTTCAGTGTCTTGTCGCCAAAGCTGACCTCGGTACCCAGCGATTTGCGGCTGGCCAGCGCGACGATCTCGTCCACCGGAAACTCGCGCTCGGCAAGGATGTTCAGCATTTCGCGGCCCACGTTGCCCGTGGCGCCGACGACGACAATTTTGTAACCCATGTTGGTGGTTCCTTGTTCAGACCGGGCGCTGTCTAGCCCCATTGCAGGGCAAGGAAAAGGTCAGTCTGTGCGGTCCTGTGCAAAGGCATAGACGGCCAGCCCGGCAAGGGTCAGCACCGCAAAGGACAAGAACAACACGCCGTAGGGGTTGGGTGAGGTGGTTTCGGCGACGCGAAACAGCGGCCCGGTGGTGAACTGCAACAGCCCGGCCCCGCCGATTCCGAACAGGTTGACGAGTGTCACGCCCCGGCCCGTCAAATGCGCCGGAAAGAATGCCCGCGCATGGGCCACGACCATCGGAAACGACGACCCGGCGAACCCGATCAGCGCCAACAGCGCCGCCGACAGCCACAGGCCACGATCGGCCACGCCCCACAGCGCCAGCAGGGCCAGCGCCCCGACCGCGTTGCCACCAAAGATCACCCATTTGCGGGTGCCGAACAGCCGGTCCAGCGGCCCGTAGGCGAAATTGCCCGCCACCATCGCCAGCCCCATCACCAGCGTCACGTTGCCGATGGTCAGCGCGTCGGCCCCGAACACATCCGCCGCATAGGGCCCCACCCACAGCCCGCGCAGGCTGGCTGCCGGGCCATAGCAGACGAACATCACGGCGAAGATCGGCCAAAGCGCGCGGATTTTCAAAAGGTCAAGGACCGATCCGCGCTGGGTGCTTTCCAGCCGCGCCGGGTCTTGCACCGTCAGCCAGAGCAGGGCGGCGACCAGTAGCGTGACGACGCTCATGCCCGCCATCGTTTCGCGCCAGCCGAACGCCTGCACCGCCCATGCAAGCGGGGCCGAACCGGCGATGTTGCCAAAGCTCCCGATGCCGATGCTGACGCCCGCCAGCGTGGCAAACACCCCCACCGGATAGACCCGCGCAAAGATGTAATAGGCCGCCATCAACACCGGCGAACAGCCGACCCCGATCAGGGCCATCGCGATGGCGACATGCCCTGGTGACGTGGCCAGCGCAAAGATCGCCGCACCGCCACCGCCGCCGATCGCCAACAGCGTCGCCGCCGTCCGCCGTGGCCCGACCCGGTCAAGCAAGACCCCGACCGGGATTTGCATCACGGCGAATGTCAGGAACCACAGGCCGGATGCAAAGGCCAGATCCTGCGGCGTCGCGCCGATATCGGTGGCAAGGGTTGGGGCCAGCACCGCCAGAAACGCCCGGTAGAATTGCGACAGCACATAGCCCAGCAGCAGACAGATCAGACCGATACGCATATGTTTGCTCCCCCGCGAGGTGTCGTTGCACGGGGCGCGGGCAGGCACAAGGTGGCCTTGCTCCCGCGACCGCCTCCGCGCAATCTGCACCACAGCCGCAGAAAGGCCGCCCCGATGCCCAACCCCCTTTACGATGCCCTGTTCGCCCCACATCGCGGCAATCCGGCCTCGTTCCTGATCGGCGACGACGGGAAAATCCTGACCTACGACGATTTCCTGCGGCGCACGTCACGGATGGCGCATGCCCTGACCGGGGCAGGGGTGCGGCCCGGTGACCGGATCGCGGTGCAGGCCCCGAAGACGGTGCAGGGCGTCGTCCTCTATGCCGCGACCATTCAGATCGGCGCAGTTTATCTGCCGCTGAATACCGCCTACACCACGACCGAAGTTGACTATTTCATCACCGACGCGACCCCGGCGCTGCTGGTCTGCGCCACCGCGTCGCTGTCCGCGCTGGCCCCGCTGGCCGCAAATGTCGGCGCCGCTGTTCTGACGCTGGATGCTGACAACACCGGGACGCTGACCGACGCGACCCAAGGCCAGCCCGACAGCTTTGCCACCGTCCCGCGCGCCGCCGATGACCTTGCTGCGCTGCTTTACACATCCGGCACCACCGGACGCTCCAAAGGGGCAATGCTGACCCACAACAACCTGCTGTCCAATGCCCAGGCCCTCGTCGATCTGTGGCAGATCACCGCCGCCGACCGGCTGATCCACGCCCTGCCGGTGTTCCACACACACGGCCTGTTCGTGGCCCTGAACACCGCGCTGCTGGCCGGGGCATCGGTGCGGTTCATGGCGCGGTTCGACCCCGACGCGATCATCGCAGACCTGCCGAAATCGACCCTGATGATGGGCGTCCCGACGTTCTATACCCGGCTGCTGGACGACCCGCGCCTGACCCGCGACACCTGCGCCAAGATGCGGCTTTTCATCTCGGGCTCGGCCCCGCTGCTGCCCGAAACCCATGCCGCATTTGCCGACCGGATCGGGCAGATGATCCTTGAACGCTATGGCATGACCGAAACCAACATGATCACCTCGAACCCTTACGATGGCCCCCGGATCGCCGGCACTGTCGGCCTGCCGCTGCCGGGGGTCGCGGTGCGGCTGACCGACGCGCGGGACGGGATCGGCATGGTCGAGGTGCGCGGCCCGAACGTGTTTCGCGGCTACTGGAACATGCCTGACAAGACCGCCGAGGATCTGCGCCCCGACGGCTGGTTCATCACCGGCGATCTGGGGCGGATCGACCCGCAGGGCTATCTGGAAATCGTCGGACGCAACAAAGACCTGATCATTTCCGGCGGGTACAACATCTACCCCAAAGAGATCGAGGATGCGCTGAATGCCTGCCCCGGCGTTCTGGAATCGGCGGTGTTTGGGGTGCCGGATGCGGACATGGGCGAAGCGGTGATGGCCGTGGTGGTCATGCAGCCCGGACAGGTCTTTGATGCAGCGGCTATTGCCACCGGGATCGGCACGACCCTCGCCCGGTTCAAACTGCCGCGCCAGATCGCCACCGTCGACGACCTGCCCCGCAACGGGATGGGCAAGGTGCAAAAGAACGTCCTGCGGGCCGAATGGAACCCACTTTGACGCGGCTTGATCCAAATCGAAGTAATCGATGATCGGGGGGGGCAGTCAACGCTTCGACAGGACATGGGGCAATCACCTGATCGCACTCTGACGTCGCCTTTACCCCCCTGAAATGGCGGTTTCGCATAGACAGGGAACGGCGCCACCGCCTAGCGTCCGGCGCAACTGATCAAAGGGAAACGCCATGAAATCGCATTATCGGGTTGTTGTCATCGGTGGCGGAGTCGTTGGTGCTTCGGTCCTGTATCACCTAGCCAAACTGGGTTGGACCGACGTTTGCCTGATCGAACGGTCGGTGCTGACGGCGGGGTCTAGCTGGCACGCGGCGGGGGGTATTCACGCCTTGAACGCCGATCCCAACATTGCCCAGTTGCAGGCCTATACCATCGACCTGCTGTCCGAGATCGAGGCCGAAAGTGGCCAGAACATCGGCCTGCACATGACCGGCGGGCTGACGATGGCGGGCACCCCCGACCGCTGGGAATGGCTGCAATCGGCCTACCGCGTGTTCCAGTCGATCGGGATCGAAGATTGCCGTCTGGTGACAGTCGAGGAAGCCGTGGCGCTGAATCCGATCATGTCGCCTGATGGCTTGCTGGGCGGCATGTGGGCCGACCGCGAAGGGTATATCGACACCACCGGCACGGTGCATGCCTATGCCGGGGCGGCCAAGAAACGCGGCGCGACGGTGTTCGAACATAACCGGGTGCTGGAACTGCATCAGATGACGGGTGGCTGGCGGGTGGTCACCGAAAAGGGAACCATCGACTGCGAACACGTGGTCAACGCCGGCGGGCTTTGGGCCAAACAGGTCGGGCGGATGGCCGGGATCGAATTGCCGGTCTCGCCATTGCAGCATCACTACCTGATTTCAGACACGATCCCGGCGCTTGAGGCGCTGGATTTCGAGGTGCCGATGACGGTCGACCTTGAGGGGTACACCTACATGCGGCAGGACCAAAAGGGGCTGCTGCTGGGAATCTACGAGGTCAATCACCAGCATTGGGCGATGGACGGCGCACCCTGGGATTACGGTATGGAGCTGTTTGCCGAAGACACCGACCGGATCGAAAAGGAACTGATCCTTGGCTTTGAACGCTATCCCGATTTGCAGAACGTCGGCGTCAAGACGTGGGTGAACGGGGCGTTCACCTTTAGCCCCGATGGCAATCCGCTGGTCGGGCCGGTGCCGGGCAAGCCGGGCTATTGGTGCGCCTGCGCCGTGATGGCCGGGTTCCTGCAAGGCGGCGGGGTGGGCAAATCGCTGGCCGAATGGATCATCCACGGCGAACCCGAGGCGGATGTCTATGGTATGGACGTGGCCCGCTATGGGTCATGGGCGGAAAACACGACCTATATCAAACAGACCACCGGCCAGTTCTATTCCCGCCGCTTCGTGATGACCTACCCGAACGAACAACTGCCCGCCGGCCGGCCCCTGAAAATGGCCCCGGCGCATGATGCGATGACGGCGGCAGGATGCCGCTGGGGGGTGTCGTGGGATCTCGAGGTGCCGCTGTATTTCGCGCCCGCAGGTTTCGTTGAAAAACCGACCCTGAAACGGTCGAATGCGCATGATATCGTGGCGGCGGAATGTGCCGCGATCCGCACCGGGATCGGCCTGCTGGATATCAGCGGCTTTTCGCGGTTCGAGGTCAGCGGGGCAAACGCGACGGCGTGGCTGGATCACCTGATGGCATCGAAATTGCCGGGGGCAGGGCGGGCAAGACTGGCCCCGATGCTGGCCGAAACCGGCAAGCTCAAGGGCGATCTGACGGTGCTGAACTGGGGCGACGGGCGCTATTGGGTGATGGGCAGCTATTATCTGCGGGCCTGGCATATGCGCTGGTTCGACGCGCATATGCGCGATGGCATTACGGTGCGCGATCTGGGCGAAGAAGTCTGCGGCTTTGCCGCTGTCGGGCCGAAATCGCAGGCGGTTCTGGCGAGCCTGAACCCGGACGCGGCGGACCTGCCGTTCATGGGCTGCGGGCGCTTTGATATCGGCCTGATCCGTGCCCATGTCGCCCGGATGTCGGTGACGGGTGAAATGGGGTTCGAGATCAACTGCCGGATCGGCGACCATATCGCCCTGCGGCGGCTGCTGCTTGATGCCGGGGCCGCCGCGGGGATTCGCGAGTGCGGGTTCAATGCCATGCTGTCGACCCGGCTGGAGAAATCCTTCGGCATCTGGAGCCGCGAATTTACCCAAGGATACACACCGGGAATGACCGGCATGGACCGCTGGATCGACTGGGACAAGGACTTTGTCGGCAAGGCGGCGGCACTGGCCGAGCGCGATGGCAACGGCCCGGCGCAAGTGCTGGTGACGCTTGAGGTGGACGCGGACGGGGCGGACGCCAGCGGCTACGAACCGGTCTGGGCGGAGTCTGATACAGGTGGCGCGGCCAAAGTGGGGTTCGTGACCTCGGGCGGCTATGGCCACCACATCGGAAAATCGCTGGCAATGGCGCTGGTCCCACCGGAATACGCGGCCCCCGACACGGCGCTATCCGTCCATGTGGTCGGGGTAGAGCGGGCCGCGCGGGTCGTTGCGGCGTCGCCCTATGACCCGCAAGGTCGGGCGATGCGCGGATAATCCGGCAGAGCGGCTAAGCCGTGCGCGCCGCCAATCGGTTCGCTGCGAGTTTTTCGTCGACGAGGGCGACGGTGTCGTCGATGACCTTATGCGACTTGCCCTTGGCCTTGGCGGTCAACCTGATCAGTTTGTCCACACGTTCGATTTCAGTCGCGCCGGCAAAGACCGCGCGGGCAGCAGACGAGGGTTTGCCCAGGTTCTGCGCGGCGGCGGCGTATTTGTCGAACGGCACCATATCGGCCGGATCGGCACCAAGATCGATGACCAGATCGTTGACGAACGCGTAGATCTCTTTGGACGCGGCCAGATCGCCGTGAACAGCCTCCCGGATCGACTGCGGCCCGTCTTTGGTGATGCAGCGGTAATTGCCCGTGGCCAGCATCGCCCATTTGGCGAATGGCACGAACGGCGAGTCAAACACGCGCAGTTTGACCGGCACGTCCTTGCCGTCGATGCGATAGGCTTCGATGCCGGTTTCCAGCTTGGTCAGCATCGCATCCAGCTTTGGGTTATTGAAGGTCGAGACCTTGAAATTGGTCGGCAGGCCGACATGCAGCACGTTCGGCGCCTCGTCGGGCGGGCGGAACGCCTGCGGGTCGGGCGAGCAGAGGGTCATCAGCGCCGGATCGAACCCATCCCAGATTTCAGAATGCAGGAACGCGTCTTGCAGGCCGGAACAGTCAAGGCCGGGAATCCGCTTGAGATAGGGCAGCGGCGGCATATTCATGATCGACATGCAGGCCACTTTCGCCTTTGCGATGCGTGCCAAAAGATCCACCAGCGTCGGATGCGAATATTGCGGTTCCTGCATCGCCAGACAGACCAGATCGTAGGAGTCGGGCTTTGCTTCTTCGGGTGTCGCGGCATTTGTCTTGCCCGCCAGATCCGCGGAAAAGAAACTGCGATGGGTTGCCTCGTCGCGCAGTTGGATGCGAACCTCGGTCCCCTTGGCATTGATCAGCGCGGCGGTTTCGGCGCGACAGACCAGGGTGACATCATGGCCTGCCGCAGCAAATTTGGTCCCCAGCAAAGAGCCGTAGGACGCGCCGAGAATGAGGATCTTGTAGGGCATCTTAGGCGTCCTTTTTTTGGCTATCGGCAGGTCATAGCATCGGATCAGGCGCTGTCAGCGCCTCGTTTGCGACAACATCGCACGCAGATTTACCTCTTAGATGTCGTATTGCCGCGCACCGGAGAGCGTCCGCCCGCGACTTAGGCTTGGCCCAGAAGCTCCACCAGCGTTTCACCAAGTTTCGCCGGTGAGGGCGAGACGCGGATGTTTGCGGCCTTCATCGCCTCGATCTTGTCCTCGGCACCGCCTTTGCCACCCGAGATCACCGCGCCAGCATGGCCCATCGTGCGGCCCGGCGGGGCGGTGCGCCCGGCGATAAACCCGACGGTGGGTTTGCTGCGGCCCCTTTTGGCCTCGTCGATCAGGAACTGGGCGGCGTCCTCTTCCGCTGCGCCGCCGATCTCGCCGATCATTATGATCGACTGGGTGTCGGGATCGGCAAGGAAAAGCTCCAGCACGTCGATGAACTCGGTCCCCTTGACCGGGTCGCCGCCGATACCCACGGCTGTGGTCTGGCCCAGACCCGCCATCGTCGTCTGATAGACCGCTTCATAAGTCAGGGTGCCGGAACGCGACAGGACGCCGACCGATCCCTTGCGAAAAATCGACCCCGGCATGATGCCGATCTTGCATTGGTCCGGCGTCAGGATGCCGGGGCAATTCGGACCAATCAGACGGCTGTTGGAGGCGCCGAGTTTTTCCTTGACCCGCACCATGTCAAGAACCGGGACACCTTCGGTGATGCAGGTGATCAGGGCGATGCCCGCGTCGATCGCTTCTTCGATCGCCGCCGCCGCGCCGGCAGGCGGGACATAGATCACCGATGCGGTGGCATCCGTGGCCTGTTTCGCCTCGGCGACCGAGGTAAAGATTGGCAGGGTTTCGCCCTGCCCTCCGGTCCAGACCTCGCCGCCCTTTTTGGGGTGGGTGCCTGCAACCATCTGCGTGCCGTGATAGGCCAGCGCCTGTTCGGTGTGAAATGTGCCGGTTTTGCCGGTCAAGCCCTGAACGATGATTTTGGTATACTTGTCGATGAGAATTGACATGGTGCTATCCTTTCACCGCTTTGACGATCTTTTGTGCGGCGTCGTCCAGATCGTCAGCGGCGATGACGTTCAACCCGCTGTCATTGATGATTTTCTTGCCCTCGGCGACCTTGGTGCCTTCCAGACGCACCACCAGCGGCACCTTGAGGCCAACGTCCTTGACCGCCTGCACCACGCCCGTCGCGATCACGTCGCAGCGCATGATGCCGCCGAAGATATTGACAAGAATGCCTTTGACCTGCGGGTCCGAGGTGATGATCTTGAACGCTGCGGTGACCTTTTCGGTGGTGGCCCCGCCGCCGACATCCAGAAAGTTGGCCGGTTCGGCACCATAAAGCTTGATGATGTCCATCGTCGCCATCGCCAGCCCGGCGCCATTGACCATGCAGCCGATTTCACCGTCGAGCGCGATATAGGCAAGGTCGTGTTTGGACGCCTCGATCTCTTTGGCGTCTTCTTCGGTTTCGTCGCGGTAGGCCATGATCTCGGGATGGCGGAACAACGCGTTGCCGTCGAACGAAACCTTGGCATCGAGCACCTGAACGTCGTTTGATTTGGTGACGATCAGCGGGTTAATCTCAAGCAGGCTCATGTCGGTTTCGGTGAATGCGGTATAAAGTTTCCTGAACAGATCCTTGCCCTGATCGCGGGCGGTGCCGGTCAGTTTGAACGCATCGGCGATTTTTTCCGCATCCGCATCGGTCACGCCTTTGGACGCCGCGATACCGATGGTCTGGATCTTTTCCGGGGTGTCGTGGGCAACGGTTTCGATATCCATGCCGCCCTCGGTCGAGGCGACAAACGAGGTTTGACCGGTGTCGCGGTCAACAAGGATCGACAGGTACAGCTCGCGGTCGATATCCGCCCCGGCCTCGATATACAGGCGGTTAACCTGTTTGCCTGCCGGGCCGGTTTGATTGGTCACCAGCGTCCTGCCGAACATCTCGCGCACATTGGCCAACGCCTCGTCGGCGGAAAACGAAACCCGGACGCCGCCCTTGGCATCGTCGGGCAGTTCCTTGAATTTACCTTTGCCACGGCCACCGGCGTGGATCTGGCTTTTTACCACCCAGACCGGACCCGGCAGCGCCGCGATCGCGGCCTCGGCCTGATCGACGCTGGTGATCGCGACGCCGTCACCAACCGGGGCACCAAATCCCTTGAGCACCTCTTTGGCCTGATGTTCGTGGATATTCATCGAATTCTCCCTGTCGGCACCGCTATTTGATCAGCGGCAGCATCTGTTTGAAGGCGTCGGTTCCGGCTTTGCCCAGCCATTCAAACACGACCATTTCAGTGGTGACAATACTCACGCCTGCCGCGCTGAGGCGGGCAAGGCAAGCGGATTCGCTTTCTGCGGTGCGCGAGGCGGTGGCGTCAGAGACGACAAACACCTCATAACCGTCTTCGGCAAGGCTGGCGGCGGTCTGCATGACGCAGATATGCGCCTCCATCCCGGTCAGGATCGCCTGCCGTCGATTCAGCGCGCGAAAGGCGGCGGCAAAACCGGCGTCTTCCATGCAGGAAAAGTGCATCTTGGGCAGCACGAGGCTGTCGCCTGCGGCCTTGATAATCTCGGGGATCGTCGGGCCCAGGCCCTGCGGATATTGTTCGGTCAAGAGTGCCGGCACACCGGTCGTTTGGGCGGCCTGTAACAGCAGGCGGGTGTTGCGGATCGTGCGGGCTGGCGCCAACATTGCGGGAACCAGACGTTCCTGCATGTCGATGACAAGCAAAGCGGAATCCTGTGCCCGGATCAGCATCTCTGGCCCCCTCTCCCGCAGCGACAAATCGTCGGTATTTGGTATACCACAGATGGGAATGTCAACGATTATCTTAGGAAATCGCGCGGAACAAATCGTTTGACGGGTGGATGCTCGGGTGTATGGTATACCACATAACGACGCACTTGGCCGAGTCGGAGGACAGGTCGCCAAGGTGTTGCAGGGGGGAATTCAAACGTGTCGATTGGCGATAGCCTGACACCGATTGCCGGGAACTTCACGCTGAAGGATCACACCTTTGACGTGTTGCGGGCCGCGATCCTTGACATGAATATCTACAATGCGGACACCGATTTGCGGCTGGACGAACGCCAGTTGGCCGAACGTCTGGGCATTTCGCGCACCCCGATCCGCGAGGCGCTGGCGCGGCTGGCGCAAGACGGTCTGGTGCAGATCGTGCCGCGCAAGGGCGTCTATATTTGCCGCAAATCGCGCGAAGAAATCCTTGAAATGGTGGTGACCTGGGCGGCGCTGGAAAGCATGGCGGCGCGGCTCGCCACGGTCCATGCCAGTGACGCGCAGATCAAGGCGTTGCGCCGGTTTGCGATGAAGCACAGCAACGATGTGGCCCGTGCCGATATCGAAGAATACTCCGACGCCAATATCGTCTTTCACCAGACCATTCTGGAACTGTCGGGCTGCGCCCTGCTGCGCACCACCGCCGACGGGCTGTTTACCCATATGCAGGCGGTGCGGCGTCGGGCGATGGGCGAAAGCGACCGGGCGCGCCGGTCGGTCGCCGATCACATGGAAATCATCGAGGCACTGACAGCGCGCGATGCCGACCTCGCGTCACGGCGGGTGCGTGAACACACGATGCGGTTGCATGACCACATTTCAAAGACCTGGAGCAGGCTGGAATCGATCACCTCTGTGAAGCAGGAAGCCAGCTAGGCCGAGTCAAAACCCAATGAAAGCGACGAGGAATCCATGACCGCAACGGACACAGCGCAAACCCAAGACATTCCCGAACTGGGGGCGTTGACGGATGGTTTTCACCTTTTGATCGACGCGCTGAAACTGAACGGCGTCAAGACGATCTATGGGGTGCCGGGGATTCCGATCACCGATCTGGGCCGGATGGCGCAAGCCGAAGGTCTGCGGGTGCTGTCGTTCCGGCATGAACAGAATGCTGGCAATGCCGCCGCGATCGCCGGGTTTCTGACCAAACGCCCCGGCATCTGCCTGACCGTATCGGCACCGGGGTTCCTGAACGGCCTGACCGCGCTGGCCCATGCGACGACCAACTGCTGGCCGATGATCCTGATTTCGGGCTCGTCCGAGCGCGAGGTCGTGGACCTGATGCAGGGCGATTACGAAGAGATGGACCAACTGGCGATCGCCAAACCGCTGTGCAAGGCCGCCTACCGCGTGCTGCACGCCGCAGATATCGGCATCGCCGTGGCGCGCGCCATTCGTGCCGCGGTGTCGGGCCGTCCGGGGGGCGTCTATCTGGACATTCCCGGTGCGTTGTTAGGTCAGACGATGGACGCGCTTGAAGGGGAGAAGTCGCTGGTCAAGGTGATCGACGCCGCCCCGGCCCAAATCCCGGCCCCTGATGCGGTCAAACGGGCGCTGGACGTGATCAAGGGGGCGAAACGGCCACTGATCATTCTGGGCAAGGGTGCGGCCTATGCGCAGGCCGATGACGTGGTCAAACGGTTCGTCGAAACCTCGGGGATTCCTTATCTGCCGATGTCGATGGCCAAGGGCTTGCTGCCCGACACCCATGAACTGTCCGCCGGTCCGGCCCGGTCGCTGGTTCTGAAAGAGGCGGATGTCGTGATCATGGTCGGCGCCCGGCTGAACTGGTTGCTGAGCCACGGCAAGGGCAAGCAGTGGGGCCCGCCGGGGTCAAAGAAATTCGTCCAGATCGACATTGAGCCCAAGGAAATGGACAGCAACGTCGAAATCGCGGCACCGCTGGTCGGCGATATTGAATCCGTGTTGACGGCGATGCTGGATCAGATGGGTGGCACGTGGTCCAAGGCCCCGGCCGACTGGGTGAAAACCGTTAGGGACAAGAAGGACGGCAACATCGCCAAGATGGCGGCAAAGCTGCAGAACAACAATTCGCCGATGGATTATGACGGCGCGCTGGGCGCGCTCAAGCGGATCATGGCGGAACGGCCCGACGCGATCCTGGTGAACGAAGGTGCCAATACCCTCGATTTTGCCCGCTCGATCATCGACATGGCCAAGCCACGCAAGCGGCTGGATGTCGGCACCTGGGGGGTGATGGGGGTTGGCATGGGCAGCGCCATCGCAGCGGCAGTCGAAACCGGCCATCCGGTGCTGGCCGTCGAGGGCGACAGTGCGTTCGGGTTCAGTGGCATGGAGGTCGAGACGATCTGCCGTTACAACCTGCCGGTCTGCATCGTGGTTTTTAACAACAACGGGATTTATCGCGGCACCGACGTCAACACGTCCGGCACCGCCGATGTCGCCACGACGGTGTTCGTGCCCAACGCCCGTTACGACAAGATGATGGAAGCGTTCGGCGGCGTCGGCGTCCATGCGACCAACCCCGACGAGCTGGCGCGCGCCGTCAACGCGGCGATGGACAGCGGCAAACCGACCCTGATCAATGCGGTGATCGACCCGGCGGCAGGCAAGGAAAGCGGCAATATCGGCAGCCTCAATCCGGTCAGCATCGTCGGCAAGAAATAGCATCCCCTGAAAATCGACAAAAGAATGGAAAACACGTTATGAAGGCACTCGAAGGCATCAAGGTTCTGGACTTTACCCATGTTCAGTCCGGTCCGACCTGCACCCAGTTGCTGGCCTGGTTCGGGGCTGACGTGCTCAAGGTCGAACGGCCCGGTGTCGGCGATGCGACGCGGCAGCAGCTGGTCGATGTGCCGGGCGCGGATTCGCTTTATTTCACCATGCTGAACCACAACAAACGGTCAATCGAGCTGAACCCCAAGGATGCGGTCGGCAAAGAGGTTCTGACCCGTCTGGTCGAGGAATGCGACGTCTTGGTCGAGAATTTCGCGCCCGGTGCGCTGGACCGGATGGGTTTTTCGTGGGAGCGGATTCAAGAGATCAATCCGCGCCTGATCATGGCGTCGATCAAAGGCTTTGGGCCCGGCAAATATCAGGACTGCAAGGTTTACGAGAACGTTGCGCAATGTGCTGGCGGGTCGGCATCGACCACCGGATTCCGTGACGGCCTGCCGATGGTGACCGGCGCCCAAATAGGCGATTCCGGCACTGGCCTGCATCTGGCGATGGGCATCGTGACGGCGCTGTTTCAACGTGAACGCTCGGGTCGCGGCCAAAAGGTCAGCGCCGCGATGCAGGACGGCGTGTTGAACCTGTGCCGGGTCAAGCTGCGAGATCAGCAGCGGCTGGCATCCGGGCCACTGACCGAATATTCGCAGTTTGGCGAAGGCGAAGAATTTGGCGATGCAGTGCCGCGTGCCGGCAACGATTCCGGTGGCGGTCAGCCGGGCCGCATCCTGAAATGCAAGGGCTGGGAGCAGGATCCGAACGCCTACACCTATTTCATCATTCAGGCGGCGATCTGGGACAAGGTTTGCGATGTCATCGACGAGCCTGACTGGAAAACCAAGGAAGGCTTCGCCAAACCCGCCGACCGTCTGAACAAACTGAACGCGATCTTTGCGCGGATCGAGGAATGGACGATGACCAAGACCAAATTCGAGGTCATGGACATCTGCAATCCGCATGACATTCCGGTTGGCCCGATCCTGTCGATGAAGGAAATTTCCGAGGACGAGGGGCTTTATGCCACCGGCACGCTGGTCCGGGTCCAGCACCCAAAACGCGGCGAATACATCAGCGTCGGCTGCCCGATCAAATTGTCGGACAGTGAGGTGACGGTCGAACGCTCGCCGCTGCTGGGCGAACACACCAAAGAAATCCTGAGCGACGTTTTGGGCTATTCCGGTGACGCTTTGGCACGGGTGATCGCGTCGGGCGCCGTGGGAAAGGTGGCCTGATGCGCCTGATCGTCATGGGACAACAGGCGTTCGGCAAGGATGCGTTGGCCAAACTGCTCGAGGCCGGCACCGACGAGGTTGTCGCCGTCTATTGCGAGCCCGACCGCGAGGGCAAGCCTGTCGATCCGATCAAGGCATTCGCGCTGGAACAGGGTTTGCCGGTCAAACAGCCCGCCCATTTCAAGGATCAGGCGACGATCGACGAACTGGCCGGGTTTAGCGCCGATCTGATGATCATGGCCTTCGTCAACGTCTTTGTGCCAAAGGCGGCGCGGGATACGCCAAAGCTGGGGTCGATCTGTTTTCATCCGTCGCTGTTGCCGCTGCATCGCGGGCCGTCGGCGGTGAACTGGCCGATCATCATGGGGTCGGACAAATCCGGCTATAGCTGGTTCTATCCGTCCGACGGGCTGGACGAAGGCGACGTGCTGTTGATGTGGGATTGTCCGATCGGACCCGACGACACGGTGATCGACCTCTATTTCAAGAAAATCTATTCCTCGGCGGTCGCGTCGGTGCTGCAGGTTTGCGACCTTTTCCGGTCCGGCAATCCGCCGCACATGGCGCAGGACGAAAGCCGCGCGACCTATGAACGCCGCTGCACGAAAACCCACGCAAAGGTCGATTGGCACAAGCCCGTTGGCCAGATTTACAACCTGATCCGCGGCACCAACCCGGCGCCGGGGGCCTGGACCACCGTGGCCGGTGCCGAGGTCAGCATTTTCGACAGCGCGCGGGTGCCGGGCGACGGGGTGTCGGGCCGTGTGATCGAGGTGTCCGAGGCTGGTGTGACCGTGCAATGCGTCGGCGGTCGGATCCAGATCAAACGGGTGAAACCTGCGGGTGGAGAGAAACAAAGCGCGGCCGAATGGGCTGCGGCAACTGGATTGAAGGCTGGCGACAGCCTCGGAAATTAGGACATACCAATGGCTTACAAGACCGACATCGAAATTGCCCGTGAAGCGAACAAGTTGCCGATTCAAGAGATCGGCGCCAAACTGGGTATTTCAGACAAGGATCTTGTGCCCTACGGCCACGACAAGGCCAAAGTTTCTGCCGCATTCATCAAGTCAAAGCGCAACGACAAGAACGGCAAGCTGATCCTAGTCACCGCGATCAACCCGACCCCGGCGGGCGAGGGCAAGACGACGACGACCGTGGGTCTGGGCGATGGCCTGAATGCGATTGGCAAAAAGGCGATGGTCTGCATCCGCGAGGCCAGTCTTGGGCCGAACTTCGGGATGAAGGGCGGCGCCGCCGGGGGTGGCATGGCGCAGGTGGTGCCGATGGAGGACATGAACCTGCATTTCACCGGCGATTTCCACGCCATCACCTCGGCCCACAACCTGCTGTCGGCGATGATCGACAACCACATCTACTGGGGCAACGCGCTCGATATCGATCAGCGGCGGGTGGTCTGGCGGCGCGTGGTGGACATGAATGACCGATCCCTGCGCGATATCGTCACCTCGCTGGGTGGCGTCGCCAACGGGTTTCCCAGCCAATCCGGGTTTGACATCACTGTCGCATCCGAAGTCATGGCGATCCTCTGTCTGTCGTCGGATCTGGATGATCTGCGCAAGCGTCTGGGCGACATGATCGTGGCCTACCGGCGCGACCGTTCGCCGGTCTTTTGCCGCGATATCAAGGCCGACGGCGCGATGACCGTCCTGCTAAAAGACGCGATGCAGCCCAATCTGGTGCAGACGCTGGAAAACAACCCGGCCTTTGTCCACGGCGGCCCGTTCGCCAATATCGCCCACGGCTGCAATTCCGTGGTGGCGACGACGACGGCGCTGAAACTTTGCGACTATGTGGTGACAGAGGCGGGGTTCGGGGCCGATCTGGGCGCCGAAAAGTTCATGAACATCAAGTGCCGCAAGGCGGGGCTGGCCCCCAGCGTCGTGGTGCTGGTGGCCACCGTGCGGGCGATGAAGATGAACGGCGGCGTCGCCAAGGCCGACCTGGGCAACGAGGACGTCAAGGCGGTCAATGCCGGGTGTGCCAACCTTGGGCGGCATATCGAGAACCTCAAGAGTTTCGGGGTGCCGGTCGTCGTGGCGATCAATCACTTTGTCACCGATACCGAGGCCGAGATTCAGGCGGTCAAGGACTATGTGAAAAAGCAGGGCTCCGAGGCGATCCTGTCGCAGCATTGGGAGTTCGGGTCGAAAGGC
The DNA here is from genome assembly GCA_038323615.1 of Rhodobacterales bacterium. Classification (GTDB taxonomy): domain Bacteria; phylum Pseudomonadota; class Alphaproteobacteria; order Rhodobacterales; family Rhodobacteraceae; genus JBBKXP01. The sequence continues at coordinate 1,928 of JBBQHC010000015.1, read as the reverse complement.
GCGGCCGAACTGGCCAAGCGGGTGGCCGAGGTCGCCGATTCTGGTGTCGCCAGCTTTGCCCCGATCTATCCCGACGAGATGCCGCTGCTGGAAAAGATCAACACCATCGCCAAGCGCATCTACCGCGCCGACGAGGTGCTGGCCGACAAGAAAATCCGCGACCAGCTCAAGGAATGGGAGGCGCAGGGTTACGGCGATCTGCCGATCTGCATGGCCAAGACCCAGTATTCCTTTACCACCGATCCGACCCGGCGCGGCGCGCCCACCGGCCATTCGGTGCCGATCCGCGAGGTGCGTTTGTCGGCGGGTGCAGGCTTCGTGGTGGTGATCTGCGGCGAGATCATGACGATGCCGGGTTTGCCGCGGGTGCCGTCGTCGGAAAACATCATGCTGAACGACAAAGGCCAGATCGACGGTCTGTTTTAGGGAACGATACCATGATCCGCAAAATATTGGTTCCGGTACGCGGCGACGGCAAGGGCGACAACGTCCTTGCCCATGCCGCGGCGCTTGCCCAAGGCGACGCAAGCCACATTGTGATTGTCCATTGCCGGGCCCGTCCGCAGGACATGCTGCCCTATGGCATCGCCCTGTCCGAGCGTCTGCGCAAACAGCTGATGGAAAGCGCTGCAGGACTGGCCGATGTCGAAGAACAAGGGATGCGCGAGGAACTCGACGCGCTGGCCGAGTCGTTGAAGCTGAACTTCACCGGTGTGCCCAATGGCATGACCACGGCGGAATGGATCGAGGAAGAGGGCCGGCAGATCGACGTTATCAAACGTAACGGGCGGTTGGTCGATGTGATCGTTGTCGCCCAGCCGGACGTGGATCGCAACATCGGGACAAATACGCTCAAGACCGCGCTGTTTCAGACTGGCAGGCCGGTGATGATGGTGCCCACCGGCGTCGCCCCGCCGCCAAAACTGGGCGTGCATGTGACGCTGGCCTGGAACGGATCGCTCGAGGCATCACGGGCGGTGTCGATGTCGATGCCGATTCTGGAGCAGTCCGAAATGGTCACAATCCTGTCGACGGGCGCCGAACCGAACGCGGCCTCGGCCCGCGAACTGTCGGCCTATCTTGACGCGCATCGCATCAAGTCAACGATTCACCGGTTTGAGAAAAAGCGAAACGTCGGCGCAGACCTGCTGGCCCTGACCAAAGAGTTGGGTGCCGATACCCTGATCATGGGGGCCTATGGCGACAGCCACGAACGCGAAACGATCTTTGGCGGCAATACCCAACACATTGTCGACAAGGCGAAACTGCCGGTCATTCTGGTGCACTGAGGAGAGCACAAGGGATGCACGGGAGGAGAGACCAGAGGGAGAGATATCCGCTGTAAGGACAGTGGAACGTGTGGCGCGACACTTTCGCGTCAAACAAGGTTATCCAGGGAGGATAATATGCAACTTACCAAACGCGCATTTTTCAAAATGACAGCGGCTTCGGCCCTTGTGGCCGTGGTCGCAGGCCCGGCTGCTGCGGAATTCAGTCCGGTCAAACCGATTGATTTCGTGATCATGGCCGGGGCCGGCGGCGGCGCCGACCAGATTGCCCGGTTCATCCAGTCGGTCGCTGAAAAGGAAAATCTGACTCCGCGTCCGCTGATTCCCAACAACAAGGGCGGCGGTTCCGGTGCCGAGGCGCTGATCGAACTGAAAACATCGTCCGACCCGGATTATTCGATTCTGGTGACGCTCAATTCGTTCTTCACCACGCCGCTGCGCCAGCCTGATCTGGGAATCGACGTGACCACCTTTACCCCGATCGCGATGATGGGTGTCGATCCCTTCGTTCTCTGGGTTCACAAGGATGCCGGGATCACCACGTTCGAACAGTGGCTTGAAACCGTCAAAGGCATGGACGGCGAGTATGTCATGGGCGGCACCGGCACCGGTCAGGAAGACAGCCTTGTCATCACCTAC
>JBBQHC010000014.1:0-42726 GCA_038323615.1 Rhodobacterales bacterium | reverse complement strand
GGCGGTGGCCAAGGCAGCAGCCGATTTCACCACTCAGCCGCTCTATCGCTACATCGGCGGCACCTCGGCCCGTGTGTTGCCAGTGCCGATGATGAACATCATCAACGGCGGCGAACATGCTGATAACCCGATTGATATTCAAGAATTCATGATCATGCCGGTGGCCGCAACCTCGATCCGCGAGGCGGTGCGGATGGGGTCGGAGGTGTTCCATACCCTGAAAAAAGAACTACACGACGCCGGGTTGGCAACCGGAATCGGCGACGAAGGCGGCTTTGCCCCCAACATCAGCTCTGCCCGCGAGGCGCTAGATTTCATTCTGAAGTCTGTCGAAAAGGCAGGCTACAAACCGGGCGAGGATATCTATCTGGCGCTCGACTGTGCCGCCACCGAATACTACCGCGACGGCACTTATCAAATGAAGGGCGAAGGCAAAACTTTTACCTCGGACGAAAACGCCGCCTACCTGCTGGGCCTGGTCAATGACTATCCGATCATATCCATCGAAGACGGCATGTCCGAAGACGACTGGGACGGCTGGAAAACCTTGACGGAAGTGCTTGGCAAGAAAATCCAGCTGGTCGGCGACGACCTGTTCGTGACGAACCCAGAACGCCTTGCCGAGGGGATCAAGACCGGCACCGCGAATTCGCTGCTGGTCAAGGTCAACCAGATCGGCACCCTGACCGAGACCCTGAAAGCCGTCGAAATGGCGCACCGTGCCCGCTATACTTGCGTCATGTCGCATCGATCCGGTGAAACCGAAGACGCGACCATCGCTGATCTCGCCGTGGCGACGAACTGCGGCCCGATCAAGACCGGATCGCTGTCGCGGTCCGACCGGCTGGCCAAGTATAACCAGTTGATCCGGATCGAGGAAATGCTAGGGGAAACAGCAGAATATGCGGGGCGGTCGATCCTGAAGTGACCGCGGATCAGATCATCGCCGATCTGAACCTTGCCCCGCATCCCGAAAGGTGGCTGGTATCGCCAGACCTGGGCCGCTGACGGACCGGGGCGGCCAAGTGGCACCTGCATCTATTTCCTGCTGAAAGCGGGTGAGGCCAGCCACTGGCACCAGGTCGATGCGGTCGAAATCTGGCACTTTTACGCCGGTGCGCCGTTAGAGCTGCGGATCGCCGCCGATCAGGATGGGCCGGTCACGACCCATGTCCTCGGCCCTCAGCTCGGCATGAACAAAGGTCGGCAAGCCATTGTTCCAAAATATCATTGGCAGGCCGCACGCACCACGGGCGACTGGACGTTGGTGGGTTGCACCGTTTCGCCGGGGTTTCAGTTCGACGGATTTACGCTGGCCGTCCGCGGATTTGATATTCCATCCTAACCACTTTGCCCGCCGCCTTGATTCCGCTATGATAGGGCAACAACAAAAATCGGGCGGGACAGACCATGCACATTTCACGACGTCATTTCGGCCAGGGTATTGCCCTGTTCAGCCTTGCGGCCTGCACCGCCAGCCCGCGTCTGTCGATCGCGCATGAGGGTCCAGCCGCGGCGCAGGGCCTGCCACCTGATCTGCTACCTGCCCCAAATGCAGGTTGGGACTCCTGGGTCGCATCGTTTCGCAGACGCGCCGGGGCGCAGGGTCTGTCGGACGCCACGCTGTCGGCGGGTTTCCGCAACACAGGGTTCCTGCCCGGCTGTATCACCCGTGACCGAAACCAGACTGAATTCAGCCGCACGCTTGAAGATTATCTGGCCATCGCGGCGTCAGACGAACGTATCGCCAAGGGCCGCGCCGCCTTTGCCCGCCAGCGGACCACACTGACCGCGCTGGAAAACACCTATGGCGTCGATGCCCAGATCATCGCGGCGATCTGGGGGCTGGAAAGCATGTTTGGCGAACGACGCGGCGATGTGCCTGTTGTTTCGGCCACCTCGACCCTCGCCTACGAGGGTCGGCGCGCCGAATTCTTTGAAAAGCAACTGGTGGCGGCGCTGAAAATCCTGCAATCCGGCGATACGACGCCGGACCGTCTGACCGGCAGTTGGGCCGGAGCGATGGGCCATACCCAGTTCATTCCCACATCCTATCAGGCCTTTGCGGTCGATTTCACCGGCGACGGGCGGCGCGATATATGGTCGGAAGACCCCAGCGATTCGCTCGCCTCGACTGCCGCCTATTTGCAGAAAAGCGGCTGGGTGCGGGGCCAGCGGTGGGGGTCCGAGGCCGCCGATGGCGCCTTGCAACCGCAACCGGGCGGGCCGCGATTCACCGTTGGGGCGAATTTCAGGGCAATCAAACGCTATAACAATTCGGACGCCTATGCGATCGGCGTCGGGCATCTGTCGGACCGGATAGCCGGAGGTGGCCCTTTGCTGGCATCCTTCCCGCCCGATGCGACGGGGCTGACCAAGGACAACCGGATCACGCTGCAACAACGCCTGACGGCGGCAGGGTTTGACACCGGCGGCAGCGACGGCGTGATAGGCCCCAAAAGCCGCACCGCAATCAGCGCCTATCAGGCGAGCCGTGGAATGGCGGTGACAGGCGAGCCATCGTTGGAGTTGTTGCGCAGTCTGGGGTGAAAATAAAAGGGGGAGAGCCAAGCTCTCCCCAAGTTTCGCCGTTCCCGTTGAAAGCGCAGCTTTCGACGTCCAAGGACAGAGCGGTTGGCAAAGCCAACTGCGCAGTCCGCCCTGCCCTCAAAGTCGGATGTAAAAAGGGGAGAGCCGAAGCCCTCCCCAAGTTTCGCCGTTCAGGCTCATTCTCTGACCGCCCGGTTTCTGCCTGCGGCCTGAACGTCGCCAGAGAGAGCGCACCCTCTCAGGGTCTCGAGATGAGGGCGGGTTTCCCCGCCCTCTAGCGTCACTTCTTGTTTGGGCGCTGAGTAAGCGCAGAAGCCGCTGCTGATTTTGCGGCAGCACTTGACTTCGGGTCGCGTAGGGCTTGCGAGGCAGCGGTAGCTGCTTTCTTGCTAGTCACTTCGTTGTTGGATTTGCGAGGCATTTTTTCACCTCCTTTCAAGTTGTTCACAGGCCGCGAGCATTTTCGGTGGCTAAACCTGTGTAGAAGTCAGTGCGTTGTTGATCACCTGTATCGGCCGTGGTTTCTCGCTTCGTACCGGTCCGAGAGGACCGATTTAGCTTGTCCGTCGCCCACACTTATTAAGCGACGAACGAGCTGGGGCCTGAAACTGGTACTTTCAGGCCCCAACTCTCAATTTCCTAGCTACACCCGCTGGTCCCGCCGCACGTATTGCACTTCATGCAGGTGCCGTTCCTGACCAACGTATAGTTGCCACATTCGCCGCAAGGATCGCCTTCGTAGCCCTGCATCTTGGCCTTGTCGCGGGGGTTCAGGCTGCCCGTCATCGCCATCGTGCCCGATGACATCGCCGTTGCTGCGCCGCCGCCCGACATCACGGCCGGAACCAGGGTTTGCAGCACTGCAACCGGATCGGCGGCAGATGCGAATACCGTCCCACCGCCTTGAAATACCTGCAAATCATGCGGCAGGCGTTTGCGCAGATAGCCGGTCGAGCTGATCTGTTTCAGCACCTCGAGCGACCGCGACGCGGCGCTTTCGCTGACCGGGTTGAAGTTGCGGATGCCTTCTTCTTCGCCGCGCCCGATGTCATCGAAGGATGCGCCCTCGGGTTTCACATGCGCCAGATCGGTGCGGTCAAGATAAGACACGGCCAGTTCCCGGAAGATGTAGTCGAGGATCGAGGTCGCCGACTTGATGCTGTCATTGCCCTGCACCATTCCCGCCGGCTCGAACTTGGTAAAGGTGAAGGCATCGACGAATTCTTCCAACGGCACCCCGTATTGCAGGCCGACCGACACCGCGATGGCAAAGTTGTTCATCATCGCCCGGAACCCGGCGCCTTCCTTGTGCATGTCGATGAAAATCTCGCCCAACTGGCCGTCTTCGTATTCGCCGGTGCGCAGATAGACCTTGTGACCGCCGACATTGGCCTTTTGGGTATAGCCCTTGCGCCGTTGCGGCATTTTTTCGCGGTTCGAGCGCACGATTTCCTTGATGATCACCTTTTCGATGATCTTTTCGGCCAGCACGATGGCCTTTTCATGCGGCGTGCCGGATTCGAGGATTTCGGCGGCGTCCTCGTCGTCTTCGATCAGGGCCGATGCCAAAGGCTGCGACAGTTTCGATCCGTCGCGATAAAGCGCGTTGGCCTTGATCCCCAAGGACCACGACAGTTCGTATGCCTTTTGACAGTCTTCGATTGTGGCGTCATTGGGCATGTTGATCGTCTTGGAGATCGCCCCCGAGATGAACGATTGCGCCGCAGCCATCATGTAGATGTGGCTGTCAACCGACAGGAAACGCTTGCCTTTCTTGCCGCAGGGGTTGGCGCAATCAAAGATGCTGATGTGGTCGTCGGACAGCCCCGGCGCCCCTTCCAGCGTCATCGTTCCGCAGACGTGATCGTTGGCGGCGTCGATGTCTTTCTTGGTGAACCCAAGGTGGCGCAGCAGATCGAACGTCGGATCATTCAGCTTTTCCGCCGGGATTCCGAGAGTCTTGGTGCAGAACGCCTCGCCCAGAGTCCATTGGTTGAACACAAACCGGATGTCGAAGGCCGATTTCAGCGCACCTTCGACCTTGTCGATCTCTGCCGGGCCGAACCCGTGGCCGATCAGGCTGGTGTGGTTGATCGCCGGCGCCTGCCCCATGCTGCCGTGACCGACCGCGTAGGCGATGATTTCCTCGATTTGGGCGGACCCGTAGCCGAGGGTTTCCAAGGCGGCAGGCACCGATTGATTGATGATCTTGAAATAGCCGCCGCCGGCCAGCTTCTTGAATTTGACCAGCGCAAAGTCGGGCTCGATCCCGGTTGTGTCGCAGTCCATTACCAGACCGATGGTCCCGGTCGGCGCGATGACGGATACCTGAGCGTTGCGGTAGCCGTGCTTTTTGCCCAAGGCCAGGGCCTCGTCCCAGGCCGATTTGGCTAGGTCGATCAGGCGCGGATCGGGGCAGTTGGCGTGGTCCAGCGGGACCGGTTTGATATCCAGCGCCTCGTATCCATCGGCCTTGCCATAGGCGGCATTGCGGTGGTTGCGGATGACGCGCAGCATGTGATCCTTGTTGCGCGCATAGCCGCTGAAGGCGCCGAGTTCGCCGGCGATTTCGGCGCTCGTCGCATAGGATACGCCGGTCATGATCGCGGTCAGGGCAGCGCCCATCGAGCGGCCCGCGTCGCTATCATAGCCGAGGCCCATGTTCATCAACAGCCCGCCGATGTTGGCATAGCCAAGACCAAGGGTGCGGAAATCGTAGGACAGTTGCGCGATTTCCTTCGACGGAAACTGCGCCATCGTCACCGAGATTTCCAGCGTCAGCGTCCACAGACGGGTCGCGTGCATATAGTCTTCGACCTGAAACTCCCCGTCCTTGTAGAAGGTCAGCAGGTTCATCGACGCAAGATTGCAGGCGGTGTCGTCTAGGAACATATATTCGCTGCACGGGTTCGACCCGCGGATCGCGCCGTCTTCGGGGCAGGTATGCCAGGCGTTGACCGTGTCGTGATACTGGATCCCCGGATCGGCGCAGGCCCAAGCCGCATGGCCGACCTTTTCCCAAAGGTCGCGGGCACGGATCGACTTGGCGATGCTGCCGTCCTTGCGGTTGACCAGATCCCACATTCCGTCGTTTTCGACCGCCTTGAGGAAGGCATCCGTGACCCGGATCGAGTTGTTCGAGTTCTGGCCCGACACCGACGCATAGGCATCGCTGTCCCAATCGGTGTCGTAGGTCGGGAATTCGATGCTGGTGTGGCCTTGCTTGGCATAATCCAAGACGCGTTTGACGTAGGTTTCGGGAATACAGACTTTTTTCGCCTCGCGGATCGCGGCTTTCAGACCATCATTGACCTTGGGGTCATAGGCGTCCGCCTCGCGCCCGTCCCAGCTTTTGATCGCGGCAAAGATCCCGTTCAGCTTTTGCTCGTGCATTTTCGAGCCGGCGACGATGCTGGCGACCTTCTGCTCCTCGATCACCTTCCAGTTGATGAAGTCCTCGATATCGGGGTGGTCGGCGTCGACAATCACCATCTTGGCGGCGCGGCGTGTCGTGCCGCCCGATTTGATCGCGCCAGCCGCCCGGTCGCCGATTTTCAGGAACCCCATCAGGCCCGACGATTTGCCGCCGCCCGACAGTTTCTCGCCCGCGCCGCGCAGGTGGGAAAAGTTGGTGCCGGTGCCAGAGCCGTATTTGAACAGCCGCGCCTCGCGCACCCAGAGGTCCATGATGCCGCCGTCATTGACCAGATCGTCCTTGACGCCCTGAATGAAACAAGCGTGCGGTTGGGGGTGTTCATAGCTGGATGTGGAGGCGGTCAGTTCGCCGGTCTTGTAGTCCACATAGTGATGCCCCTGCGCCGGACCGTCGATGCCATAGGCCCAATGCAACCCGGTGTTGAACCACTGCGGGCTGTTGGGGGCAGCGCGCTGCGTCGCCAGCATAAAGCGCATTTCGTCATAATAGGCGCGGGCGTCGGCTTCGGAGGTGAAGTAGCCGGCCTTCCAACCCCAATAGGCCCAGGCACCCGCCAGCCGGTCGAATACCTGCTTGGCGCTGGTTTCGCCGCCGAATGTGGCATCCTTGGCCGGGGCCGACCGCCACAGGAATGATGGGACGCCCTTTTCCTTGACCGGCACAACGGCAGACGGGACGCCCGCCTTGCGGAAATATTTCTGGGCGATCACGTCGCTGGCGACCTGGCTCCAGCCGGCCGGAATCTCGCAATTTTCAAGCTTGAACACGATCGTGCCATCCGGATTGCGTATCTCGGAGGTGGCGGCGCGGAACGCCACGTCTGCATAGGCGTCCTGCCCGGATTTCGTGAAATTCCGTTCGATCTTCATTGTCCCTAGCCCCTTGCGTGCGCCGTTTCTGCGGCGTCTTGCGTGATGACAGCCAGCGCAAACGCCAGCCCCGAATTGCCGATCACACCGGGTCGTCGCTGCGCAAGAAACCGGGCTGGTCCACATGATGCCCATGCGGTCCGTCGCCATTGGTCGTATCGGGTTTCCCCGACGAGTGGGGTGTCCGTCCCTTGCGCCGCGTCGCCACTAAATGTTGTGTGCTTTTGGTCGGCCTCCACAACCTGACGTATGACGAGGCAGCGGGTCAACGAAAAATTTCGATGATTTGACGGAAATTTCGGATTGACGGCAGGCGTTGATTAAGCGCCTTGGCCAGTCCATCGATTCCCCCACCGGCTTGTCCACAGAAGGTTAAAATTTCAGACCCCGCCACACGGTTTGGAAAAGCCAAATGCTGTGGATAACTTAACCGTGAAAGCTCAAGAATCACGTGAACCCAGGGGAACCCCCACAGCCGTGATTCCCGAGGTGCGCGGATTCGCAAACGTGACTTTGCCCCGCGGCCCCGGCGTGACAGTGTTGCCACAATGTTAGAAAGGCAACGCATGCGAATACATCTGCTGGCCGCAAGTCTCCTGCTGGGCGCCTGCGCCGCACCAGTTCCGCCCGCACCACCGCGCGCCGATGCTGATGTCGGGACCGAACGGGCGTTTTTCGAGGCCTACCCAGATCGGCTGTTCCTGAGTCTGGCCGCCGTTTGCGACGGACCCGGCCAATCCATCGTGCGCCCCAGTGCCAATCGGCTGCAATGCGAAAGCCTGCCAGATCCGGAAAGTGCCGCCGCGCTGATCCTGAACTATGACGGCACGATCACCGACCTGCCCCGCTATGTCGTCGGATTGCAGGCCGACCCGCTGGCCAGCGGTTTTGACGTCAGCACATCCTACTATATTCGCGTGCCGCAACTCTCGGGGCGATCGGTCGAGGTGCGGCTGCGCGATCCGGCCCTTGTGCGCGAAATGCGCCGCACCCTGCAGGCGGCAGGTGGACGACTGGACGACGAGGGGTAAATTGGTCGGGGCGAGAGGATTCGAACCTCCGACCCTCTGTTCCCAAAACAGATGCGCTACCAGGCTGCGCTACGCCCCGAACCAAGAGTGTCTTTAGGGATAAAGCCGCACATGGGAAAGCCCAAAATCGTTCTGCACCGGGCGACGCCCGAACTTGGTGTCAATTGCAGGGACGCGCTGCGTCGGGCCCAAGGATCGGATGCTGCACCACATCGCCCGGCGCGATCCCCAACCGGGCCGCAAGGCCGCCATTGATCTCGAGCACGTATTGTACGCCGTCGCCGCCGTCGATGCCGGTTTCATCCATCGGAATCGCGTCGGGATGGACGCCCAGAACCTCGCCAGCCGGATCGATGAACAGCATATCCAACGGGATCAGGGTATTGCGCATCCAGAAACTCACCGGCTGCGGGCTGTCATAGACGAACAGCATGCCCGTCATTGTCGGCATCTCCGGCACGTTCATCAAGCCTTGGGCGCGTTCGCCTTCATCATCGGCAACTGTCACGCGAAAATTCGCCTGTCCCCAGTCGCCGTAAATTGTCACCATATCGGGCGAACAGGCCGCAAAAGCTGCCCCCGCCGATAGCACAAAACCGATACTCAGGATTGTTTGGCCGCGTATTCCCAACTTAGCACCTCGGTCGCCATCTTGCCACGTTTGCCGTCGATCACGCGCAATCCCACGGCCTCGCCCGGTTGCAGATCGGCCAGGCCGGACCGACGCAGAACCTCGACATGCACAAACACATCCGCGTCGGAGCCGAACACATTGGCGAACCCGAAGCCCTTTGATTTATCAAACCATTTGATCCGGGCAGGCACAAGGGGAGTCGCGGCCAGTTCGGCCGGATCCATGTCGGCCAGGTCGCCCAAAGGCAAGGCAGGCAACGTGGTTGGCGGCGTAATTTCCAAGACCTCGACCGCCTGCATGCCGCGCTCGGTTTCCTGCACCAACAGTCTGATACGCGACCCGTCCGCCACCGACCCCTGCCCGAAATTGCGCAAAACGTTGGCGTGCAGCAGAATATCGGGCCCGCCAGCATCAGCGACCACAAACCCGAATCCCTTGCCCGGGTCGAACCATTTGACGAGCCCGTCCATCACGCGCCCGTCGTCATCTAATTCAGTTGTCATCTGCGTCTTTCGACCCCAGCCCCCATCGGCCAAAGTGTTAGTGCGGCCTAAAAAACGCCTTTTGCGTGTGATTCACAAGGTCAAATTAGACCTTTCGTCACGTGATTTCCACGATCAGGGGTTTAGTCTGGTCACCGACCACGCGCTTTTGATCCTGTCACGCGACCAGCGGAACCTGTCGTGCAACCTGAACGGACCATCCGCCCAAAACTCGATTTCAAGGGGCCTGATCCGATAACCGCCCCAGAATGGCGGGCGGGCCGGGTTGATCCCCTTGGTGGCCGTCACCTTGGCCACTTCGGCGACCAATGCGGCCCGCGACGACAGCGGGCGCGATTGCGCCGAAGCCCAGGCCCCCAGTCGGCTTTGCAGACTGCGTGACGCAAAATAGGCATCCGCCGCCGCACCGTCTTCGCGGCTGACCAGCCCGCGCACCCGGATCTGGCGGCGCAGAGATTTCCAGTGCATCACAAAGGCCGCCTTGCCGGCACTGTCCAGTTCGACCGCCTTGGCGCTGCCGTAGTTGGTGTAAAAGACAAAAGCGTCCGCCTCGATATCCTTGAGCAGAACCATGCGTGCGTTGGGTAACCCGTCGGGATCAACCGTCGACAGCGCGATGGCGTTGGGGTCGTTGGGTTCGGTCTGGGTCGCCTCGGCCAGCCAGCCACGTGCCAGCGCGAAAGGATCATCGCCCGCAAAAATACCGCTTCGGTCGCTCATTTTGCTTCTTTCCCCTTTCGTCGCACAGGCTTGATGCCCCTTGGTCAATCGCCTACACCCATCGCAAGACGCGCCACAAGGCCAAGGGGGACCGCGATGTCATCGAATTTGTTGCAGGGCAAGCGTGGCCTGATCATGGGGTTGGCGAACGACAAGTCAATCGCCTGGGGCATCGCCAAGGCCTGCGCCGAGGCGGGGGCGCAACTGGCGTTTTCCTATCAGGGCGACGCGCTGAAGAAACGGGTCGATCCGCTGGCCGCCGAACTCGGGTCCGATCTGGTGCTGCCCTGTGATGTCGCCGACATGGACAGTGTTGATGCCCTGTTTGCGTCGCTTGAGAAAATCTGGGGCAAGCTGGATTTCGTCGTTCACGCCATCGGCTTTTCCGACAAGAACGAATTGCGCGGTCGCTACGTCGACACCAGCCGCGCCAATTTCGCGATGACGATGGATATTTCGGTCTATTCCTTTACCGCCGTTACAGCCCGGGCGGAAAAGATGATGCCCGAAGGCGGGTCGATCCTGACGCTGACCTACTACGGCGCCGAGCAGGTGATGCCGCATTACAATGTCATGGGTGTGGCCAAGGCAGCCTTGGAGGCGTCAGTCAAATATCTGGCCGAGGATCTGGGCAAGGATGGCATCCGTGTCAATGCGATCAGCGCCGGACCGATCAAGACCCTTGCCGCCAGCGGCATCGGCGATTTCCGCTATATCCTGAAATGGAACGAGCTGAATTCGCCGCTGCGCCGCAACGTGACGATCGACGATGTGGGCCGGTCGGCGCTTTATCTGCTGTCGGACCTTGGCAGCGGTGTCACCGGCGAAACCCTGCACGTTGATGCCGGCTATCATATTGTGGGCATGAAGGCCGTCGATGCCCCCGATATCGACGTGGTGACGGGGAAAAAGGAATGACCGAACGACTGCCGCACGAAAAGGGGTTCCATATCAGTTGGGACCAGTTGCACCGGGATTCCCGGGCCTTGGCCTGGCGACTCGACGGTCGCGGCCCGGACGGCGGCGGCTGGAAGGCGGTTGTCGCCATCACCCGCGGCGGCATGGCCCCGGCGATGATTGTGGCGCGCGAGCTGGACATTCGCACCGTCGATACCATCAGCATCAAGAGCTACGACCATCAGGACCAAGCCGAGGCCAAGGTGCTGAAAATGCCGGACGCGGACATGATGGGTGATGGCACCGGCGTGCTGATCGTTGACGATTTGGTCGACAGCGGCAAAACGCTGGAAGTGGTGCGCAAACTGTTCCCCAAGGCGCATTTCGCCACGGTCTACGCGAAACCCAAGGGCGAACCGATGGTCGATACCTTTATCACCGGGGTCAGTCAGGATACCTGGATTTTCTTTCCCTGGGACATGGCGCTGCAATATGTGCAGCCCTATCGCGGCACAGATTAGGCCCACGGTGGCCACGTCCCGGATCAATCGGCGGCTGCACGAAGCGTTCGAGTTGAGCCTGCTGTTCAAGACACTGTTCGCGCTGTCAGAGCTGATCTCGGGGCTCGGGGTTTATCTGATCCCGCCGGGCCGGGTAATGGACGTCGCACGCTGGATCACCGGTCGCGAGTTGCTGGAAGATCCGAATGATTTTGTTGCCAGCCACCTTCTTGATCTTGCGGCCAGCTATTCGATCGGCACCCAGCAGTTCTGGGCGATCTATCTGGTCGGTCATGCGGTGATCAAGCTGGCGGTTGTTACCGGGCTGATCCTGCGGATCCGCTGGACTTATCCGGCGTCGATCTGGGTCTTGTTCGGCTTTATCGCTTATCAGATCGAACGCTATATCAAGACTCAGTCATCAATGATGATCTTTCTGACCCTTTTCGATCTGGTGGTGATCTGGCTGATCTGGCACGAATACAAAGTTATGAAGGCCGACACCGCGCGCTGACTTGCCGCCCCAAAAAGGACGAACCGATGGCCCTGCCCCGCACCGCCACCACATTTGCGCCGCCGGTGATGGAGGCGCGGCGTTGGCTGGATGGCGTGAGTTTCAGCGCCTACCGCCCCCTGATCAACGTGTCCCAAGCCGCCCCGGTCGATCCGCCGCCGCCGCCGATGTTGCAGGCAATGGCCGACATCGTGTTGACCGACCCCGAAGCACATCTTTATGGCCCAGTTCTGGGCCTGCCGGCGCTGCGGGCCGAGGTGGCGCACCAGTGGTCGAACGCCTATCACGGCCATATCAGCGCCGATCAGGTCGCCATCACGAGCGGCTGTAATCAGGCCTACGCCGCCGCCCTGATGACCCTCTGCGCCGAGGGTGACGAGGTGATCCTGCCGGTCCCCTACTATTTCAACCACCGGATGTGGCACGACATGACCGGGATCAGGACGGTGCCGCTGGACACCGGCGCGGGGCTGATCCCAGATGCCGACCATGCGGCCAGCCTGATTACGTCAAGGACACGCGCCATCGTGCTGGTTTCGCCAAACAATCCCGGCGGTGTCGAATACCCTGCCGAGACGCTCCGCGATTTCATGGACCTGTGCACGGCGCGCAAGATCGCCCTGATCGTCGATGAAACCTACCGCGATTTCGACAGCCGGACAGGCGCACCGCACGCCCTGTTCAGCGATCCCGACTGGGCCGATACGTTGATCCAACTTTATTCGTTTTCCAAGGCTTATCGGCTGACCGGGCACCGGGTCGGGGCTATCGTCGCATCGCAGGCGCGTTTGGCCGAGGTCGAGAAATTTCTTGATACCGTGACCATCTGCCCCAATCAGATTGGCCAGCGGGCGGCTCTGTGGGGGATGCAGAACCTTGGGCAATGGCTGGCGGGAGAGCGGGCAGAAATTCTTGACCGTCGTGCCGCGATCATCGACGGGTTTCCGCGTCTGGCCAGTAAAGGATGGGAACTGCTGGGATGCGGTGCTTATTTTGCCTATGTGGCGCACCCATTTGAGATGCCGTCGGATCAACTCGCCCAAAAGCTGGTGACCGACGCCGCGGTCTTGCTTCTTCCCGGCACCATGTTCATGCCGCCCGAAATGCCCGCCGGGCAGCGCCAATTGCGCATCGCATTCGCCAACATCGACCGCGCCGGAGTTGGCGCATTGTTCGACCGGCTGGAACCTTTGACGCTCTGACCTTGCACGCGCCGGGGTTGGCGCATATGCAGATGCGACCCGAAATACCGGGACGGAAAACGGCGACCAAGGGGCGGAAAATGGCACGGAAAACCAGCAGCAGAATTGGCGTCTGGATTATTCTGGGACTGCTGTTCTTTGGTCTGATCGGCTTTGGCGCGACCGGGTTTAGCAGCACCATCCGTAGCCTTGGCACGGTGGGAGACAAGGACGTTGCGGTGGCCGATTATGCCAACGAGCTGAACCAGCAGATCCGCGCTTTTTCGGCCCAGATCGGCACCGCTGTCAGTTTCCCGCAGGCGCAGGCGCTTGGGATCGACGCGCAGGTGCTGTCGCAACTCGTCACCCGCCGGGTGCTGGACAACGAAACCGGGCGGCTGGGCCTGTCGGTCGGCGACGAACGGGTGCGCAATCAGGTCGTCCAGATCCCGGCCTTTCAAAGCCTGAACGGCGAGTTTGACCGCGAGGCGTATCGCAGCGCCCTGCGGCGTGAAAACACGACCGAAGCGGCGTTTGAAACCACCCAGCGCGAAGACATGGCCCGCAGCCTTTTGCAGGCCGCTGTACTGGGCGGAGTGCCGCAGCCCGATACATATACCGACGCACTGGTGCAATTTGTCGCCGAAAACCGCGGCATCACCTATGCCAATATCGACGCCACCGCCCTGACGGCCCCGGTGCCGGGTGCCACCGACAGCGAAATTCAAGCTTATTACGACGCCAACCTTGACAGCTACACCCTCCCCGAGACCCGCACGCTTACCTATGTCTGGCTAACCCCCGACATGATCGCGGACACTGTCGAAATCGACGAACAGGCCTTGCGCGATATGTATGACCAGCGGATCGACGAATTCGTGCAACCCGAACGCCGACTGGTCGAACGTCTGATATTTCCTGATTCCGACGCCGCGAATGCCGCCCGCGCACAACTGGACGCGGGCGAAATTGACTTTGACGGGCTGGTGGCCGCGCGTGGTCTGAACCTGTCCGATGTCGATCTTGGCGATGTGACCGCTAACGATCTGGGTGCCGCCGGAGCGGCGGTGTTTGCTGCCGCGCCGGGCGATGTCGTCGGGCCGGTTGCTGGGTCGCTGGGTCCGGCCCTGTTTCGCATGAACGCGGTGCTGGCCGCTCAGGAAACCATGTTCGAAGAGGCCCTGCCCGATCTGCGCAGCGAATTGGCCGGCGAACGCGCCCGCCGGGTTATCGACGACACCCGCACCAAAATCAACGATTTGCTGGCCGGTGGCGCCACCCTCGAGGATATCGCCGCACGGTCCGACATGCAGCTGGGCCAGATTGATTGGACGACCGAAACCGCCGACGGCATTGCCGCCTATGACAGTTTCCGCGCTGCCGCAGCCGCCGCGACAATAGATGCGTTTCCCGAACTGGACGACCTGTCAGACGGTGGCATTTTCGCGTTGCGACTGGACAATGTGGAACCCCCGGTCCTGCAACCCTTGGCCGATGTCACCGATAGCGTTGTAACTGCCGTGCTTACGGCCAATGCGCAGGCCGCCGTGGTCGCGCAGGCCACCGCTCTGGCCGCGCAGATCGGGGCCGAAACCGGCTTTGATACGCTTGGTCTGACCCCGAAAACCGAAGCCGTGCTGACCCGCCGCAGTTTTGTCGCCGATACGCCGCCGGATTTCATCACGCAGGTGTTCGCGATGGCCAAAGGCGAGGTCAAGGTGATCGACGCGGGCACCAGCGCCATCATCGTGCGCGTCGATGCGATCACCCCGCCCGATCCGGCAGATCCGCAGGTCGCTGCCAACCGCAGCCAACTGGGCGAGGGTGCTGCGGCCGGAATATCGCAGGACATCTTTGCCGCCTTTGCCGACACCCTGCAACAAGCCACCAAGGTCGAAATCAATCAGGCCGCAGTCAACGCCGTTCACGCCCAGTTCCAATAGCCCGGTATGGCATTGCTTCCAGACTATGACGCCTTTGCAAAGGCTTACGCGGCGGGACTGAACCAGATCGTTTACACCCGACTGGCCGCTGATCTGGATACGCCGGTGTCACTGATGATGAAACTGGCCGGTGCTGGCAAGCATGCGTTCATGTTGGAATCCGTCACCGGGGGCGAGGTGCGGGGGCGCTATTCGATCATCGGGATGAACCCGGATCTGATCTGGGATTGTCGCGGCACGCAGGCGCGGATCAACCGCAACGCCCGGTTCGACGACGACGCCTATGTGACCGAAACCACCGACCCGCTGACCAGCTTGCGCGCCCTGCTGGCCGAAAGCCGGATCGACCTGCCCGATGGTCTGCCGGGTGCTGCCGCCGGTCTGTTCGGCTATCTGGGCTATGACATGATCCGGCTGGTCGAACACCTGCCAAACGTCAACCCCGACCCGTTGAACCTGCCCGACGCGGTGCTGCTGCGCCCCTCGGTCGTGGCGGTGCTGGACGGGGTCAAGGGCGATGTGATCCTTGTGGCGCCCGCTTGGGTCGGCAGCGGGCTGTCTGCCAAGGCCGCCTATGCCCAGGCCGCCGAACGGGTGATGGACGCCCAACGCGCCCTTGACCGCGCCGTGCCGGGGGACCGTGCCAGCGTCACCGAGGCAGCGCCGCCAGCCCCGCCGGTCAGCAACTTTTCGCATACCGCCTATTTGGCCGCTGTCGAAACGGCCAAGGACTATATCCGGGCCGGGGATATCTTTCAGGTGGTGCCGTCGCAACGCTGGGTCCAGGATTTCCGCGAACCGCCCTTTGCATTGTATCGCAGCCTGCGCCGCACCAATCCGTCGCCATTCATGTTCTATTTTAACTTTGGCGACTTTCAGGTGATCGGTGCCAGTCCCGAAATTCTGGTCCGCGTCTTTGGGTCCGAGGTGACGATCCGCCCGATCGCAGGCACCCGCCCGCGCGGCGCGACTCCGGCCGAGGACAAGGCGAACGAGCTGGACCTTCTGGCCGATCAGAAGGAACGGGCCGAACACCTGATGCTGCTGGATCTGGGCCGCAACGACACCGGCAAGGTTTCCAAGATCGGCACCGTCAAACCGACCGAGCAATTCATCATCGAACGCTATTCCCATGTGATGCACATCGTCAGCAACGTCACCGGCGAGCTGGCCGACGATCAGGACGCGCTATCGGCGTTTTTCGCCGGGATGCCGGCAGGCACCGTGTCGGGCGCACCCAAAGTGCGCGCAATGGAAATCATCGACGAGCTGGAGCCCGAGAAGCGCGGCGTTTATGGCGGCGGCTGCGGGTATTTCAGCGCCAATGGCGATATGGATATGTGCATCGCCCTGCGCACTGCGGTGTTGAAGGACGAACGCCTGTATATTCAGGCGGGCGGCGGTGTCGTCTATGACAGCGACCCCGAAGCCGAGTACCAGGAAACGGTGCATAAATCGAACGCGATTCGCCGGGCGGCGGCAGATGCGGCGCTGTTCCGGGGTGGCAACCGCTAGGGTTGTTCAGGCTAAGGGGTTACAGCCGCTTTCAAAACCGCCGACACCGGGGCGAATGCGACCTGTCCGTCGCGGTTCGCCGTCCCCCACAGGATCAGGGCCGAGATGGTTTCGGGGCGCAGCCGCGCCAGCAGAATCACGCCTGACTCGCGCCGCGCCTGAAATGCTGCGTTGTCCAGAAACCGCCGGATGGCCCGCGCATCCTGTCCTTGGCCGTCCAGATCGCGAAAGATCTCCCCGGAGGGCACGGCAGACCGTTCGGCGGCCCGCAGCGCCGGGTTCAAAAGGCCGGACCCCGTAATGAACCCGCGCCCGTCCGCAGCAAGGATAGCCATTGCCTGCGTCGTCGCGCCTCGGTCGTCCTGCAATCCGCCGCTTCCTGCATCCAGCAGAGCCACGGTTTCGGGCAAGGCAGCAAACGCAGCGCCATAGCTGACCTCGACGTCGGCGGGCTGGGCACCGGCAGGCAATTGCGCCATCGCCACCAATTCGACCCCGGCGGCGCGATAGGCCGCCATCGCTGCCGCGGCATCGGCCCGGCCGGGTTTTAATGCGACAGTGATGGGAAAGGGGATGCCCCTCAGCAAATCGGGACCGGCGTCCAAAGTGCCGTCATCAATCAGGATAAGCGCCATCAAGGGCCGGGTTTCCGCCGCATCAAAGGGTGCCGCGTAGCGTTCCAGTGCAGGCAGATCGGCGGTCTGGGCGGCCTCGGGCACGACCGCGGTATCGTCACCCGGACGGCGCACCTGTACGGCGCTGGTTCCGGTGGGCATCGCGCCGGCTATCGTACCGGTCAGGCCGACACGCGGCAACGGCGCGGAAGGCGCGACCGCCGAAGTCTGCGGCGTACCGGACGGCGCTGGGGCTGTGGACGCGGTCTCGGTGTCGGCGTCGGCGTCGGCAGGTATGGGCGCAACGACGGCACTGTCCACCGCTTCTGCAACGGGTGCCTCCGGCACCGTCGGGGCGGCGGGGTCAAGGACAATGAATTCTTCCTGCGACGACCCCTGCGGCGCCAAGGGATCGGCGGCGCCGACGGCTAGGGCCTGTGGCTGGGACGGGTCGGTGGCCAGCGTCAGGTCGCCCTCGGTCGTGGGCACCTGAGGGGCGACGGATTGTGGATTCGGCAGCACAGGCTCGACGGCGCTCAGGTCGATGGGGGCGGTCGATCCGACATCTGGGGCCATCAGATTTCCGGTGATTGCCCCGGTCTGGGGCATCGGTGCGGGACTGGTATCGGCCAGCGGCGCGTCGGCGTCAGGCACAGCCAACACGACGGCGGGTGCTGCCGGCTGGTCGGGGTTATCGTTCAGCATGGGCAGCACGGATGGATCGGCGGGGGCGGTGCCGGCTTCTGGCAATGCGCTGCTGACCACGGGGGCGTCGATCTGTGGTGTTGCGGGGGGGGTCCGCCCGGCGGGCGTTTCGCCCAACAAGGACGCCACCGCCAGCGCCAGCACTGACACCGATCCGCCGACGACGGCGCCGCTTAACAATCCTCTGAACACCTGTCTGCCCCTTGCCTGCCCGGACCTGTTTCAGGGCGTCCCTTGACGCTGCCCTGCCTTGCGGCCCATGTATGGGGGCAACTATACCGCCTCGCAGCGTCGAGGTGGTAGCCCCCAATTTCGGCGCAGGCGATCCGATGCTGCTTTTGATCGATAATTACGACAGTTTCACCTATAATCTGGTGCATTATCTGGGCGAGTTGGGGGCCGATGTCGTGGTCCGCCGCAACGACGCGCTGGATGTGCAGCAGGCGATGGGCATGGCGGCAGACGCCATCGTGCTGTCCCCCGGCCCTTGCGATCCGGCGCAGGCGGGCATCTGTCTGGCGCTGACTGCCGCCGCTGCCGAAACCCGCACGCCCCTGTTGGGGGTGTGCCTGGGCCACCAGACCATCGGCGAAACGTTTGGCGGCAAGGTCGTGCGCTGTCACGAGATCGTGCACGGCAAGTTGGGTCAGGTTTTGCACAAGGGTCATGGCGTCTTTGCCGGCCTGCCCAGCCCGTTCGCCGCGACCCGCTATCATTCGCTGGTGGTTGACCGGCCCAGCCTGCCCGATTGCCTTGAAATCACCGCCGAGCTGGCGGACGGCACGATCATGGGCCTGCAACATCGTGATCTGCCGATCCACGGCGTCCAGTTTCACCCCGAAAGCATCGCGTCCGAACACGGGCACCAGTTGCTGCGCAACTTTCTTGACCTTGCCCGCGTGCCGCTGACCGCATGAGTGACGCGCTGAAACCCCTGATTGACGCGGCCGCCAACGGCCCGCTGACCCCGGCGCAGGCTGAACAGGCGTTCCAGATCCTGTTTGACGGCGACGCCACGCCAAGCCAGATCGGCGGGTTCCTGATGGCCCTGCGGACCCGTGGCGAAACGGTCGATGAATACGCCGCCGCCGCTGCCGTGATGCGGGCCAAATGCCTGCCGGTCCGCGCCCCCGCGGGCGCGATGGACATCGTCGGCACCGGCGGCGACGGCAAGGGGACGCTGAACATTTCCACCGCGACGGCCTTTGTTGTCGCCGGTGCGGGCGTGCCGGTGGCCAAGCATGGCAACCGCAACCTGTCGTCGAAATCCGGCGCGGCGGATGCGCTGGGGCAGCTTGGGATCAACGTCATGGTCGGTCCCGAGGTGGTCGAACGGGGGCTGGCCGAGGCCGGGATCGGGTTCATGATGGCCCCGATGCACCATCCGGCAATCAAACATGTGATGCCGACGCGGGCGGAACTGGGCACCCGGACGATCTTTAACATCCTCGGGCCGCTGACCAACCCGGCCGGGGTCAAGCGGCAGCTGACCGGCGCGTTCAACCGCGACCTGCTGCGCCCGATGGCGCAAACCCTGCAACGGTTGGGGACCGAGGCGGCTTGGCTGGTTCACGGATCGGACGGCACCGACGAATTGACGATCACCGGTGTCAGCTGGGTCGTGGCGCTGTCGGGCGACATGATCGCGCTGCGCGAAGTCCACCCCGAAGACGCCGGCCTGCCGGTCCACCCGTTCGCCGCCATCGTCGGTGGCACGCCCGAGGAAAACGGCGCGGCATTTAGGGCCTTGCTGGACGGCGACGCGTCGGCCTACCGCGACGCCGTCCTGCTGAACGCCGCCGCCGCGTTGTTGGTCGCGGGTAAGGTCGAGGGGCTGAAAGCCGGGGTCGCGCTGGCGCGGGAAAGCATCGATTCCGGCGCGGCGAAAAAGGCGGTGACGACGCTGGCCAAGGTGACGCAGGCAGCATGAGTGTGCCGCCGGGCTTGGGCGCATGGACCGATCTTCCCTTTTGGACCGCCGACTGGCCGCAGATCGCTGACCGGCTGGCGGGTGAAAGCGCCCTGCCACCCCCCGACCTGATGTTCCGCGCCCTGTCGCTGACCCAGCCCGACCAGACCCGCGTCGTGATCCTTGGCCAAGACCCCTATCACACCATCGGCAAGGCTGACGGGCTGGCATTTTCGATCCCGCAGAGGTTCGGCGGCAGGCTGGACAGTCTGGGCAATATCTTCACGGAAATCCGCACCGATACGGGTCAAACCCGGACCCGCACTGACCTGACCGACTGGGCGACGCAGGGCGTGTTGCTGCTGAACACCGCCCTAAGTGTTCCAAGGGGTCAGGCGGGCGGGCATCGGCGCTGGGGCTGGGACCGGCTGGTGGCGCAGGTGCTGCACAGGTTGGATACCGCCCCCCGTGCCTTTTTGCTTTGGGGCCGTCCGGCGCAAAGCCACGCCGCGTATCTGTCGGCGCAGCACTTAATACTTCAAGCGGCGCATCCTTCGCCGCTATCGGCGCACCGGGGATTTCTGGGCGCGCGTCCGTTCAGCCAAACGAACGCCTGGCTCAAGGCCCACGACCAGCCCGCGATCCATTGGGGCGACCCGACGCCGCCGCTTTTCAACGCCGCCGACCCCGGCTAAGACAGGGGCATGAATATTCTGGATAAAATCAAAACCTACAAAACGGACGAGGTCGCCGCCCGTAAGGCCGCGACCCCATTGGCCGAATTGCAAGACCGCGCAAGCGCCGCGCCGCCGACCCGGGGCTTCGCCGAACGGCTGTCGGACGCCACGCGCGAAGGCTATGGCCTGATCGCCGAAATCAAAAAGGCCAGCCCGTCCAAAGGTCTGATCCGCGCCGATTTCGACCCTGCCAAACTCGCCCGTGCCTATGCCGACGGCGGTGCCACCTGCCTGTCAGTCCTCACGGACGGCCCATCGTTCCAAGGGGCCGACGCCTATCTTGCCGCGGCCCGCGAGACGACTGACCTGCCGGTCTTGCGCAAGGATTTCCTGTTCGACCCATATCAGGTTGTCGAATCCCGTGCCCTGCATGCCGATTGCATCCTGATCATCATGGCCTTCGTGTCCGATGCACAGGCCGCCGCGTTGGAGGCCGCTGCGATCGACTGGCGCATGGACGTGCTGATCGAGGTTCACGACGCCGCTGAACTGGAACGCGCCAGCCTGCTGACCTCGCCGCTGATCGGGATCAACAACCGCAATCTGCAAACCTTTGAAACGACCCTCGACACCACGCGAAAGCTGGCCAAACGGGTGCCCGCCGACCGCCTGATCGTGTCGGAAAGCGGGCTGGCAACCCCTGCCGACCTTGCTGACATGGCCCGCTATGGCGCCCGCGCTTTCCTGATCGGTGAAAGCCTGATGCGGCAGGATGATGTGACGCTGGCCACCAAGACCCTGTTGGCCAACCCGCTGACCGCGGGGGGCATGTAAGTGCCTGACCTCAGCCATTTCGACGCCGCCGGAAAGGCCCATATGGTCGATGTGTCGGCCAAGGAGGTCACCGCGCGGGTGGCGGTGGCAACCGGGCATGTAGTGATGAGCGTGGCGACGCTGGCGCTGGTGACAGCGGGCACGGCGAAAAAGGGCGATGTGCTGGGGATTGCACGGGTCGCGGGGATCATGGCGGCGAAGAAGACGCCCGACTTGATCCCTTTGTGTCATCCGCTGCCGATCACAGCGGTGTCGCTTGACCTTGCGGCAGACCCCGCCCTGCCCGGCGTCCAGATCACCGCGACGGTGCGCACCACCGGCCAGACCGGGGTCGAGATGGAGGCGTTGACCGCCGTGTCGGTCGCAGCGCTGACCGTCTATGACATGCTGAAGGCGGCGCAAAAGGACATGCTGATCGGCGGTATCCGCGTCACGCTCAAGGACGGCGGGAAATCCGGGCGGTTTACGGCAAGATGATCTCGGTTGATGACGCCCTTGCCGCGTTGTTCGCCCTTGCGACCCCGCTGCCGGCCGAAAACGTCCCGTTAATCGCCGCCGCTGGCCGGGTTCTGGCCGAAACCGTGACGGCCCGGCGCGACCAGCCGCCGTTCGCCGCATCCGCAATGGACGGTTACGCCGTGGCGGGCGACGCCGTGCGCCCCGGTGCGACGTTCCGGGTGATCGGCACATCGGCGGCAGGGCATGGGTTTGGCGGCACGGCGAAAGACGGCGAGACCGTGCGTATCTTTACTGGTGCGCCGCTGCCCGCAGGCACCGACCGGGTGGTGATACAAGAGGACGTGAACCGCGACGGCGATACGATCGCCCTGAACGCCAGCATTGATCCCGCCGCCTATGTCCGCCCACAAGGCGCCGATTTCACCGCCGGGACTGCGATGATCGCGCCGCGCATCCTGACCGCCAGCGATATCGCGCTGCTGGCGGCGATGAACATCGCGCAGGTTCCGGTCACGCGTCGTCCGGTGGTTGCGCTGATCTCCACGGGGGATGAACTGGTGCCTCCGGGCGACAACCCCGGCCCCGATCAGATTATCGCATCCAACAGCTATGGGCTTTATGCCATGCTGACCGCGCTTGGCGCCGCTCCGCGTCTGTTGCCGATTGCACGGGACAATCGCGCCGCACTGGAACAGGTGTTTGCGCTGACCGCAGGCGTCGATCTGATCGTCACCAGTGGCGGCGCGTCGGTTGGCGATCTTGACTTGGTCGGGGCAGTGGCGCAGGGCCTGGGGCTGGAACGGGCATTTTACAAGATCGCCATGCGCCCCGGTAAGCCGCTGATGGCCGGGCGGTTGAACAACGCGGCAATGGTCGGCCTGCCGGGCAATCCGGTGTCGGCAATGGTCTGCGCCACGGTGTTTCTGGCGCCGATGATCCGGGTCATGCTGGGGCTGCCAGCGACGCCTGCACCGCGACGCATGTTGCCGCTGGCCGCGCCTTTGGAGGCGAACGGACCGCGCGAACACTATATGCGCGCCCGGGTCAAAGACGGCAGCGTTTTGGCCTTTGCCCGACAGGACAGCGCCCTGCTAGGGGTTCTGGCCGAGGCTAACGCGCTGCTGGTGCGCCCGCCCCACGACACGGCGCGGCAGGCCGGCGAACTGGTTGCGGTGATCGATCTCGGCTGATGGCCCGTGGTGAACCGCGGTTGACACAAAACAGGAACATGCGTAGAACATAGGCAAAACAGGCTGCGGATTGCGGCCATTGTCACAAGGGTTTCAGGCATGTTGACCAAGAAGCAACTCGACCTACTGGCGTTCATCCACAAACGGGTGCAACGCGACGGTGTCCCGCCCAGCTTTGACGAGATGAAAGAGGCGCTTGATCTGCGCTCCAAGTCAGGGATTCACCGGCTGATTACTGCGCTGGAAGAGCGCGGGTTCATCCGGCGTCTGGCGCATCGTGCGCGGGCGCTTGAGATCGTCAAATTGCCGGATGCGATGATGGGCGGCAAGACTCCCGGTTTTACGCCCCGCGTGATTGATGGCGACCGCCCGGCATCGACGCCGCGCCGTGCCATCCCGGTCGATATCGCGGGCGTTGTCGAACTGGCCGTGATGGGCCGGATCGCCGCCGGTGTGCCGATTGCCGCCATTTCCGAGGTGTCGCACAACGTCCATGTGCCGCAATCGATGATCGGCAAAGGCGAACATTACGCGCTCGAGGTCAAGGGCGATTCGATGATCGACGCCGGGATCAACGACGGCGACATCGTGGTGATCAAGGAAACCTCGGTGGCCGAAAACGGCGATATCGTGGTCGCCCTGATCGAAGATGCCGAGGCGACGCTGAAGCGGTTTCGCCGCGCCAACGGGATGATCGCCCTCGAAGCGGCCAATCAGGCCTATGAAACCCGGATGCTGCGCGACGACCAGGTCAAGGTGCAGGGCAAACTGGTCGGGTTGATCCGCACCTATTAAGGTGTTCTGCGTTTATTTTCGCCGGAACGGACCACGCCTCACCCGAAGTTGGGGTGAATCCGGAATGAGTTCGAAAGCAGGTCGGTTCAGGGTCGGCGGGCGCGCCGCTTTGGCGGCGTGTTCCACAGCCGCGCCCCGGTCACATCCCGCGCCGTGACGATTTGCAGCGCCCCGGTTTCGTCCACGGATAACGCCAGCGCCCCGGTGCGGCGCAATCGGGCGATGTCATAGACATCGCAGGGCCGTTCGACATCATCAACCATGTTGGTAACCAGAATATCGGCCCCGTCACAACCGCCGTCCAACCCGGCAAGCCGGGTCTTTCCAGTAACAAGCACAACGTTCATCGCGCCAATCGACGCCCTGACCAGCGGATCGCGCGCTAGCCCCGGCCGCACCGCTGCAATCTCTTGCGCCACGGGATTGCCGTCATTCTCAAGCCAGCTGTCTGCCGCGAAACCATCCCCTGTCGCCTTGGATAGCGCCCGCCCCTCGGGCCCCATCATGCCCATCAGTGACCCGGTGTCGGCAACCAACAACGCCGGGCGGTCGCTTTGTGCCCAGAGGACAAAGGCAAAGACAGCGGGTGCCAGTCCAGCCCACCGTGCCCTGCCCCGCCACAGGATCAGCCACAGCACACCAAGCGTGAGTACGGGCAAGAATGCCGCCTGCGGGGTCACGACATGGCTGACTGCGCCGTCTGCTGCCGAAACGGTATGCGCGACGAACAGGATCCAGCGCAGACCAAGATCCATGAACCACAGCCCGATCCATGCCAGCCCCAGCGGCGCGAGACAGGCCGCCAGCACCCCGGCGGGCATTACCAGAACGCCCATCAGGGGAACACTCAGCAGGTTCGCGATCAGCCCGTAATGCGAAATCTGGTTGAAATGCGCCGCCGCGAAGGGGGCCGTCGCCAGTCCGGCGACCAGCGACGACAGGAACACCGCCATCACCGGACGCAGAAACCGTGGCATCCCCGGCACTTCGCGCCCGCGTAGTACGCCGAATACCGCCACCAGCGCTGTCGTGGCCGCAAACGACATCTGAAACCCCGGCCCCAGCATCTCGTCGGGGTGCAGGATCAAGACCAGCACCGCCGCCATCGCCACCGCCCGCAAAGTAACGGCACGCCGATCCAGCAACACCGCGACCAGCATGACGGCAACCATGATGAACGCCCGCTCGGTCGCCACGTTCGCACCGGACAACGCCAGATAGCCCGCGCCAACACCCAGCGCGATGACGGCGGCGATCTTTTTCGTCGGCAGTCGCAGCGCGACCAAGGGAACCAGCGCCAGCCCATAGCGGATCAACGCAAAGACGAATCCGGTCAGCAGCCCCATGTGCAGCCCCGAAATTGCCAGCAGGTGCGCCAGATTGCTGGCCCGCAGATCACTCAGCGTACCCTGCCCCATGCCCGACCGATCACCGGTCATCACGGCGGCGGCAAACGCCCCGGTTTCGCCCGGCATGGCGGCCTGCACCGCTGTCGAAATCCGCATCCGGGTCCGATAGACCCACAGCGCGCCGCCGCCTTCGGGCGGCAACAGCGCCAACGCAGGATTGCGCGTGTATCCGACAGCGCCCAGCCGGTCGAACCATGCATTGCGCTGGAAGTCGAACCCGCCGGGCTCGGTTGGCCCGCCGGGCGGCGACAGGTGCCCGGTCATGATGACCACCGTGCCCGGTTCGGCCACCAACCAGCGTTGATCGCCATGCAGTGACACGCGCACCCTGTCAGGGGTGCGATCCGGCGACATCCGATCCAACACGACCCGGTCCAGCGTCAGACGGAGCGCATCGCTGGCAGAGCGGTCCACCGCGACGATCCGCCCCTCGATCGGGCCGTAATAACGGAACCCCAGCACGGGCGCGGCGACGCCGTTTGCCTTGGCCCCGGCCAGCAGAACACCGCCGCAGACCAGCGCCAGACCGACCACGACAGGCATCAGCGCCAGTCCGACATAGCGGGCAACGCTCAGAAGCAGCAGACCGGCAAAGGCGAACCCGGCGTAGTCGGCGATGCCCGGTTCCGCCCTCATATCGAAATACCAGCCGATCCCGATCCCCAGGCAGACCGGCACCCACCCCATCAGGTGACCCCGCTGTGCCAGCAGGCCATCGGTGATCGGCGCGAGTATCCGCACTTGTTCTTGCACCCTCTCCTGAGTATCCCCCATTCAGTCCTATTTTGGTGAACGAAAGGTTAACTTGCCGATGTCCGAAGTCGTCACCCGCTTTGCCCCGTCGCCCACCGGGGCACTGCATATCGGCGGCGCGCGCACGGCGCTATTCAATTGGCTGTACGCCCGCGGACGCGGTGGCAAGTTCCTGTTGCGGATCGAAGATACCGACCGCGCCCGGTCCGACCCGGCGAATACGCAGGCGATTCTGGACGGGCTGACGTGGCTCGGGCTGGATTGGGACGGCCCGCCAGTCAGTCAGTTCGCCCGCATGGACCGGCACGCCGAGGTCGCCCGCGCCATGCTTGCCGCAGGAGCGGCCTACAAGTGCTTCGCAACGCAGGAAGAAATCGAGACCTTCCGTGAACAAGCAAGGGCAGAAAAGGCGTCGACGCTGTATCGTTCGCCGTGGCGCGACGTGCCTTCCGACCAGCACCCCGACGCGCCTTTCGTGATCCGTGTCAAGGCACCGCGCGACGGCCAGACGACCCTGCATGATACGGTACAGGGCGACGTCACCCTGTCGAACGATCAACTTGACGATATGGTCCTGCTGCGCAGCGACGGCACGCCGGTCTATATGCTGGCGGTGGTGGTCGACGATCACGACATGGGCGTGACCCACGTCATCCGGGGCGACGATCACCTGACGAATGCCTTCCGCCAGAATCTGATCTATCTGGCGATGGACTGGTCCGCCCCCATTCTGGCCCATATCCCGTTGATCTTTGGTCCGGATGGCAAAAAGCTGTCGAAACGGCACGGCGCGACGGCGGCGGCAGACTATCAGGCGATGGGCTATCCGGCGGCGGGTATGCGCAACTATCTGACCCGGCTGGGATGGAGCCACGGCGACGACGAATTTTTCAGTGACGCGCAGGCGCGCGCGTGGTTCGATCTGGACGGGATCGGCAAGTCGCCTGCCCGGTTCGACGTGAAAAAGCTGGAAAACCTCTGCGGCCAGCATATTGCTGCTGCCGACAATGCTGCGCTGCTGCATGAAATTGTGGCATTTCTGGCAGCAACGGGGGCGACGGCGCTGACCCCGGAACAGGAGGCCGGGCTGCTACGAGCGATGGACAGCCTGAAAGAACGGTCCAAGACCATCCCTGAACTGCTTGAAAAGGCGCACTTTGTTCTGACGTCGCGGCCGATAGTGCAGGACGATAGGGCGGCGGCCCTCTTGACCGATGACGCCCGCATATTGCTGTCAGAATTGACGCCGCAGCTGCAAACTGTTAGCTGGGACCGCGACACGATCGAGACCACATTGACCACATTCTGCAATGCCCGCGCGATCAAGTTCGGGCAGATGGCAGGGCCGCTGCGGGCCGCGCTTGCGGGGCGGACGGTTTGCCCTAGTGTGTTCGACATGATGCTTGTCATCGGGCAGACAGAGACGATTGCCCGGCTGACCGACGCCAGCGCCTGAAACCAATTCGTTACGAATTTTGGTTAGTCCGGCCCCAGCGATACCGCCACGCCTGCCGCCAGCCTTGGTGCGCGGGTTTCAGAAGGAACCGATGACATGGCTGATGCGATCAAGACCGCGACCCTGACGATTGAAGGCAAATCTTATGATTTGCCGATCCTGACGCCGACCAATGGCCCGGATGTGCTGGATATTCGCAAGCTTTATGCGCAGGCCGACGTGTTCACCTATGATCCCGGTTTCACCTCGACCGCCGCCTGCGACAGCACGATCACGTTTATCGACGGCGAGAAGGGTGAGTTGCTGCACCGTGGCTATCCGATCGACCAGCTGGCGGCGAAATCGCACTACCTCGAAGTATGCTATCTGCTGCTTTACGGCGAGCTGCCGACCGCCGACGTGCTGGAGGAATTTGAAAATCTGGTTACCCAGCACACGATGATCCACGAACAAATGCATATGTTTTTCAGGGGCTTCCGGCGTGATGCGCATCCAATGGCGACGATGGTTGGCGTGGTTGGCGCGATGTCGGCGTTTTATCATGACAGCACCGACATCAATGACCCCCATCAGCGCGAGGTCGCGTCGATCCGCCTGATCGCCAAAATGCCGACGATTGCGGCGATGGCCTACAAATATTCCGTCGGCCAACCCTTCATCTATCCGCGCAACGACCTCGATTATGCGTCGAATTTCCTGCATATGTGTTTTGCCGTCCCGGCGGAACAATACCATGTGAACCCGATTCTGAGCCGGGCGATGGACCGGATCCTCACGCTCCACGCCGACCATGAACAAAATGCCTCAACCTCGACTGTGCGGCTGGCTTCGTCGTCGGGGGCCAATCCGTTTGCCTGCATTGCCGCCGGTATCGCCTGCCTGTGGGGCCCCGCACACGGCGGCGCCAATCAGGCCGCGCTGGAAATGCTGCGCGAAATCGGCACGGTCGACCGGATCCCCGAATATATCGCCCGCGCCAAGGACAAGGACGATCCATTCCGTCTGATGGGGTTCGGCCACCGGGTGTACAAGAATTTCGACCCCCGTGCCAAGGTGATGAAGGAAAGCGCCGACGAGGTGATGGAGCTGCTGGGCGTCCACAACAATCCGACCCTGCAAGTCGCCAAAGAGTTGGAGCGGCTCGCCCTCGAAGATCCTTATTTCATTGAGAAAAAGCTGTATCCGAACGTCGATTTCTACTCTGGGATCATCCTGGACGCGATGGGGTTTCCGACCGCGATGTTCACTCCGATTTTTGCGTTGGCCCGCACAGTGGGCTGGATTTCGCAGTGGAAAGAACAGCTTGCCGATCCGCAGCTGAAAATCGGGCGGCCGCGCCAGCTGTATCTGGGCAGCAAGGCGCGCAACTATGTCGATATCGAAAAACGCTGATTGGGTGCTGACGACGGCGCGGCTGGTTCTGCGATCAGCCCGCACGAGCGACGCCGCCGATCTGCATGGCGTTTTTGGCGATCCCGAAACGATGCGCTATTGGTCAACCGTGCCGGACCCCGATCTGGCTGCGACCCAAGCCCGGGTGGCACGGATGATTGCCGAAACAGGCGAACCGCCGGTTTATTTTGTCGTCGAAATGCATGGTCGCGCCATTGGCACCTTGGGTGCCTACAACGGGAACGAAGTCGGGTTTATTCTGAACCGCGCTTACCACCGGCAAGGTCTGGTGCGCGAGGCGATGGGTGTTGTCATCCCTTACCTGTTCAGCGTGCTGGAGCATGACTCCCTGACCGCCGATGCCGACCCCGAAAATCTGGCTTCGGTGGGGCTGTTGAAATCATTGGGGTTCGCCGAAACCCACCGGGCGCAAAATACGTTCTGCATCGACGGCAGATGGTCGCACAGCGTTTATCTGGCGCTGCGCCGACCGAACTGATGCTGATCCAGAGATGATTCCGGCAAATCCACCGAATTATTTCAACACATCGGCAATCTGCATCGGCGTCATCGAATCTGCTTGATGTAACTGCCGGACCCAGCCCAACTCGTCCGCATTATAACATGATTTTGGGGGATTAATCATGGCTTTGACAGCAGTGATTCTGCTGCCGCTTTTACTGACTTTTGGCTTGTTCGCATTGTTTGACGGCGGAGACGATGCGCCACAAACCAACCCGGACGCGCCCAACGGCGATGCCACAAATGGCGATGACGTTCTGACACTGGCCCCGAGGCCGATCTGCTGCGCGCCGGGGACGGCAACGATGTCGTGTTTGGCGGCGATGGTTTTGACCGGATTGAGGGCGGCAATAGCGATGACGTCCTATACGGCGAAGGCGGGCGCGACCTGTTGCTGGGCCAGATGGGCAACGATTCACTGTTTGGCAGCGACGGCGCCGACGGCCTGTTCGGCGGTAACGGGGCCGATCTGCTGTTTCTGGGCAATGGCGATCAGGCCGTCGGCGGTGCCGGGGCGGATGATTTCGTCGTCGGTCCGTGGATCAACGCAGGCAGCGCCCCTGTCATCAACGATTTCAGCACGACAGACGATGTTCTGGTGGTCGGTTATCAGGGGCCGATCGCCCCCGATGTCGAAATCCGCGATGGTGGCCTGTATCTGGTCGGAGCCACCGATCCGCTGGTCATGGCGGCGGGCCTGACCGATCTGTCCAGCGTTCAGCTGCTCCAGATGGCGACGTGATCTGAGGATCAGCGCCCCTTGAATATCGGGGGGCGCTTTTCCTGAAACGCGGCGATGCCTTCGGCAAAATCGTGGGTTTTGCCGCATTCACCCTGCAACCTGGCCTCGAGCGCGAGTTGGTCATCAAGGGTATTTTCAAACGCCCCCCTGATCGCGGCCTTAAGATGGCCATAGGTGGCGGTCGGACCCTTTGCCAACTGCGCCGCGCGGGCCTGCCAGTGGGAGTCGAATTGCGCCGCAGGGGCGACCTCGTAACTCCTCCCCCAGTCGGCGGCTTGCTGCGCACTGACCTTGTCGGCAAAAAGAGCCGCGCCCATCGCCCGCGCCGCGCCCACCTGACGGGGCAACCAATAGGTGCCGCCTGCGTCCGGGATCAGCCCGATCCGGGTAAAGGCCTGAACGAAATAGGCTGCATCAGACGCGATCACCACATCAGCGGCCAGCGCCAGATTGGCACCCGCCCCTGCGGCGGGGCCATTTACGGCGGCAATGGTCGGAATGGTGCAGTCGAAAATCGCCCGCAGCATCGGCACATATTCGTCACGCAGCGTCGCCTCAAGGTCGAGATCGCCAACCGCACCGGTCCCGAGATCCTGCCCCGAACAGAACGATTTGCCTGCCCCAGTGATCACCAATACCCGCGCCCGTCTGCCTGCATCCTGCACCGCATGGGTGATCTCGGCGCGCATCTGGGTGTTCAGCGCATTCATCACCACAGGCCGGTTCAGGGTCAGCACGGCGATGTCATCTGCGATGGTCAGGGTAAGGGTCTGGTAATCCATATGGGGCGTCCTTTGCCAAGTTTGTCCCAGTCTAGCCAGCCGCACCACGAGGAATACAACGACCGCGCGTCAGTCGCGCAAAATCGCGTCCAGCCGGGCCTGTTCAGCATCGCTTAATGCCGCAGGTGCCGTCCCGCGTGTCCGCACCGTGCGCCAACCGATCCCGAGGGCTGCCAGCAATAGCAGCGGCCCGGCCAGCCACAGCAGGATATTGGCACCACTGGCATCCGGGCGCAGCAGGACAAATTCGCCAAACCGGGCGACGATGTAATCCACCGCCTCCTGGTCGCTGTCGCCTGCAGTCAGCCGTTCGCGCAAGAGCAGGCGCAGGTCGCGGGCCAGCAAGGCGTTGCTTTCGTCGATCGATTCGTTCTGGCAGACCGGACAGCGCAGACCTTGGGATATGGCCCGCGCCCGTGCCTCAAGCCCCGGATCGGCCAGCATTTCGTCGGGCTGCACCGCAAAGGCGGGGGCCGCCAACAAGACCAGCATCAGGATCAGCCGCTTCATTGTGCAGGGACTGCGTTTTGCCGCCGCGCCGCGCCCGCCGCGACCCGCAATCGGCGGTCAGACAGCGACACCAACCCGCCAAAAGCCATCAGGATCGCGCCGCCCCAGATCCAGTTGGCAAAGGGTTTGATATAGGTGCGCACCGCATATCCGCCCCCGGCCTGGGCGTCACCGATCACCAGATAAATGTCGCGCAGGATGCCATTCTTGATTGCCGCCTCGGTCGTCGGCATCTGCGCCACCGGATAGAACCGCTTTTCCGGGTACAGGACGGCGATTTCGCGCCCCGCCTGCCAGACGGCCATTTCAGCCATCGTGGTCAGGTAATTCGGCCCCTGCCCCTCGGTGACGCCGCGCAATTCCACCTCGAACTGGCCAACCGGAAAGCGGTCGCCGATCTGAGCGACGCGAATATCCTCGACCTGCCAGGCGGTGGCGGCGGCGATCCCGAAAATGCTGATCCCCATCCCGGCATGGGCCAGCGCCTTACCCCAGTCGGCCCTTGGCAGACGTGTCAGTCGGGCCAGACGGCCGGATCCGCGCCCGGTGCGCGCCCACAGATCACGCGCCGCCCCGGCAACAATCCAGACCCCCAGCAAAACGCCGACCGGCCCCAGCGCCGACCGTCCGGTCTGCAAGGCAAAGGCCAGCGCGGCCAGCGCCACGGCTAGCAGCAACACGCCCCACAAGCTGCGCAACCCACGGCCGATGTCGCCGCGTTTCCATGCCAGCATGGCACCGATGGGCAGGATTGCTGCCAGTACAACCATGAACGGGGTAAAGGCGGCGTTAAAGAACGGCGGCCCGACCGACAGGGTCCGCCCGAACAGCATTTCGGCGACCAGCGGCCAGATCGTACCGACAAACACCACCAGCGCCGCGACCGCCAGCAGGATGTTGTTGGCGACCAACGCAGATTCGCGGCTGACCGTCTGGAATGCCCCCGACGCCACCATCGTCCCGGCACGGGCGGCATACAACGTCAACGCGCCGCCGACGAACACGGCGAGGATCGCCAGAATATAGACGCCCCGCGCCGGGTCGCTGGCAAAGGCGTGTACCGAGGTCAGCACACCGGAGCGAACCACAAATGTGCCGAACAGCGAAAAGCCAAAGGCGAGAATGGCGAGCAGGATCGTCCAACTTTTCAGCGCCTCGCGTTTCTCCACCACCATCGCCGAATGCAGCAAGGCTGTGGCAATAAGCCATGGCATGAAACTGGAATTCTCGACCGGATCCCAAAACCAGAAGCCGCCCCAGCCAAGTTCGTAATAGGCCCACCATGACCCCAGCGCGATACCGACCGTCAGGAACATCCAGGCCGCCAGCGTCCACGGCCGCACCCAGCGCGCCCATGCGGCATCGACCCGGCCTTCGATCAGGGCGGCGACAGCGAAACTGAACGACATGCTGAGGCCGACATAGCCCAGATACAAAAATGGCGGATGGAACGCCAAACCAAAATCCTGCAACAGCGGGTTCAGGTCACGCCCGTCGAATGGCGGCACAGCAAGGCGCAGGAAGGGGTTCGAGGTGAAAAGGATGAATCCGTAAAACGCGACCGAAATTGTTGCTTGGACCGCCAGAACCCGTGCCCGCAAGCTGGCCGGCAATCGCGAACCGAAAACCGCAACCGCCGCGCCGTAAACCGACAGAATTAGCAGCCAAAGCAGCAGTGATCCTTCGTGATTGCCCCAGACTCCAGCAATTTTGTAGATCAGCGGCTTGGCGCTGTGCGAGTTGAGATAGACCAGCCGAACCGAAAAATCAGAGGTCACAAAGGCCCACATCAGGGCCGCAAAGGAAAACCCGACAAGGATCACCTGACTGGTGGCCGCAGGCTCGGCGATGGCCATCCAGCCACGCCAGCCCCGGTGTGCCCCAATCATCGGTACAATCATCTGCACAATGGCGATGCCAAAGGCCAGAATCAGCGCGAAATGCCCAAGTTCGGTCAACATGGCCGGAACCTAGCGCAACCGCGCCGCAGCCGCCATCACATCAAGGTGCGCCGGATCGCCGCGTTCAGAACATCATCCCCTTGTTCAACGCCACCGCCAACAGCGCCGTGACGAAGGCGCCGATAATCAGGCGGACCAGCCATTTTAGCGTGTCCTCGATCGACGTCAGCCGTTTTTCGACGTTGCCGCGATGCACGTCGTCGACGGCGCTGCGGGTTTCCAGCACCGCCAGCCGACGATCGACGGTGCGGTTCCAGTCATCCATTGGCCTGATCCTGCCACGCACTCAGCGCCGGATTGGTTTCGGTTGGCGCGGTATCGGTGTTCGTCGTCCCGGCCCCGGTATCCAATGCGTCCAGCGCGCGAATGTTGCGCGTAACCTGCCCGGCCATGCCAACGGTCTGCACAATCGAGCGTTGGAAGTTCTGCGAAATCGCCTGATGCCGCGCCCCGAAATAGAAACTGACGATCGCGCCCATCAACCACCATAATGGCTCGGGCACCAGCGCGATGCCCTGCATCCGCGAGGCAAACCAGATCGGATTGACCATCGCGCTGACCATCAGGCCCAGCGTGCCAAACGCCAGCAAGGGCCGCGGCAGGCGGTTCAGCCCGTCAATGAAACGGTCGAACAGGCCTTTGCGGGGTTGTCCGAATTCGGCGGCGAACTGCGCCAGTGCCTGCTGTTTGGCCGACGCATCGCGCACCGCGCCATTTTCTGCATTCTCGCGGAACACCCCCGCCGTTTCGGCGATGACGTTGCGCCCGTCACCGAACAGGACTTCAAAGACTCGCGTGATCATCCCCATGCCGCCACCCGTTCGCGATGGGCTGTTGGGCTCAGATGATACATCGGCGCCACGAATTCTTCGGCGCGCACGATCCAGCCGCCCTTGGTGCCGTCGCGTCGCACACAGTATTTGCGGCTGGCCGGTCGGGCATCGCCAAGCGCGTAGTAATAATTGCGCCGTTCGATCCCGTAAGCATCGGCCAGATGCCGCGGTGCCGCGGCATAAGCTGTCGCAGCGGCGCTTGCGGTTTGCGGACCAATGATACCATCTACCGTAACGTCGATCCGCATCATATTGAAAAGGCGCTGCAAAATCTTGACGGCGTTATTGCCCGCATTGACATACATATCGAAAACGGACGGCTGAAGCGCCACCGGCAGCGCCGCGATTCCGGGGCCGTGAAAATAGTGTTGAATGAAAATACCTGTCGCCTGATCGCGGGTCAGCGCCCGCACATCGGCAGTATTGACCCGCCCGTCACGGTTCAGATCGCGGCCCAACCGCTGCATGGTTCCCAGCGTTACACCGTATTTCGTCGGCCCACCCGGATCGTCGGGATCGTTTACATAGCCACCCTCGCGGGCGACGATGGCGCGTGCGATATCTTGAACCGATTGCATGGGCAGCCCCTTGTCCGAATACAGGACAAGGCTGCATCGCAAAGGTTAATTGGTCGCTGCCCCAGCGTCCGGTGATACGTAAACGCCCTGTTCCTTCAGCGCGTTGATGACCTCTTTCGGCATGTAGCTTTCATCGTGTTTCGCAAGGATTTCAGTCGCTTCAAAGGTGCCGTTCACGTAGCGGCCAAGGCCGACCATGCCCTGACCCTCATCGAACAGATCGGGCAGCACGCCCGTATAGACCACAGGAATCGTGGCACCTCCGTCAGTCACCCGAAACGACACTTCAGTGCCTTGACCGCGCACGATCGACCCGGTTTCCACCAGCCCACCGATCCGGAACAATTCGTTCGGCCCCGGCGGCGCGGCGGCAATTTCACTTGGCGCGCGGAAAAACTGAAACGAATCCTTTGGCAACAGGGCCAGAATCACGAAGACCACCGCGATCGCCACAAGAGCGATCCCGATGACCTGCACCCGGCGACGTTTCTTGAGGCCCTTGAGACCGTTCACGGGAACATCGGGGCCAGCATCAGGCCGGCAGTTTCATCCAGTCCCAGCATCAGATTGGCATTCTGAACCGCTTGACCCGACGATCCCTTGTTCAGGTTATCAAGGGTTGAAACAACCAATGCACGCCCCGCGACCCGGTCGCCGGTCACGCCCAGATGGCAGAAATTCGACCCCGCCACATTGCCGGTGCCGGGCAGTTGCCCGAACGGCAGCACGACGATAAACGGCTCGTCGGCGTATTGTGCCACCAGCGCGGCGTGGATCGCCCGCGCGTCACCCTGCACATAGCATGACGCAAGGATACCGCGCGACATCGGCACCAGATGCGGGGTAAAGATAATCTCTACCTTGCGGCCCGCCAACAGACTGAACTCCTGATCGAATTCGCCCAAATGCCGATGCTTGCCGCCTTGCGAATAGCCCAACACGTCGGTCGCGCGTTCGGTGAACAGCATGTTTTCCTTGAGGCTTCGCCCAGCCCCCGAGATCCCGTTTTTCAGATCGCAGATGATATGATCGAGGTCGATTAACCCCGCCGAAATCAGCGGTCGCAGGGCAAACTGCACGGTTGCGGCATTGCACCCGGTCCCGGCAACCAGACGGGCGCCGCGAATCTCCTCGCGGTAAAACTCGGTCAATCCGTAAACGGCGGTCTTTTGCAGTTCGACGGCAACATGCGCCGCGCCATACCATTTTTCATAAGCGGCGGGATCGCGCAGCCGGAAATCGGCGCCCAGATCGACCACTTTGACCGACTCGGGCAGATCACGGACCAGCGCCTGTGACAGCCCGTGCGGCAACGCCGCAAAAACCAGATCGACACCGGCAAAATCAATATCGTCAATGGTGCAAAGCTGTGGCAGATCAAGGTGGCGCAATTGCGGATAAACGTCCGACATCGCCATTCCGGCCTTGCGATCCGCCGACAACGCGACCACCCGCATCCCCGGATGGGTGGCGATGATGCGGACTAGTTCGGCCCCTGTATAGCCGGACGCGCCAAGGATCGCGACGTTATAGGTCATGGGTGTCTCCTGTCGTTGGACAAGTTAGTTGCGCCGGGTGCAAACCGCAATCAGGCCGCCGTGAATGTGACTTTACGGCGCAGAAACAGGGTGGCGCGATCACTGACCGAAGTTGGTTTTCCAGTGGTGAGATAGACCGTGCCTTGGCCACCGCCAACCAACTCGGGGCGACGGTTCAGATAATCGGCAAGGCTTGCGGCGACCAGTTCAGGCTGGCTGAACACCTGCACATCGGCGCCCAAGGCCGCCTGAAACGCCTCTTTCATCAGCGGATAATGGGTGCAGCCCAGCACCGCGGCATCGGGCGTCGGCATCTTGCGTTTCAACGCCTCGACATGGCTGCGCACCAGCGCCTCGGCCAGGATCAGATCGCCTTCTTCGATGGCATCGACCACGCCACCGCAGGCTTGCCCTTCGACATCGACGCCAATGGCGCGGAACGCCAATTCGCGCTGGAACGCGCGCGATGATACAGTTGCGGGGGTCGCAAACAGGGCCACGTGTTTGACGGCCACTTCGCGCGGCGGCGAATTGTCACCCCACTGGCGTTCGGTCAACGCCTCGATCAGGGGAACAAAAACGCCCAAAACGCGCTTGCCCTTGGGCACCCAGCCTTCCTGCATCCGTCGCAGGGCCGCCGCCGACGCCGTATTGCAGGCAAGGATCACCAGATCGCAGCCCGCATCGAACAGCCGCTGCACGCCGGCGGTGGTCAGGCGGAAAATGTCATCCGGGGTCCGGGTGCCGTAAGGCGTGTTGGCGTTGTCGCCGAAATAGACGAACGGCACGTCCGGCAGCCGCTTTTGCACCGCATCCAGCACGGTCAAACCGCCCAGACCGCTATCGAATATGCCCACCGCCATCTGCGCGACCCTTTTGCTTTGTTTCGAACTCGCGACCCAGCCGGTTCGGGTCCAGCGGTCTTGGGCTCAGCCCATACGTGGCTTTGCGCAGGAAATCCATGCAGGCTTTGGGGTCTGTTTTCACGGTCGCCAACGCCGCCGGATTGACGGGTGGGCCGACAACGACGCGCACCGGCGTCCCGGCACGGGCGCGGAATTCACGGATCAGCATACCGACCCGCAAGGTGGCGTGCAGATGGCTGGCAAGCTGGAACAGGCGGCTGTTGCGCCCCTCGAAATAGATCGGCACGACCGTCGCGCCCGATTTGGCTATCATCTTGGCCGTAAACGTGCGCCAGCTTGGGTCCATCGGCGGATCGAAGGGCCGCGCGCCGGTGGAAACGGTGCCACCTGGAAACACGCCAACCGCACCGCCTGCGGCCAGATAGCGCAGCACCTCGGCACGGGTTTCAAGGTTCAGTTTCGCCGCCGCCTTGGTGTCAGCGAACGAGATCGGCAGAATAACCCGTGCAAGATCCGGCGAGCGTGAAAACACATCGCTGGCCAGAATTCGAAAATCGCCGCCCCGGCGTTCCGACAGGATGCGCCCCATCATCAGCCCGTCAAGGATGCCGTAGGGGTGATTGGCGACAACGATCAGCGGGCCAGTGCGCGGGATGTGGTCCAGACTGCCGTTGATCAGATCAAGGCTGAGGCCGTAGCGATCCGCCAGTACCCCCCAGAAATCGCGTCCCTCCGCCACCTCGGCGTCATAGCCACGCGCCTTGCGGATCAGTTTCAGTCGGCCGGTGGCGTTTTCCATGACGCGAATTATCGCCCGCCCGCCCCGCGTCGCGGCGGCATGGGCATAAGATATGTCGCGCGCGATCTGGCGGTCGGTCATGGGCGCAACATAGCGCGAAATTATGACGGCGAAACGACGATTCTGCCTATTCCGCAGCGGCGCGGGTCGGTGGGGCATGCAGCGCGGCCAGCAATTCTTCGCGACGTTTCTCTGCCGTGGCGGCGTTGGCTTGCTTGACCGGACCG
The DNA here is from genome assembly GCA_038323615.1 of Rhodobacterales bacterium. GTDB lineage: Bacteria > Pseudomonadota > Alphaproteobacteria > Rhodobacterales > Rhodobacteraceae > JBBKXP01. The sequence goes on along the minus strand of JBBQHC010000014.1, from coordinate 4,882 downwards.
AACCCACGGATCGTCAAAGGCAGTTCGGCGAGCGCGACGGCGGCGTCGTGGTTGTGGTCGTCGAGATGTGCCAAAAGCGCGTCCATGTCGGTTTCGTACTGTGCAATCAGGGCGCGCTCCATGCGCCGTTCGGCGCTGCGCCCGAAGGGGTCGAAAATCGTGCCGCGCAGACCCTTGAGCCGTGCCAGCAGCGGAAATGCACGCTCCATCAGTGACCCGAACCCGCGCTTTTTTGGCCGTCCATTGGCATCGGTCCCGGTCAGCACCGGCGGCGCCAGATGATAGGTCAGTTTCAGGTCGCCATCGAATTCGGCGCGCGCCTTGGCACGGGTCTGGGTCAGCAGGCGGGCGACCTCGTATTCATCCTTGTAGGACAGCAGTTTGTGATAGCCCCGGGCGACCGCCTCGGCCAATGCAGGGTCATGATGAAATCTGGCCACCATCGCGCGATATTTCGTGGCCAATGCCGCGTTCTGATAGGCCGTCAGGTGGTCGGCGCGAAAATCAACCATCTCGGCCAACGATTTGGGTTTCACCGACGTTTCTGACGACAGAACGGCGGCGGCATCGGCCGGATGCAGCGCCACCCAGCGACCGAAATCGAACGCCAGCAGGTTGCGCTTGACCGCTGCGCCGTTCAATTCGATCGCCCGCAAGATCGCACCGTGGCTCAGGGGCACGGCCCCCATTTGCCATGCCGCGCCAAACACCATCATGTTGGAATAGATGCTGTCGCCCAGCAGCGCCTTGGCAAGGTCGGACGCATCGAACATCGCCAGATTGTCGCGCAATCGCGCCTGCAAAGCCAGTGTAAGCTGTTCCACGGGCAGGCGAAATTCGGTATTGCGGGTGAAATCTCCGGTGATGATCTGGTGGCTGTTGACGACGCCTTTGGTGCGGCCAGTTTTCATCAGACCAAGAGTTTTCGATCCTGCCGAGACTACAAGATCGCCGCCGATCAGCGTGTCGCATTCGCCCGTTGCGACTCGTATCGCGCTGATATCGCTTGGTTTGTTGGCCAGACGGCAGTGAATATGCACCGCACCGCCCTTTTGGGCCAACCCGGCCATTTCCATCATGCCCGCTCCCATGCCGTCCAAATGCGCCGCCATCGCCATGACGGCGCCAATGGTAACGACGCCGGTGCCGCCGACGCCGGTGATGACGACATTGTGGGTGCCCTGGATCGCGGGCAAGTCGGGCAATGGCATGTCGGGCAGCACGATTTCCCTGGTCGCGGCCTTTTTCAGTTGCGCGCCTTGAACCGTGACAAACGAGGGGCAGAACCCATTGACGCAACTGTAGTCCTTGTTGCACGACGACTGATCAATCGCCCGTTTGCGGCCGAGTTCGGTTTCGACCGGGACGATTGACACGCAGTTCGACTGCACCCCGCAATCGCCGCAGCCTTCGCAGACGTCGGTATTGATGAACACCCGCTTGTCGGGGTCCGGATACTGGCCGCGCTTGCGTCGGCGGCGCTTTTCGGCGGCGCAGGTCTGGACATAAACAATGGCCGATACACCTTTGACCTTGCTTAGTCTTTCCTGAATCTCTGGCAAATCAGCGCGTTCGTTGCGAGTGATCCCTGCCGGAAACGCTCCAAAATCAATTTCTTCTTTTTCATCATACACTAGCGCGACGTTCTTGACGCCCATCGCCAACAGCTCGCGGCATATCTGGTCGGCCTTCAGATCGCCGTCGTTATGCTGACCGCCGGTCATTGCCACGGCATCGTTGAACAGGATCTTGTAGGTGATGTTGGTCCCGGCAATCAATGCGAACCGGATCGCCTGCACGCCTGAATGGTTGTAGGTGCCGTCACCGAGGTTCTGAAACACGTGGTCGCGGGTCGAAAACGGCGCCTCACCGACCCAATTCGCCCCTTCGCCGCCCATCTGGGTGAATCCGACGGTGTCGCGATCCATCCATTGCACCATGTAGTGACAGCCGATCCCGGCGTAGGCACGCGATCCTTCGGGCACTTTGGTCGATGTGTTATGTGGACAGCCGGAACAAAAATACGGCAAACGCGCCGCCAGTTCGGGGGCATTGTCGCCCTTTTTCGCCGCCGCCAATGCCTCAAGTCCGGCCCTTATTCCACTGTTATCACAGCCTTCCTCGATCAATATGCCGCCGATCTTGTCGGCAATCCAGATCGGGTCCAACGCATAACGGGTCGGAAACACTTCCTCGCGCCGCCCTTCGGAATGTTCATCGCCCTTATGCCAGCCGTAAACCCGGGTGAGGGTATCGTCGAACAGTGCCTCCTTGACCTGCACCTCGATCAATTTCCGCTTTTCCTCGACCACGACGACCAGATCCAACCCCTCGGCCCAATCGTGGAACCCGGCCATGTCCAGCGGCCAGACCTGCCCGACCTTGTAAGTAGTGATGCCAAGCGCCGCCGCCTCGGCCTCGTCGATCCCCAGCAAAGACAAGGCATGCACCAGATCCAGCCAATTCTTGCCCGCCGCGACAAATCCGATCCGCGCACCCCGCTTGCCCCAGACCCGTTTGTCCATCTTGTTGGCCCGCGAAAACGCCTCGGCGGCAAAGCGTTTGTGGTCGATCATCCGCGCCTCTTGGGCGACGGGTGTATCGGCCAGGCGGATGTTCAGGCCACCGGAAGGCATCGGAAAGTCGGGCATGACAAACTGCATCCGGTCGGGCGACCCATCGACAACCGATGTCACCTCGATCGTATCCTTCATCGTTTTCAGACCGACCCAGACCCCGGCAAAGCGCGACAAAGCCCAGGCGTACAGCCCGTAATCAAGGATTTCCTGCACCCCCGCAGGCGACACGATGGGCATATAGGCATCGATCATTGCCCAATCGGACTGATGCAGCGTGGTCGAACTTTCGCCGGTATGGTCATCGCCCATCGCCATGATGACCCCGCCATGCGGGCTGGTTCCGGCCATGTTGGCATGGCGCATCACGTCGCCCGACCGATCGATCCCCGGCCCCTTGCCATACCACAAACCGAAAACGCCGTCATACCGCCCCTCGCCGCGCAGCTCTGCCTGCTGGCTGCCCCACAGCGCGGTCGCTGCCAAATCCTCGTTCAAGCCCAGCTGGAATGTCACCTGCGCCGGTGTCAGAACATCGGCGGCCTTTTGCATCTGCTGATCAACCGCGCCCAGGGGCGATCCGCGATAGCCCGTCACATACCCCGCCGTGTTCAGCCCTGCCGCCACGTCCCTTGCCCGCTGCATCAGCATCAAACGCACCAGCGCCTGCGTGCCATTCAGCAACACCGGTGATTTGTTCAGGTCATAGCGGTCTGACAGGCTGACGTCCTGGTAGGTCATGATGTGGTCCTCCGTTAGCAGCATTATAGGTCAACTAGGCTGACCTACCAAACGATAAATGCCTGACACATAGGTTTGCATGCACCATAGGAGTCACTGTAAGCAAATTGCGGTGTTAGCGGTAAGAATGATGGGTCAGGGCATAAGATGGACTGGGACAAGCTAAGAATATTTCACGCGGTCGCCGATGCCGGGTCGCTGACCCACGCCGGCGATACGCTGCACCTGTCGCAATCGGCGGTCAGCCGGCAGATTCGCGCACTGGAAGAATCGCTGAACACCACCCTTTTTCACCGCCATGCCCGCGGGCTGATTCTGACCGAACAGGGCGAATTGCTGTTCGATGCCACCCGTTCCATCAACAAGCGCCTTGAAACCACTGCCGCCCGGATCCGCGACAGCGAGGAGGAGGTGTTCGGCGAATTGAAGGTAACGACGACGACGGCCTTCGGTTCTCTGTGGCTGGCGCCGCGTTTGCCGAAACTTTACGAGAAATACCCGGACCTGAAAATCGACCTGATGCTTGAGGAGCGGGTGCTGGACCTGCCGATGCGCGAGGCCGATGTGGCGATCCGGATGAAGGAACCGTCACAGGCCGATCTGATTCGCAAGAAACTGATGTCGGTGCGGATGCGCCTTTATGCCACCCGCGCCTATCTGGCGGGGCGGCCACCGCTGAACATCGTCGAGGATATCAGCCAGCATCGCCTGATCTGTCAGAGCCCCAATTCGTTTCAGGTCGCCGCCGGGGCGACGCTGGTGCAGCACCTTTTGACCTATGACATTCGGTCGTTGTTGACGGTGAACAACTACTTCGGTGCCTTGCAGGCGGTCTTGTCGGGCCTTGGGGTCGGCATGCTGCCCGACTATGTCACCGAAGATTTCCCCGATCTGGTCCGCGTCCTTCCGGATGTGGAATCTGCCGAGGTGCCGGTGTTTCTGGCTTATCCCGAGGAAATGCGGCAATCCAAACGGGTCATGGCGTTTCGGGATTTCGTACAGGACGAGATCATCACCCACCGCCGCAACATCCGCGATAAAGCCATCGCATCAGAGGCTTAGGCGCGCCCCCAAAAGCCATGCAAATCGCGCATAGCTGGGTTGCGCGAACGCGTCGCAATTTGCCTTGAACGGACACAACCCGCCACCTATTTCAAGTTGTGAAGCGGATGCTGCGTAATTGCTCATCAACTTCACCTCCCTGTTGGACTTCGCCGGGCCTTGTGCCCGGCGTTTTTTTTCGATCTCGACCGTGTCGCTCTGTGCGCCATCCGAGATGGCCGGTCCAAATTCTTTTACTCATTCATTTTGCGGGTTCAAACATAGATCGAAGCGATTTCGTACAACCTGGGGCAGCCATAGATATGGCCTCGAGACGGTAGAGACTTCAGGTTCAAGTATGAGAATTAATCGAATACACATACTTACAAGGCATTCGTTGGATATGCCTCATTTTCGCCATCCTCCTCACGCTCAATCTTAGGTGTCACATCCCGGAAGGTAATATGGCTGTTTGTTGAACAGGTGTGGCTTGAGTTTGTGCCACTCCTTCACCGCCTGCAAGG
>JBBQHC010000013.1:0-44084 GCA_038323615.1 Rhodobacterales bacterium | reverse complement strand
CGTGCCGCTGAAATGCAGCACACATCTTGGATGACGATATCGCCGGAGGTTTCATCCGACTTAGGTAGGATCATCACGCGAACGTGTTCAGGTTCCGGTTCGCGCCATGCCTGTCACGATCAATCGGACCGTCTTGATGAGAAGGCCACCAACATTGACGCTAGATAAAGAGGTTCACCAGACTTGTGGAGTGCGGCACCGATGGCGATTGCGGGTCTAGAGCGGTACGCTGGCAAACTTTCCATGTCTGACGTCTATCAGCAGCATGAGGTCAGTGCCTGATCCGAATTTTATGCGGGCGCTCTCCGGCTTTTCTTGCTCTGCTGATCACACCGTGCAAACCTGAAAGGGGAGGACGTTGCGATGTCGTCAGGCGGGCCAACGGAACGCAAGAAATTCGATGCGGCAGAAATCGGCGCCATCGCCCATTTGTACCGGGGCGAAGTTTACCGTTCGACTGTTTGGCGTACGCGCCTGGATACGACTACCAACTGGGCGGTTGTCACACTGGGAATTTCCCTTTCTATTGCCTTCTCGTCGCCCGAGGCATCCCCCTTGCCATTGATCTTGGTTGGCGTTTTGATTGTTTTTTTCCTGATGCTGGAAGCGCGGCGTTACCGCTATTTCAATGTTTGGCGTGCGCGCTGCCGTTGGCTGGAAGTGCATTTTTTCGCACCGATGCTGCATGACGGCGATCTGCATATGGAAGAAGGCTGGCAGGGCGTTCTGGCGGCAGATTATACCGCGCCTGTTTACCATGTTTCGATGTGGGTGGCGCTGACCCGACGCATTCGGCGCAACTATTTCTGGATATTACTGATTCAGACGGCAGCTTATATTGGAAAGCTGATCGTTCACCCGGCACCTCTGACCGACTTGTCGCAACTGGTGGATCGGGCCAAAATCGGACCGATCGACGGAAATATCGTCCTGGGTTTGGGGGCCATCTATTGTCTGACTTGGGGAACCATTGCCTATTGGAGTTGGCGTGATGACATCCGTCGCGCGCTGCGGCGCAAAGATGCCACCAGCATGGGCTGATATGACCTACGTCGCAACGTTGTCTGTTGACGCCCGCTATTGTGCGCCTAAGCCCGGATGACTATGGCCGCGAGTTTTCAACCGGACGGATGACCTTCCGCATTGTCGGCATTGAAACCCGCAGGCCGAAATATCCGATCAACGTAGAACGCCAGCCGGAACGCCAAGGGTTCAAGTTCACAGCGGAGAACGTCGCCATATGCCTCAAGGCAATGGACCGGCCAAAATGATCCCTCATTGTTCCTCCAAACACCCCAATATGCAGCTTCGGGCCGTTTAGGCCATGTAGCGTTAGGATATGTCGAACCCCGATGCTACAATGCAACTGATGGGTGAGGGGCCCGAGGCATGTCTGGAATTTCACTCCAAAGGCTGACCGAGGCGGTCAGCTTTTTGACGCCGGAAATCCGCAGTTCCCTTGCTGCCGCGCCGAACGGGTCCGAATGCCGCAATTTGCGTCTGCGTCAGGTGGCACTTCTGGCCTGCGACATATCCGGGTTTTCGCAATATACCAATCAACTGCTGGTGGCACGCTCTGACGGGGCCGAGGTTCTTCATCGGGAACTTCAAGTCCATTACGAAAGGCTTCTTGAGATCATCCTCGACAATGGCGGAGAACCGATCACCTTTGCAGGCGATGGACTCTTGTCGGTCTGGGATGCATCCGACGAGACCTTGAACCTTGCTGTCCGCAGGGCGGCGCTGGTGGCCCGGAATCTGGTTGACGCACGGCTGGACGGACAGGGCAGTTTCGATTTGAACGTGCATGTCAGTTGCGGGGACATCAGGACGGCGGAACTGGGCGGCGCCAATAGCCGGTGGCTCAGCGCATCGTTCGGATCTTCGGTGACCGAACTGCGGCGAATTGCGGCGACCCGCAAACCCAATAGCGTGCTGATGACACAGGCGGCGGCGCGTCTATGCGGGCCCGATGCGCAAACACGCTCCTTGCCCGGCAAGACGTCGCACCAGCTGATCAGCATCCGCGATCTACCTGCCTGTGCGCCGACGGTGCTGGCAGTGCCGGATGCCGAGGCCTGGTCATCCGTCCTGTCGCGGACCCCGCGCTATGTCAGTCGTTGGATCGAGCGGGTGGGCCTGGAATGGATCGCGGAACTGCGCCCAGTTACGGTGATGACCCTCGCCCTTCCACAGTTCGACGAGACGGCCCCGGATGCGACCGAACGCCTGGACACGATCGTGCGAACCGTTCAGGAAATCGTTCATACCCACGACGGATCGGCGGAAACGGTGCTTGCCGACGAAAAGGGCGCGGCGGTTCTGGCCTATTTTGGCACACCGCCCAATGCCCATGCCGACGACCCGCAGCGCTGTGTTCTGTCGGCGGTCGAGGCGGTCGCCCGGCTTGGCCAGATGGGCGTTGAAGCGAAGATTGGTGTCGCCACCGGGCGCGCCTTTTGCGGCATCGTCGGCAATTCTGACTGCCGCAGCTTTCTTATCGTTGGCGATTTCATCAACCTGTCATCGCGCTTGGCCTGGATTGCAGCTGCGGGTGCAGGGGTGCTGGTCGATCAGCAGACATATCATGCAACGCGCGACAGCATCGCTTACAGCCCGCACCCACTGTCCCTGTCGCTTCGGGGGCACGGCGCGAAAATCAGCGCATGGGCCATCTCGGCAGGCGCCCCGCTGGCCGACAGTGCGGGGACGACCGCCGGACGAGGCGCCGAGGTTGGAATGCTGCGGCGTTTGTGGGCGGAAACCGTCGCCGGAGGCGAAGGGCTGGGTGTGATCATCGAAGGCGAGTCCGCGACCGGCAAGACCAATCTCGCTTTAGATCTGCGCCACCACATCGAAAGCGATCAGGGGCGGTTCCGCATCAGTACGGCGGCCGCAACCGACCGGGACACCCCGTTCAGCGCCTTGCGCCGCGCGATCACCGCGGAACTAAGCATTCTGCCGGGAATGACACTGGCGCAACGGCGGAGCGCAATTCTGGCCAATCTGCCCGAACATCTTCTCGATCAGGCACCTCTGCTGGAGGCGATCTTTCCCAGCGGAATCGCGGACACGGCCAAGACCAACGAACTGGTCGGTGCCGCCCGCGCGCTGGCAATCGAGACACTGCTGATCGAAATCCTGAAACACATGTTCGGGGGTCGCCCCGCCTGCCTTTGTATCGACGATGCCCAATGGCTCGACCAGGCATCGATCAGCTTGCTGCTCCGGCTTCGCACCGCCCTTCCCAATCTGCTGCTGGTGATCCTCACACAGTCGACAACCGCGATGGACTGGCTCGACGATCTGGTGGGCGAGGGGTTGGACAGGATCCGCCTTCAACCATTGACCCGCGAGGGCCTGGAAGAGCTGGTGATGCTGAAGCTGGGCGTCCAGAATGTCGATCCGCGCCTTCTGGACCAGTTGCAAAGGACGGCTGGCGGGCATCCGTTCTTTGTGGCCGAACTTGTCAGCAGCCTGTGCGACAGCGGGCATGTGCGCGTCGCGGACGGGCGTGCGACGCTGGTTACAGACGCGGTGGGTCCGATGCCGACCTTTCCCGAATCCCTGCATGGCATGGTGTTGCAGCGGCTCGACTATCCTGAACCGGAAGAACAGCTTTCCCTGCGCGTGGCCTCGGTTGCGGGGCTGGTGTTTCCGACCCGGATCGTCAGTGACATCCACCCGATTCAGGAAAGCCGCAACCGGGTTCACAAACATCTTCTGGCCTTGTCGAAGATGAATATCGTGGAGCCGCGCGTAGCCGGGGATCGCCCCGGATACGGCTTTCGTCTGGGCATTTTCCACGAGGTCGCCTACAGCCAGTTGCCGCAGGTCGACCGCGCCACACTGCACGGCCTGGCGGCACAGTGGATCGATGCGAACAGCGGGGCCGACAGGGCGAACAACCTGCAGGAAATGGCGCTGCACTGGAGCAAGTCTGGCCAGATCCCGCAGGCGGTCGACTGTCTGCTGGAGGAATCCTTGCGGCTCTTCCGCCAAGGCTTCGCGGTCGAGGCAGTGAATGTCGGCCTGCGGGCAATCGGTGTCAGCGGGATCCGCACCCCGGACGATAGCGCCACTCGGCAGGCAGAAACCGCAGCGGCCATGGCCAACCTGCAAAAGCGCACCCAAGGCTGGCAACCGGCCAGTTTTGTGGCCGGCCTGCAACCTCCGGCGCCGGAGCTTTCCATCAAAGTGCGCGCGCTTTTGTCAACGGCGCCCTTTGCCTTTCAGTCGAACCAGTTCGAGGTCTTCGCCTGGGCCTCTTCTATTGCCATGCAGCTTGTCCTCGACAACCAGAGCGGCCCACCACATGCCTATTCGATGTTCTCCATTGTCATCGCAGCCTTGACTGGCAACCGTGTGACCGCCGCTACATGGTCGCGGGCAGCACTCGATCTCGATGCGGCCACTGGGGGTGCGGCCCTGCCCGCTGTGGGCTTCATCGACACGTGGTTTCACAGCCATTGGCGCGAACCACTGGCGGCCAGTGTTTCGCGGAACGAGGCGGCCGCCGCGCGCGCGCTTGCCGACGGCGACCTGCAATATGCCAGCTACAACATCTCGGGGGCGGTCGTGATGCGCGCGGCCTCAGGCGTGCCGCTGGATCGGATCCTCGACGCGGCGAGGGAGGCACTTACCCATCCCCTTCATCGCAACGCGCGGGTGCATGCTTTGCTGGAGCAGCAGTTCGCGCGCGCGCTCAGGGGCGAAACCGATGATGCCCTGTCGCTGACGGGCGGCGGGGTGGAGGAAGCGACCGACATTGCCTGGGTCACTAAAAGCGAATTCGTAAACCAGATCGGCTATTACCTTTCGACGCGGCTGCGCCTGCATGCCTATGCCGGGGACCGGGCGGGGGCGCTGGCCTTGGCCGAAGCCCTGGCCCCGCTGATGCCGGCCATCGCAGGCCAGACGGCAGAATTCGATGCCGTGTTCCATACTGTGCTATCGCGGCTCGGGCTGGTTCTGGAAGGTGCGGTGTCCCCGGAAAGTCAGGCGACGGCGATTGCGCTCGACATGGGAAAGCTGCAATCTTGGCGCGCGATCAATAGCGATAATTTCGGCCTGAAGGCGAAGATTGTTGCCGCAGTTCAGGACGGGGTCACAGACGACGCTGTCCGCGCCGCAGCTGCGCTGGCGGCCCTCGCAGGGGACGTGCCGCAAGGGTCGGGCTTGTCGGACAAGGCGGTCGCGCTGGAATTCGCGGCGCTGCTTGATCCGGCGGCGCCGCATCTGGCCGCCGCAATTGCAGCCTATGAAGAATGGGGGGCATCGGCTGTGGCGCACAGACTTGCCGCCGGTCGCCCCTGACCCGCGTGGGATATGTTCAGAAATTACGGCGCAACAGGGTCGCGTTGGCATGCATATCGGGGCCAAGACATAACGCCACCAGATAATCCTGCGTGAAATCGGGCATGTTGTGCATGGCATAGGCCAGATTGAAGGGAATGCTTGAATGCACCATGTTGGCGAATTGCGCGATGGTCTGGATGTTCTTTTCCGGCTTGATCTGGCTCACCCAATAGTCGATCAGCTTTGCGCTGGCCTGATGGGTGATCAGACACAGGTTCTGCCATGTCCCATCCGCGCCCTGCGTGATCTCGGGGTGCGTTGAAAGCAGCTCCGACACCGCCTTGCCCGCCGTCTTCAGACCGAAATCGGTGAAGCCTTGAACGCCCTTGGGCGAGATGTGAAAATACGGATGGCTGAAATCCTGTGGCGGGCGGCCGACCGTGTTCTTCGGATCGGCGGCCATAAACATCGTACCGTAGAAAGACGTGTCCGCAATCGTGCGGCTGTCGACAAAGGCCCAGTCGCCGGATCCGCGCCGCTGTCCCATGACGCAGGCCGCCGCCCCGTCCGCCGCCGAGGCGGCCTGCGGCGAGTGGTAATCGACATAGCGCGTCCAGTTGTCGCCCATCGCGATCAGGATCGTGCGCGCGCGCCCCGCGCGAATCAGTGCATCGGCCAGCAGTACCGCCGCGTTGAACTGCGAAAAGGCGTTGGTCAACGACAGCGGCCAGACATTCGCGGAAAGGCCCAAGGCGCAGTGCAATTCGCTGATCGCGTTGGGTATCACGAATTCGCCCAGCGAGGCATCGCCGATCAGCAGGTCGATCTCCGCCGCCTCAACGCCCGCAGCGGCCATCGCCATTTCGCAGGCGGGTTTCATTATGTCGGTCACCGACTGGTCCGTCAGCAAGACATGGCGGGTGTTGTAGCCAGAAAACAGCTTGTCACGGTCTGGATTGTTGGCGTTGAGCCAGTCAAAGATCGGGTCGTCATTGCCGCGGATACCCGGCGGCACGGCATAGCCCGTCCCGATGATCCGGGGGTCGATAGCAGCGGGTGACGGTACATCTATCATCCCAACACCAGCTCTTTTGGGTCAACCCACGCAGGCATCGCCATCCCAAGCCGCTTTTGCAGAAATATCTCGGAAGTCTGAAACGCGCCTTCGACCCAAGTCTGGTTGGTCGAATAGGCCTCACCCACAACGAACGCGGCAAGGCCTTCGACGGGTTGGGTCATCTCATACAAGACCTCCCAGGACTTGTAACCTGGGTTCCAGAAATGCACGGCCCCGCCGAATGGATCGTTCATCCAGTCCATGAAGGCCGCGTCGATCGGTTCGGGCGCGTCGGTGACGCCATGCATCTCCATCAACTGGCGGTGCATCTCGACCACCATTTCATGCGGCGCCTTGTGGGCATCCCAATTCGCGCGACGAAAGGCTGCATAGTCCGAGGCAGGGGTCGCTTCGGTTGTGCCCTTTGGCACGAAAGGAGGGACTTCCCGCACCGACGTCGGCTGAGCCGTATTACCCGGACCCTGCGGCCCGGTCTGGTAGCCGCCCCAGAAGCTGGTGCAGTCAAGATCGTTATAGGCCATGATCGCCGAAGGCCTGCCGGGAACTGTGGCCCAGTAATAGCATTGCCGTACCGGAAGATCGGTCAGCGAACGACCTTTTTCCAGCTTCAGCTGGTCCTGCCACCAGGGCGTGTCGTAGACCACGAAAAGCTTGTAAAGTGGGATCCCCGAGACGGCATTCAGCATGGTCTGCACCCGCGGCAGCTTCTCGCCATTCAGCAGCGGGCCGGAGCGGCGCAAACGCAGGATCGCCGCGCGCGGCAAGGCCAGCACGACAGCGCGGGAATTGACCGGCTCATGTTTCTCGAAGGCCAGATCGAAGCCCGTTCCATCCACCTGATCGGATGAAGCCTCGAACCCCTCGAAAGCCGTGTTTTTGGTGATCACACCGCCCTTGGCACAGAAATCGTCGGCCAGTTGCCAGATCACGGATTCAAACCCGTCATCGAAAAGGTGATACTTTGAATCGGAGGTGAAATCGAAATTCTCGGCGATGATGTCAACCGCATTGGCATTGGCGCCAAGTACGTCATAGCCGATCGTGGTGATGCCAAGCTGGCGGCCCTCATGGCTCAGATGCCGGGACAGGAGATTCCAAAATCCCCATTGCCACAGCGGCTTGCCGTCCAGTGTGGCGGTACGCAGGAAGGCCCGCAGATCGTCGGGTTGCATCCCGTCGATTTCCGGAAATTCCTGAAAAACCGCCCAGAAGATGAGTTTCGCAGGCGATGGGCTGGTCTTGTCCCTCAACACCCATTTTTCGCGCTCGAGCAGTGTATAGGGCAGTTCCACCCCCGGCAGCGTCAGTTCGGACTGGCGAAATATCTTGCCGCGCAGATAGGCGATGTTGTCGGGTTCATCGACATCCTGCGGATGGCAAGGCACTTTCAGATGTTCGACCAACCCCTTGACTAGCGTCTGGCTGTCGAGATAGCGCATCCCACCCATTTCCATCGGAATCGTCGGCATGGTGGCGGGCGAGGCCGACAGAAGCCGCCCGCCGATCCGGTCCGACATCTCGTAAACAGTGATGCACAGCGGACCGGCTCCACCGATGCGCTTGCGGATCTGCGCGACCTCCTCCTCCGAAGCATTCGCCAGCCGCCAGGCAGAATAGATGCCGGACGCGCCCGCGCCGATGATCGCTACGTCAACTGATTGGCTCACCATGCTGCCCTTTCAATAAAATCTGCGAGAATTCAGACCTTGGGAGGCGTGTAAAGCGGGGTATAGTAGGGCGGGATCACAGTCCTGTCGATGGCGGCAATGATCGCCTGCGGACGCCCGACCGCCGCCCCCTCGATCGCGGCAAGAAGGGCTGTGCGAAACTCCGCTGCGTCATTCACAAGGCAGGCTTCCGCCCCCAGACCCCGAGCGTATTGCACCAGATCGGGCGAGCCGAGCGAGAACATCTTGCGCCAGACCGCCGGATCGTTGGCGATGGCCGGATCGGCCTTTGCCGCCACGCCCATGCCCTGCGTGACCATCGCAAGATCGTTGTCCTGCAACACGATCCAGATCGCGCCAATGCTGTTGCGCTGCGCGGTGGAGATTTCCGCCCCCTGCATCATGAACGCGCCATCACCTGTGAAGGCGATGCAAACCGCATCCGGCCGCGCAAGCCGCGCGCCGATCACCGCGCCCACCGAAAAGCCCATCGGCCCCATGTCGAGCGAGGGATGCACCTCGAACCCCGGCCCGCCGATCAGGTAATGCACCCCCCAGCCCACACAATTGCCCGCATCCAGCATGACGACGGTCGGTGCGTCGGCCAGCACTTCCTGCATCACGCGGCAGAGGGCGGCGGGATGCACCGGAGCGGTTTCGGAGGCATAGGCCGCCGGGTCGTCGAAGGGCGAATGCTGCGCTTTTATCGCCGCCATCTTTTCGCGCCGCACGGTGACGGTGGCGGCGTCCCATTTCACCGATCCCGCTGCTTTGTCGAGCCTGCGGATGAAGTCGCCCGCCTCGCCTTCGATCCCCAGATCGAGCGGGTAATCGCGCCCGATGATGCGCGGATCGGCGTCAAGCTGGATCATCTTGCCTTGCGGTTTCAGAAACGGTTTCCACTTGTCAGTCGCAAGTTCCCCCATCCCCGACCCGATCACCAGCAGCGCGTCATAGGCAGGGTCGGTCTGCGTCATCCAGTAATAGGGCCAGACGCAATTCGCCAGACCGTAGGAGCGAAGCGACAGTGCGTGATCCTCGGGGAACAGACCCTTGCCATCGGCGGTCGTCATCACCGGAATGGCCTGGGTTTCGGCAAAGCGGACCAGCGCGCCGATGGTCTGCGCGTCGCGCACCGCTTCGCGGCAACCGTTCCCGATCAGGATCAGCGGGCGCTTTGCCGCCGCCAGCAGGTCCAGCGCGTCGGCGATCCTTGCGTCCGAAGCGACGGCGGGGGTGCTCCGGTAAACGTCGGGACTGGCGGGCGCCTGCGTCAGCGCGGGTTGCATCGTCACGTCCCAAGGCAGCGACAGATGCGCCGCGTGGCGCGGGGTGGCAAAGGCGGTGCGCAGGGCACTCTCGATCAGCCGTCCGGCGCTGCTGGGAGACACGACGACGGCCGAACTGGCGCAAAGGGCTGTGTAGATCGCGTTCACATCTGCCTTGCCGTCGATCCCTTCCTGAAGATAGCCCATGCCGAAATACTGTTCGGCAACCTCGCCCGTCATGACCAGTACCGCCGAGCCTGCGGCTTCCGCATTCATCACCCCGGTGATCGCATTGGTGGCCCCCGGCCCGCTTGTCACCAGCACAGCGCCCAGCTTTCCCGATGCGCGGTAATAGCCGTCTGCCATATAGGCGGCCCCGGTTTCGTGGCGGCAGACGATATAGGGCAAGGTCGCGGTCGTCGAATAGAGGTCTTCCAACAGCCCCATAATCCCGCCGCCCGGCACGCCGAAGATCTGCTGCGCCCCTTCCAGTTGAAGGTAGTCGAGTAGCAAATGTCCGATTGTCTTGATTGCGGGAGCGCGGGCCGTCGAATCCATGGGCTTCTCCTGAATGGATTGGTCGCACTCGTTAATTGGTTCGGATCAATGGCAATGCGTTGACGGTATAACGAAACCTGACAGTCACAAAGTGATAATGTAAGGTGCGGTTGCTCGTGGGAGGTAGCGTCCGAGGGCGTGGTGTAATTTCATCGGCGCTGCCAGTGTAGGGTGCCGATGTCGATGTCGATGTCGATCAGTTCAGCCTGCGTGTGTCTTACAAATTCTAAAGCTGCATTTGACGCTGATGATGGAAAAGGGGCCCAAGGGCCGCTTTCCCAACGCTCGCCACGCTGCGCCGGAAGAAAGCTCCGTGCGGCGAGCGATTGCTCAACGCGCGACGAATGACGTAACCGAAGAAGGGACTGTGGTCACGGCTGGATGAAAGATCAGTGGCGACACGCCGGGCTGACCTTTGAAGACAGGCCTCCAAAGGACCTCATCATCGTCACGAGCTGCACACATTCTAGTGCGAAACAAATCTGTCCGTGAGTGGACAATTTCAGCATTTTCGGCCTGTCGGTTGTTCGGATCGGCAGGCCTATTTCTGAATATCGGCTAAGTCTGCTGACCAACGTTTTAGCCGCCAGAATGCTGCGCTCTGCACGAATGGCCGCAGTAACGTGCTGCACCGAAACATGTCGGTTGGTTGATCAATGACTGGTTTGGGCCGTGATTGTCTGCTGTGGAACTGGGGCATTGCGTCCTCTTGATCGCCGGTGGTTCTTCCATCGACCCTGTGCGGACCGGATGCCGCTGCGTGTCGATGTCAGCCATTTTCAGGGCAGGATCGCTGTTCAAATCCGGAACTTTACCGCTGCGGACGACGCGCAGGATCGGGGCTTGCGGAACGTCATCAGCCAGTTGTGACATAGCATGCTGCCGAAAGAGGGCGTCCGTTTATCAAGCGCGGCGTGGGGCCGCTCGGCGTTGTAAAATCCGATCCAGTTGTCGATGACGCGTTTGGCTTGGAGGCCGTCCCGCAATTTGTGCAGACAAACGACGTCCTGCTTGAGGGGTCGCCGGAGAACAGTCAAAAAACTGCAAGCACTGTAATGGGTGACCCGGCGGAACGTCTGTAAATATAGCGCCGATCGGATCCGGCCATACACGGTGCCGGGGCGACGACCATATCCGACATGATGAAAACCCTGAAGGAGACGAAACAATGAAACGCGCGACTTTGGTCAGATCGCTGACAACATGCGTTCTTTTTGGACTAACCGCATTGCCGATCGCGGCTGTGGCGCAGGCGACCACCACCGAGACCCAGCCGTCTTCAGGTGCAGAAAGCGTTTCCGCCCCCAATCTCGCTGATGAATGTCTGGGCAATCTGCGCACCTTCCTCAATCAAATCCAGACGGAAGGCTACTGGCTGGGCGGCGCTGGTTCTGGCGATATCGGGCTTGATGAAAATGGCGACGGGTATGGTTATCCGGTCGGCGGATACGGCTACGGGATCGGCTTGGGCGGCTACTCAACCCAAGCCGATTCCGGGTATTTGAACGCCCGACCGGGCTATGAGATCCGCACGCTTTTGGCGGCTGCCAACATTCTCGCCCGACATGGCCAGCAGCAGCCCTGTGAAGACGTGCTTGCCACAACCCGCGAGATCTACTCACTCTATGTGGCTGATATGATTGGCGCGGATATGCCGATGACAAACGTGCCTGGCTGGCAAGAGCAGCAGATCGCGAGCGCCGTGCCGGTCACAAAGGAAACTTCCCCGGTCCGGTCTGACCAGTTGCTCGGCACCGAAGTGCGCAATCCGCAATACGAGGCTCTCGGCAACGTCGATGACCTTGTGATGAATTCGCAGACCGGCAAAATCGCGTATCTGTTGATCAGTCGGGGCGGGATTTTCGGGCTCGGTGAAAAACACATCCCGGTTCCCTGGGAGGCCTTCAGTGTCACACCGAACGCGACCCTGCTGGTCCTCGACGCCAGCAAAAGCGTCATAGAAGCTGCACCACAAGTGGACACCAACGATCTCTCGAGCCTGGGCCAACAAAGTCAGGACGTGGACGCCTACTGGACGACACTCACCTCGCGTTAAGGCCGCAAGTGACCCAACGGCGCATTCATTTTTGGCACCGTCGATGGACGGGACATACGAACACAAGAGGAGCCCACAATGTTGACGAACGCATCAGCGGTTCATGGTTACGCCATCGCTGCAAGCGATGGTCGGATTGGGAGCATCAGCGACTTTTTGTTTGACGACGCCAGCTGGTCGGTGCGTTGGCTGGTTGTCGAGACCGGCAACTGGCTCTCTGGTCGCAAAGTCCTTCTGCCTCCCTCTGTCCTTGGGCACCCCGATCCGGTGAGACAGGAATTTTCGGTCAGGTTGAGCATGGCGCAAGTCAAGGACAGCCCGGATATTGACACCGCACTGCCGGTATCGCGGCAGATAGAAACCCACGTCTACGACTACTATGGCTGGAGCCCGTATTGGGGGAGCGGTCTTTACTATCCGTATTGGGATGGCGGCTTTTATGCCGGCGACATTGGTTATGATGGCGGCGGGATCACGGCGTCACAATCGCCGGAATCAAGCCAACCCGGGGCGGATAACGCCTCTGCCCAACGAAGCGACGACGACCTGCATCTTCGCAGCACCGAAGCGGTCAAAGGGTATCATATCCATGCCCGCGACGGCGAGATCGGCCATGTTGAGGACTTTCTGCTGGACGACGTCGATTGGAGCATCCGTTACCTTGTCGTCGATACAAAAAACTGGTGGTCCGGCAAAAAGGTTCTGATCGCGCCCCGTTCTGTTCAACAGATCGATTGGACGGATCGCCTGGTTAATCTCGATGTCGATCGTCAAATGGTTAAGGACAGCCCGGCCTACGACCCGTCAATGACGCTCGATCGGGCCTATGAGAAACAATTCCACGGCCACTATGGAGACATCCCGAAGGGGGATTAGCCCTCGCGATGCACCCCATTACGAAATTCGACACGACAATCGAAGCTGCGGCTTCATCAATAAGGATTCTGATCATGAAAGCGTTGGTTTATAAAGCTGTCGGGAAAAAGGCTCTGGAGGATCGTCCCAAGCCCGAAATCACCGATCCGACCGATGCCATCGTGCGGATGACCAAAACCACGATCTGCGGCACCGATCTGCACATCATCAAGGGTGACGTGCCGACCTGCGAGCCGGGGCGGATTCTGGGGCATGAAGGGGTCGGCGTCATCGACAGCGTCGGGCCCGCCGTGACCGATTTCAAGGCCGGAGACCATGTCCTGATTTCCTGCGTCAGCGCCTGCGGCAAATGCGTCTATTGCCGCAAGCAGATGTATTCGCACTGTGTCCACGGCGGCTGGATTCTGGGCAACACGATCGACGGCACCCAGGCCGAATTCGTGCGCACGCCATTTGCCGACATGAGCCTTTACCACATCCCCAAGGGCGCCGATGAAGAGGCGCTGGTGATGCTCAGCGACATCCTTCCGACCGGGTTCGAATGCGGGGTGCTGAACGGCAAGATCGCCCCCGGCAGCACCGTGGCGATTGTCGGGGCCGGGCCGATCGGGCTGGCGGCGCTGCTGACCGCGCAATTCTATACGCCCGCCGAAATCATCATGATCGATCTGGACGACAACCGGTTGAAGATCGGCAAGAAATTCGGTGCGACGGCGACGATCAACAGCGCCGATGGCAAGGCGGTGGAAGCGGTAATGAAACTGACCGAAAACCGCGGCGTTGATACCGTGATCGAGGCAGTCGGGATTCCCGCCACTTTCGAGTTGTGTCAGGAGCTTGTGGCACCGGGTGGGGTCATCGCCAACATCGGCGTGCATGGCAAAAAGGCTGATCTGCATCTGGAAAAACTCTGGGACCGCAACATTGCGATCACCACGCGGCTGGTCGATACAGCCACGATCCCGATGCTGTTCAAGACCGTGGCGTCAAAAAAGATCGACCCCAAGCAGTTGATCACCCACCACTTTAAGCTTGACGAGATTGTCGCGGCCTATGACACTTTTGGCGATGCCGCCAAGACCAAGGCGCTCAAGGTCATCATCTCGGCCTGAGCCACACCGATGACCGGGCGCGGTAACGAAATGCGGCGACCTGCGTCTTTATCCAAACACCGGGTCGGCCACCCGTCATTTTTGCGTCGATGGCCGACGAAGGAAACCGGAGCCATGCAGGACACCGGTGCAGGATCAACAAAAGCAGCGCCTGCGCTGACGGCCACAAATCGAATCCGAAACAATACATCGCGGAGCAACTGTTATGAAACCCGAAGGCGACATCATTCTTGTGACCGGCTCGAACGGCCGGATCGGAACCGAGGTGATGCGCGAACTGCGCAAGACCTACACCAATGTGGTCGGGTTCGATCAGAAAGCCCCGCCCGAGCCGCCCGAGGGCTGTACCCGGATTGCTGTGGATATATCATCGGACGACAGCGTCGCGGCAGGTCTGAAGGTACTGTTGGCGCACCACGGATCGCGCGTTGCCGCTGTCATTCATCTTGCGGCGTTCTACAGTTTCTCGGGCAAGCCCGATCCGCGTTATGACAGCGTGACTGTCAATGGCACGCGGCGTCTGTTGCAGGGCCTGAAAGCCAATTTCGAGGTGCAGCAGTTCCTGTTTTCCAGCACCATGCTGGTCCACAAACCCGGCGAGCCGGGGATATTCTTTGACGAGGATTGGCCGATCGAGCCGACCTGGGCCTATCCCGAATCGAAAGTCCGCACCGAAGCGATGATCCGCGAGGAGCGCGGCGATGTGCCGACGGTGATGCTGCGCTTTGCCGGGGTCTATGACGATGGCTGCCATTCGCCACCCTTGGCGCATCAGATCCAGCGCATCTACGAACGCCAGTTGGAGTCGCATCTCTATGCCGGGTCCACCTCGCATGGCACGTCCTACGTGCATATGGACGATGTGGTGGATGCGATTGTGCGTGCCGTCGAAAAACGCGCCAAGTTGCCCGCCGAAACCGTGCTGCTGATCGGCGAGCCCGAGGCGCTGAGTTATGACGAATTGCAGCACAGCTTTATGCGGCAAATCCATGACGAGTCCTATGAGGCGTTCAACGTGCCCGGCCCGGTCGCCAAGGTCGGCGCCTGGGTCGAGGACAAGATCCTGCGCCAGGATCCGTTCATCAAACCCTGGATGATCGACCGTGCCAACGACCACTACGCGCTGGACATAAGCCGCGCCAAAGAGGTGTTAGGCTGGGTCCCGCAGCACACGTTGCGACAGGCGATCCCAAAAATGGTGGCGGCGTTGAAAGCCGACGATGTGGCGTTTTACACCGAAAACGGGCTGGAGCCGGCGGAGTGGATGCTGGCCAACGCCGACGCGGTGAAACAGGAACAGGCGCGATGAGCGCCGATCATTCCGGCCACGGCGGGGCCGCGCAACCAGCTGCCGCCGCACAACCCGGCAAGGCGGCGGGTGGCGTAACCTATACTTGCCCGATGCACCCCGAAATCCAGCGCAGCGAACCCGGTAACTGCCCGAAATGCGGCATGACGCTGGTGCCGGTTGAGGCGAAAACCGATGCGACACCCGCGACGACGGCGCCGATGTCCGGCATGGCGCATGGCGCGGCGGACGCGGCATCGGAGGGCATGGGCGACATGATGGGCGACGCGCATCGGGCGATGCTCTGGCCGCATTACGTGGTGATGATGCTGGGCTTCTGGCTGATCACCGCCCCGTTCACGCTGGGCTATCTGAGCGATTTCGTGCCCGATGCCAACCAGTTGCGGGTGATGGCCGACCGGGGTCTTTCGCCGTTCGCGCACCGCAACTTGCTGATGACCTACAGCGATGTCGGCAGCGGCGTGCTGGTGGTGATCTTTGGCTATCTGTCGGCCAACGCACAGCGCAAATACCCTTGGGCGCAATGGGCCAATGCGGTGGTCGGCGGCTGGCTGCTGTTCGCGCCACTGGTGCTCTGGACCCCGCTGCCCGAGGCCTATGCCAACGGCACCCTGATCGGCGGCGGCGTCATCGCGCTGTCGATCCTGATCCCGATGATGCCGGGGATGAGCATGGAAGGGATGATGGGTGGGCCCGACATGCCGCCCGAATGGGGTTACAATCCGTCGACCTGGCTGCAACGGGTGCCGATCGGTGCGCTGGCGATGTTTGGCCTGCTGATCTCGCGCTACATGGCGGCCTATCAAATGGGCCATATCGATACGGTGTTCGAACCGTTCTTTGCCGGAACCGCCCTCGGTGGGACCGGATTGAACGGCACCGAGACGATCATCACCTCGCCGATGTCCAAGGCCTGGCCGGTGGCCGATGCGGGACTCGGGACGGTGGTCTATACGCTGGAACTGGTGATGACCTTTATGGGTGGCAAGACCCGCTGGCGGACGATGCCGTGGATGGTGCTGGCGCTGGCGTTCCTGATCGTGCCGCTGGGTGTCGTCAGCATCTATTTCGTCATCGTCCAGCCGATCCTGATCGGCACATGGTGTACCCTGTGCCTGCTGACGGCCCTCGCGATGGCGCTGATGATCCCCTATTCGCTGGATGAATTCGTGGCGATGGGGCAGTTCCTGACCGCTTCGCGCCGGGCGGGCAAACCGTTTTGGCGGACCTTCTGGACCGGCGGCGCGATGGAGCGTGGCAGCGACGATCACGCCCGCGGCGTGCTGGCCCCCAAGGCGCAGATGTTTGCGCAATCGGGGCGCGGTGTCACCTATCCGCCGGCGCTGCTGGCGATCTGCGCCATCGGCATCTGGCTGACCTTTACCCGGCTGACCTTTGGCAGCACCGGTGCGATGACCAACAGCGACCATCTGACCGGGCTGCTGGTGGTGACCTTTTCGATCATCGCGCTGGCCGAAGTGGCACGGATGGTGCGGTTTCTGAACGTGCCTGCCGGGCTCTGGCTGATCATCGCCCCCTGGGTGCTGGACGGGGCCGGATCGCCAGCGGCGCAATGGGCCAGTGTCGTGGCCGGCCTGCTGATCGTCGGCCTTTCGATCCCACGCGGGTCGATCAAGAATTCATACGGAGGTTACAATGTCGTCATTGTTTGAGAAATGCGTGCATCTGGTGCGCCATTCGCTGGCGATCATCGGCGCACTGGTGGTTGTCGGGGTCGTTGGTGGGCTGATCTTCATGAATTCCGGCGTGTTTAATGTCGCCGCCTCGGTTGAGGATTCCTCGGCATTGAATTGGGCTTTGGTCACGGTGCGCGAGGCGTCCATCGGGCGGCATTCCCGCGATGTTGTGGCGCCGCTGGACAACATGGTGGCGGACCGTGACGCCGGATTTCAGATCTACCGGCGCGAATGCGTGATGTGCCACACCCCCATCGGGCGCAGCCCGCGACCAATGGCTGTGGGTTTCAACCCGCAGGCCCCCGGCTTCGGCGCGGATGCCGACGACATGGGTGGGCAGGAACTGTTCTGGGTCACCAAGAACGGCATTCGATTTACCGGCATGCCAGCCTGGGGGCCATCGCTGTCGGATAAGGACATCTGGGACGTCACGGCATTCGTGATGTCGATGCCCGAAATGACCGCCGCCGATTATGACGCCATCGACGCACGGATTCCCGACACCGGCGCATTGCCGTAATTCGCCCCGCACAGCCAAGACTCCCGATCAGGGCAACGGCGGTCCGTCGTGATCGAGGTAGTTCCGATCGAACCCGGCGAATTCGACCGTGGCGTCGTAGTCGTCGAACACCACCTTGCCCTTCTGGTAGGTCACCATCCCGGCTTCACGCAATTCGCGCAGCACCCGGTTGATATGCACGGCGCTCAGCCCCAGCGCATCGGCCAGCAGGTTTTGCGACAAGGGGCAGGCAAAGCCGGTCTTGTCGCCCAAGCCCACCAACCGCAGCCGCGCCGCCAGTTCCAGCAGGAAATGCGCCGTCCGTTCGGCGCCGTCGCGTCGTCCAAGGTTGATCAGGTGTTCGACCACCATCGCCTCGTCCCGTGACGCGGCCTAGAGGACGGCCGTCGCCAGCCGGTGCGTCTGCGAAAAGGCGGCGAGCAAATCCTGCTGGCCGACCTCTGACGCCTGCACCGGGGTGATCGGCACGACATTGTGGTCGGCGGTGCGGAACAGCACCGAGCGCAGGCCCAGAAAATCGCCCGGGATCTGGAAATCGACGATCTGCCGGGTGCCCCCGGGCAGGATCTTGTAGGAACAGGCCCAGCCCGCAGCCAGAATATAGGCCCGCTGCCCGGTCTGCCCCTCGTGGATCATGTCGCGGCCGAGGCCAAAATTGCGCTTGCGGCGATAGATATCGGACAAGGCCGACAAATCGCCCTGCGACAGGCTGACAAATGCCGTCAGCTTGCGGGCAAAGGGGCTGTCCAGGATCGCCAGGCCTTCGTTATTTTCTGCCATCTGGTGCTCCTGAATAGCGCGCTCGCGGGCCGACTGTCATTTATTCCACCTGTTACACAAAAAAATAATCCCCGAAACTGACAGAGGTTAGCCCGCTGGGCCGACTTTAGCACCATTATTGACCTGTTTCGACGAAAGCCTTGTTTTTCTTCCCTCATAGCAGATTCCTGCAGAAAGTTGGACGGCCATGCCTGATACCGCCGGGCATGCTGCCCTCGCGATCTGCGAATCCCTGCTGCTCGCGCTCAATGATCGCGACATTCTGCCCGAGGCAGAGATCATCGGCGTGTTGAAAGACGCCGCCGCCGCGCACGGAGGTGTGCCCGCCAACGATGGTGACGCAGAGAGGCACAAGGCCGTCGCCGCGCTGATCAACGCCATCATCGACGGCGGAAACTCGGTCCGCCGCCCATAATCTTTGCCGCGCCGGGACTCTCAGGACCGCCACGCCCCCGTGTATCCAACTCAGATCTTGACATCGCGGTCAGCCGCAACCGCCTGCTTGTGGGTCGTGTCAAAGGCCTCGCGCAGCGCCGCTTGCTTGGTGCTGTCAAGGTTGGTGCGGATGATCCGGCCGCCCTTTTCGCCCAGCCGTTCGATCCCCCGGTCCGAGGCGTGCTGGCGCACCATCATGAACAGCGCGGCCTGACCGGGCTGGTGCTCCTGTGCAGTGATGCGTTGAGGTGTCGTGCCGGTCGGGCAGGTTGGCGTCGCCATCAACAGCGCGCTGGCCTGCGTTGTGGCGCGTCAGTGTTGGTGTCCGCCGGTTTTTGGCGGGGGCGGGATGTCTTTCTCTGCCGCTGCGTCGGGGTCGGGGACCGGGGGCACGTCACTGGGCGCTGTAGGCTTGGGGGCGGGCGGCGCGACGGGCTCTGCGTCAGGGTCATGTTTGTGGCCGCCGCCATGCCCGCCGCCGTGGCCGCCGCCGTGACCCCTGTGGCCAAAAAGATGAAAGCCGACAAAGCCGATGCCCAGCATGATGACGACCCAGTTGTCGGTGATCCATGTCATGATGGCACTCCCTGTTCGTTGGTGGCGATGTAGTCGCGGGTGATCGGCACCGCATCGATGCGTTTGGCGATCTGGATCTGGAACACCACCAGCCCGGAATGGCGGAATCCGGCCTCGCAAAAGGCCAGATAGAACTCCCACATCCGGCAGAACCGTTCGTCATAAAGTTCGACGATGCGCGGGCGTTCGACCATGAACCGGTCGCGCCACGCCCGCAGGGTCTGGGCATAATGCAGGCGCAGCACCTCGACATCGGTGACGTAGAGGCCGGCGCGTTCGATCGCCGGCACCACTTCGGACAGGGCCGGGGCATAGCCGCCCGGAAAGATGTATTTTTGCAGCCACGGGGTGGCCGCAGTCGGGCCCCGCGCGGTGCCGATGGTGTGGACCAGCGCCACCTCGTCGTCGGTCAGCAGTTCGGCCACCTTGTCGAAATATGTGCCGTAATGGCCGATGCCGACATGTTCGAACATACCGACCGACACGATCCGGTCATAGCGCCCGGTCTCGTGGCGATAGTCGCGCAGGCGATAGCGGGTACGGTCCTGCAATCCGGCGTCTGTCGCCGCTTTGGCGGCATAGCCGTGCTGTTCGGTGGACAGGGTCAGGCCGGTGACATCGACACCTGCCGTCTGCGCCAGATGCAGCCCCAGCCCGCCCCAGTCCGAGCCGATGTCAAGCACTTTCTGTCCCGGCTGCAACAGCAGCTTGGCCGCGATATGGCGCAGCTTTTGCGCCTGCGCCTGTTCCAGCGTATCGGTCGGGGCGGTGTAATAGGCGCAGGAATACTGCCGCCCGGCATCCAGAAACAGATCATAGAGCGTGTCCGACAGATCATAGTGATGCGCCACGTTGGAGCGCGCCCGTGCCACCGGATTGTGCTGGGCAAACCTGCGCAGCAGGCGTCTGACCTTGGAATTCAGGCGCATCACGCCCGGCCCGCTGCTCCACTTCAGGTTGGCGTTCGCCAGTTCCAGCAGGTCGTAAATCCCGCTCGGTTCGACCTGCAGGCTGCCGTCCATATAGGCCTCGCCCACCGCCAGTTCGGGGTTGCGCAGCAGCCGCCAGACTGTCGCCGTCGTTGTCAAGCGGGCGGCAATCAGCGGATCGCCGGTGCCAAAGGCATGGCTGCGTCCGCTGGGCATCTGCACCTGCAACGTGCCGGTGCGGATGATCCTGCCCAGCAGGCGGCACAGCAGAAATTCGCCACTGCCCTGCCGCAAGGGGGTCCGGCGGCGCGGGGCGTGGTCGGCCATCACATCCGTGACCAAAGTGTCGGTCTGCCAGTCGGGGGGCGTTTCGATATTCATACTCATCACGGGATCCTGTTCAGCGCCAAGGGTAAGGCCCGCCACGCAGATCAGCGTCGGCACCCTGAAGATACAGACGCCCGACCCCGCTGCGGGTTACAGGGCCGGGCGCAGGTCTGACGGTTTATGCCGTGATGCAGGACTGACGCAGCGGGCGATTAGACCCAACTTTGTCGTCTTGGGCGATCCCGTAGATCTGAAAGACGTGTTTGGCCAAATCGAGACGAACTGTTGTAAAATGCATTGGGTGGCGCCTTTCCCGAGCAGTTGATCACAACTGCACTTTGGCGCATTGCGACGCCGATCCTGACGGCAATCTGGAATCCGTGATTGCGCTGTCCGAGGGCGACACCGCTGTCAGCGATCGGGTGCCGAAGAATGACAGGCCGACTGGCGTGCTGGACATGCGTAAACTGGTCCGCGCTCTGGTCGCTTCGGAACAATCTGGCGATCCCGCAGGCGCCCGTCGTAGCGGCTGACGAGGCGGTCGGCATAGTCCTGCGCGACGGCAGCCCAGTTGATCCCGGCAGCCAATGTCCAGTCGTGGTTGGCCCAGTCGAACTCATGGTTCCCGGTCCCGGTCGATGCCGGCAGCGCATAGTCAACGATCCGCTGACCCTCCTGAAAGGCGTTAAGTGACTGCTCCCACCGCGAGTCGCGCCAACTCAGCGCCATCGCTTTTGCCGCCGGATCGTACTCGGCGGTAAACAGCGTTCCGAACCCTTCGCCATAGCGATCCTGATGCAGCGGACTCTGCAGGAACTGGCGGTTCAAGGTCCGGGGGTTCGCCCGCATCTGCCTCAAATGCGCGTGCCGTTCGAAGCTGCGGGAAAATGTCGTCAGATGCGTTGGCGGGCGACCGCTTTGATGGTTCGTGGCAATCGCTTGCGGCATCAGCTTGCACCCACCCCCGGCAGCCAGTTCAACGCTTGCGGTTCTGCCCGACGCATCCGCCAGCACGAGGTTATAGGCCATATGGGATGGAACCCTGCGCAGCACCCTCAACGCCTGATCGACGGTATCGCAGGTTTCCAGAACGTAACGGACGATCGTCGTGATCCCAAAGCCCTCGGCGGTTTCCGACCTGCCGCCATAGGCCAGCGCGACGCTCAGACCGGCATCGTTGATCCCATCCGACAGACCCCACAGAAATTCAACCATGCCCATGACCGCCCGCCCCGTCCATTCAGTGCGCAGCAGCAGCCCTTCGTTAAGGTCGGGTGACAGGTCATAGTTGCGGACAAGCCGCACGTCGGTCTTGTCCGCCACCGCGGCCAGTGAGCACCCGCCGAGGTAGGTTGGCGGGCACCATGTGGACAGAAACCTGGCGGCACGGTCGGACCCGCCAGCGATCAAAACCAGTCTGTCATAGACCTTGACCATCTCGGGCATATACCGATGCAGAGCTGACCGCGCCTGCGATCTTGACGGCCCCTGCTCGCCACCGCCAGCGATGAACCATGCCTCATAGGCGGGCCAAGACCGACGCCAGCGCGCCGCCCATTTCTCGCCGGGCGTTGCTTCGCTCACGGCATCGAACGTCAATGACATTGGCTGCATCTCAGGTGTCCTTGTCTGCAGTATCAAAGAAAAAGCGGATCATTTCGGCGCTCGCATCAGGGCCTTTGGCATCGGTGTAGGATCCGCCGGGTTGTCCGCCTGACCAGGCATGGCCCAATCCTTCGACGCTCCAATGCTCTGATTCAGACGACCCCTCTGCGGTCCCTGTGATCATGCGCTTATAGGCGCGACCCGATGCCTCGCCCTGCTCCTCGGTGCAGATGGTCTGGCGGGATCCGCGATCCATCGCGTTGCGTGCAATTCTGTCGCCATTTGACGGATGCACTGTCGCGTCTGCGGTGCCGTGAAAGACGATGGTGCGCACGGCTGGCCTGTCTGGCCCGCCGTTGCCAAGGTCCAGAGCATTGCCCGCCATCGCCGCAAAGGCGGATCCGACGTCCTTTGCGGCGCCAAACGGCAGCCCCGAATGGGCCCCGACTGCGGCGAAAATATCCGGATAGGTTTCGCCCATGATCACGGCCATCGCGGCACCGGCAGAAAGACCCGCGACAAAGGTCCGGTCACCGGACACGCCGAATTCGGCCATCACCTTGCGGGTCAGTCCGGCAAGGATCGCAGGTTCGCCCCGGTCCCGGCGTTGATCGCCCCGGCTGAACCAGTTCCAGCAGGACTGCGCATTGTCGCCGCGAGATTGCTGCGGGTAGATCACGACAAAGCGGTGCGCTTCGGCGAGGACGTTCATGCCGGTTCCGATCGCGAAATCCTCGGGGTTCTGGGTGCAGCCGTGCAGCATGACGACCACGCCGGTTACACCTTGGGTTGCCTTGGATGGCACATAGACGCTGTAGGCGCGGTTTCCCTGCGCGCACGAAAACTGCTCTTGTCGAAACGCCGCGCCATCAGGCAGCGGAATGGTGCGTCCAACGGGAGTGTTGACAGGCGATTGGAAGCGCGCCAGCAGGGTTTCCATTGCTGGCGCGGCGGATGCACCGGTTGCCGCGGGTCCGTTGTCCGCAGCCGGCATCAACCCATGCCGGGCAAGCGTACGTTGCACGAGATCGTTGGCGGATTTGAGGCGCGCCGCGCGTGCGTCGTCCGTCGCCGGGCGCTGCGGCCCGCCGTTGAAATTGAACATCTGTTCTTCCTTATCTGGCTTATTTGGGTTCGCGCACCTATCTGATGCGGTCGGCGAGTGCCTCTTTGATGTCTTGGCTGGCCTGCAAGGCGCCAAGGACGGTGATCGATCCAATCGTCGCAAGGGCAAGTTCCGGCGTCACGTCGGCGGCGATCCGGGCCAGCCCGACGACCTTGACATGAAGCATTTCGCCCCGGTTCCTGAGGGCTTCGAGGTCAGCGCGGGTGTAGTCGCGCAAACCCAGTTCCATCGTGTGGCGTTCGATCGATTTGCTGACGGCGTCGACCTGGCTGTCCAACTGATTTCGGATTGCGGTGCGGATAAAGTCGCTGCGATTCGCGTAAAATCCTTCCTGCACCAGCAGATCTATGCGGCCCAGATCGACATAACCAAGGTTTATCGTGACCTTTTCGTTCTCAGGCGCCTTGTCGCGTAACTGTCGGATGTTGCTCATACGCCATTCTCCATCTGTATGGATGGTATATGGATGCCAGCCATACAATTGCAAGGCCAATCGCACACCAGACCCTCGATGGTTCAGAAGTTGATTGCAGCCGTCCCCGACCGGCAACGCGCCCCCATTTGACATTGTGCATGCAATTCTGAACGGGCTGGCTACGCTGGCATGGCGAAACGGGCCTCTCCGAGTAGCTCCAGCCGACCTGACGCCCCCTCCAACCTCGACCAGTCGCATGTTGCGATTGTCGGGATCGGCGCTTCGTCGGATGGCGACCCGGCAATACGGCTTCCAAGCGGTTGTAACAGTCCCGCTGGCGGCGGTTCACGGTGCCGGGCTGGCGTCTCTTTCCAATGACGGTCCTTGTAATACGGCAAATGGGTGACCATTTAAGTAGGACATCAGGCCTCGGCAGTCGGACATAGAGCGATCAATGCCGAAACTGGCCACGATGGAAATGTGGCAGCGCCAATCCAATTCTGGCATCCACCTGCATCGCACCGGAATACGACGCGAGCGGCCTTTGGGCTTTTCTCGCGTCTCATAAAAGATGACGCTCATTCTTTCGAGGCGTTCATCCCTCATCTCAGCCGAATCTCAATGGACCAAAAGTATGATAGAAATAAATTGGGGCAACCCCATAACCTGTGTCGTTTCACAGCAAGGTGACATCAAAAGATTTACAACAATAGAACAGGCCCGTTACTGGCTGCTCAAAAAGTGGCCGGTTGCGGATCGTAACCGAGGTCTTGCACTCGACCATATTGATGCCGCGATGCAATGTCTGGCCCCGGTTGGTGCGGCCCGCAAAGCATTTGTGCTGGCCGCAAAGACTGCTGGCTTCAAACCAAATCTGGCGGGGTCGGCAACAGCCGCCGTATTTTGATTGTGGCTGATTAGGCACGGTGACGCACCTATCGATGTGGGCGGTTCTGGCGACCGAAGATATCACCCATTCGCAGCCTGCCTCTTGGCAGGTCAACAATAACAGTATCTACGGCAAGGAGATCGAATGATGGCCAAACTGACAAAGTCGCTTGTGTTTACGGACGCTGCGCCCCGGCGGGAAACGCCGATGGAAAAGACCACGCGCGCCGCCAAGGAAATCCTCGACGGGGAAACCGCAAAGCGTCAGGTCAAGATGGCGCTGCTTCGCAAGGCCCGTCTTGAGAGCGAAGCACGTAAACCCGCCGCGAAGTCGAGATCGCCATCTTAAAATACACCAGCGGCTCCAACTACCCGCGCCGAAAGCACTCAGCCCTCGGCTGGAAATCACCCGTGGCCTTCGAACAGGGGGCCGCTTCACATGAACACCCGACCGGAACAAAATCGACCCAAATCCAGTGCGACGTAAAGATCCGGATGAATGGGCAGCGGCGTTGGTCGGATGAGATCAAGGCGCGGATCGTTGCCGAGGGTTTGAGGCCGGTGCGACGGTGAATGCGGTTGCGCGGCGCGCCCACTCGCTTTGCCTACTGCTGGGCGCAAGCGAGGCGCAAATTGAACGAGGTCTTCGACCGCGACGGCTCGGAAATCGCCGCCGAGGGCTTGCGCCGCATTGCCGAGTTCTATGCTGTCGAAGCCGATATCCGCGGTGTCTCCTCCGGCCAGTGCCTGTCTGCACGCCAAACACGCACGGCACCCCTGGTGGCCGATTTTGGCGACTGGTTACAAACTCAACGCCGAAAAGTCGCCGCCAAGTGCCGTCTCGGCGAAAATCTCACCAATATCCACAACCACTGGGACGGCCTGCAGACCTTTCTGAGCGACGGCCGCGTCGAGCTCGACGACAACCGTGTCGAAGACCTGATCCGCCCCATCGCCCTCAATCGCAAGAATGCTCTCCTCGCAGGCCATGATGAAGGCGGCATCGCCAGGGGCCGCATCGCGTCGTTGATTGAAACCTGTAAGATCAACAACGTCGCGCCCTTCGCCTACCTCAAGGCCACCCTCGAGGCGATCACCAATGGCCATCCGCAAAGCCGCATTGACGACCTGCTGCCGCGGGATTTCAAGACGTCAATCTGATGATCCGGAGGGCGGCAGGAAACGCTTAGGATGAATATCGATTTGCCAAATTGCTCTTTGTCATGATTTCAAGCAATCTGTCGCAATAATGCGGGGTCCATATACGTCCACACATGACGCCCTCTCTTCCGTCTTCGCCCAAACTTTCTGACAAAACCTCAGGTCTTCAGAACCCGGTAAATTGCCGGGATCACCAGCACCGTCAGCAGGGTCGAGGATAGCAGCCCGAACAGCAGCGAGATTGCCAGACCCTGAAAGATCGGGTCAGACAGGATCACGATGGCCCCGATCATTGCGGCAATCGCCGTTAGCAGGATCGGCTTGAAGCGGATCGCACCGGCCTCGATCAGGATTTCCACCGGGGTCTTGCCTGTCGGGTCGGCGTGGCGGATGAAATCCACCAGCAGGATCGAATTGCGCACGATGATACCTGCCAGCGCAATGAACCCGATCATCGACGTGGCCGAAAACGGCGCGGAAAAAATCCAGTGGCCAACCATGATGCCAAGGAAGGTCAGCGGGATCGGCGTGAGGATCACCAGCGGCAGGCGGAACGAGCCGAATTGCGCCACCACAAGGATGTAAATCCCGAGCAGCGCCACCCCAAAAGCCGCGCCCATGTCGCGGAAGGTGACATAGGTTACCTCCCATTCGCCGTCCCACAAAAGCGTGGTGACGCTTTCGTCTTGTGGCTGGCCGTTCAGGCTGATCACCGGCTTGGTTCCGGGTGCCCATTCCATGCCGTCCAGGGCGCGGGCGACCGCGATCATACCGTAAAGCGGGGCTTCGAAGGTGCCCGCCAATTCGCCCGTCACCATTTCGGCATTGCGCCCGTTGTGGCGGAAAACCGGGAACGAAGCGCGTTCTTCGGCCACCTCGATCACATCGCCCAGTTCGACGACACCGCGCGCGCCGGGCAGCACATTGGCTGGGATCGGGGTGGACAGGAACCGCTCGTCCAGCACCCGGTCGGCCGGGGCCCGCGCAATCCGGATCGGGATCGGATCGCGCCCGCCGCCGCGATGCGAATAGCCGACGGTCTGGCCACTGTTCAGAATCGCCAGCGTGTCGAAAACATCGCGTTCCTGAACCCCAAAGAATTCAAGATCGTCGGTGCTGATCGTGGCGCGCAGTCGGCGTGGCTGGATGCCGAAACTGTCATCGACATCGACGACGAACGGCACACTTTCGAAGGCCGCGCGCACCTTGGTCGCCGCCGCCCGCCGGGTTTCGGCATCCGGGCCATAGACCTCGGCCAGCAGCGTCGCGATGACCGGAGGACCGGGCGGCGGCTCGACTGTTTTCAGGCTGGTGCCTGCGGGCAGGGTCAGGGCGTTCAGCCGGGTGCGGATGTCGAGCGCGATATCATGGCTTGGCCGGTCCCGCTCGGTCGCGGGCGAAAGCGTGATCTGCACCTCGCCCAACTGCGGTTCGGCCCGCAGGTAATAATGCCGGACCAAACCGTTGAAATTAAAGGGTGCCGCGGTTCCGGCATAGGTCTGCACCGACACAACCTCGGGCAATTGCAATACCAGACGCGCGACATCCTGGGCAACGCGGTCTGTCGCCTCGGTCGATGCACCTTCGGGCAGATCAATCACCACGGAGAGTTCGGACTTGTTGTCAAATGGCAAAAGTTTGACGGTGACATCTTGGGTATAAAGCAAGCCAAGCGAGCCAAACGAGAGCGCCGCCGTGATCAACAGAAACGCCAGGCTGCGAGCCTTCGTGGCCAGCAGCGGCCGCGCCACAAATCCATAGGCCCGTCCCAATTTTCCGCCCGCATGGCCGCCAGAAACATCATCATCTCCATCTGCCGACATTGCGGCACGACCGGCCATCTTGACCATCAGCCAGGGGGTGATGATCACGGCCACAAAGAACGAAAAGATCATTGCCGCACTGGCGTTTGCGGGAATCGGGCTCATGTAAGGCCCCATCAGCCCCGAGACGAAAAGCATCGGCAAAAGCGCCGCCACCACGGTCAGCGTGGCGACGATGGTGGGATTGCCGACCTCGGCCACCGCCGCGATCGCCCCTTTGATCCGGTCGCCGCCCTTGTCCTTGGCCCAGTGACGGGCGATGTTTTCGATCACGACAATCGCGTCATCGACCAGAATGCCGATGGAAAAGATCAGCGCAAACAGCGACACGCGGTTCAGGGTATAGCCCATGATCCACGCCGAAAACAGCGTGAGCAGGATCGTGACCGGGATCACGATGGCGACCACCGCCGCCTCGCGCCAGCCGATTGCAAGCCAGACCAGCGCAATGATCGACAGCGTGGCAAGGGCAAGGTGGAACAGCAGCGAATTGGCTTTTTCATTGGCCGTTTCGCCAAAGTTGCGGGTCACGACGATATCGAAAGTTTCGGGGATCAGGCTGCCCTCAAGCGCGTCGATCCGCTGCAAAACCGCCTCGGCCACGATCACCGCATTGGCACCGGCACGCTTGGCGACGGCCAGCGTGACGGCGGGGGCGCGTGTCATGCTGCCATCTTCGGCGGTGGTGACATTGGCCACCAAAGCATCCGCATAATCCGACACGAACGTCACTTGCGCCACATCGGCCACATAGACCGGTCGCGCGTCGCGGGTCGTCAGCAACAGATTGGCGATCTGGGCAGGTGCGACCAGCGTTTCACCGGCCACCAGATCGATCTGTTCGCCGGCATCGCGCACTTGGCCGATGTTCAGCGACCGGTTCGCGCTTGCGACCTTGTCGGCGAGTTGCTGCAAAGTGACACCATAAAGCGCCAAACGCTCGGGATCGGGCGCGATGCGGATCGTCTCGGCCACTTCTCCGACCAGATAGGTCAGGCCGACATTTTCGGTTTTCGCGACCTGCGTGCGCAATTCGCGGGCAACACGGGTCAGGTCGTTGGCGCTGATCCCGGTAACGCCCGGTTTGGGGGTGAGGGTCAGCGACAGGATGGCCACATCGTCGATGCCGCGTCCGACAATCAACGGTTCCGGGATCCCAATCGGGATCTGGTCCATATTGGCGCCGACCTTGTCACGCACGCGCAGCACTGCGGTATCCGCCGGAGTGCCGACCTCAAAGCGCACGGTGACAATCGTCTGGTCGTCTTTGGTCGAGGAATAGACGTGGTCGACCCCGTCGATGCCCTTGACGATGGCCTCCAGCGGTTCCGTCACCAGCTTGACCGCATCTTCGGCGTGCAGGCCGGGGGCCTGGACAAGAATATCGACCAGCGGCACCGAGATCTGCGGCTCTTCCTCGCGCGGCAGCGATGTCAGGGCCACGAGGCCCATCGCCAGTGCGGCCAGGATGAACAGCGGCGTCAGCGACGAGGCAATGAAGGCGCGGGTCAGGCGCCCGGCAAGGCCGAGTTTGATGGTTTCCGGCGCATCACTCATGCGGGGCTGCCAGCCGGTCGCCCGCCACCAGCCCGGAAAGTATTTCGATCATCGCCTGGCCGGCAATCGTCTGCCGCTGACCGGGCACCACGGTGCGCAGGGTCGGACCTTCCGGACCCGCGACTTCGACGAAATCAAGGCCGCTCCGGGTTGTCACCGCGGCCGCGGGCACCATCAGCGCCAGACGGCTGTCCACCGGCAGGCGAACCAAGACCCGTGCGTCGATAAAGGTATCCGGCAGATCGGGGACGTCGACATCCGCAATGACCCGGCCATTCTCGATCAGCGGATAGATCCGGGCAAGCGTGCCCTGCGCCGGTCCCGTTGTCGTCTCGATTTCAATGTCCGCACCTTGCTGCAAAAACGCTGCGTGACGTTCGGGCACCGCGATGCGCAGGAAAATGCCGCCACCACCGATCGTGGCCACGGCTTCACCGGCCATGACGACCGCCCCTGCGGCTACCGGCACGTCGAGCACCCGGCCCGCGATCGGGGCCAGCACAGTGCCTTCAAGGGCTTGCTGCGCCACCACCTGACGGTCGGCGCCTGCGGCTGCAATCTGGCCTGTCACCACATCAACCTGGGTGCGCAGCGCATCAAGCCGCTGCACCGTCGTCACCCCACGCGTCAGCAGATCCTCGCCGCGCGTCAGTTCGGCGCTGGCATTGTCCAACTGGGCGGTCAGAGTCTGCAGCCGGGCGTCAACCGCCGCCAACTCAAAGTCAATCTTTGCGTCCACCACCCGTGCCAGCACTTGCCCTGCCGCGACGACATCGCCTTCGCTGACCTCAAGCGACACAAGCGTGCCGCCAAGCCGGGCGCGGGCCGGGATCCGGCTGCGCGCCTCGATCCGGCCATAGACCGCTTTCCATTCGGTGACCGCAACCGGAGCCAATGCCACGTCTTCGGCATGCGCCGAGGGCGTCAGCACGGACAGCAATACGAAAGCGGCAATCAAGGTTCGCACGGAAATTCCAATTCGGAGCTAGAGCGGCAGATGACCAAGGAAGGGAGGTTCAGTGGCCAGGCACTGGTGTGGCGATTTTCAGTTCAGAACGCCTTGCCCGGTTTAACCCCAAACCATTTGAAGAATGCGGCGGCCGGGCAAACCCCGGAAAAGGCTGACTGGATCAGGTTGACGCCGACGAAAACCGTCAACCAGACGAAATAGGCCGACACCCAAATGGTCAGCGCCAGCGACAAGAGCACCATAAAGCCCGCAAAGGCCAGTACTGCACGATCAATCGACATGTGTTTCTCCTTCAATTTCCAAGTGGCGGTTCGCTGTGCGGCGTCATGCGCCTGTCATGCGGCCCGAATTGCATCCACCAACAGCGCCTGCACTTCACCGGCGACCTCTTTCAGGCGGGCATTGTCAATTGCCGCCATCGACGCCACCGGGTCGACAGCACTGACTTCAACGCCCCCTTCGACCTTGCGCAAGATCACGTTGCACGGCAGCATTGCCCCGACCTTGGGCTCGAGTCCGATCGCCTGATGCGCCATCTTCGGATTGCAGGCGCCAAGGATCCTGTAGGGTTCCATATCGACATCCAGCTTTTTCTTCATCGTCGCCTTCACGTCGATCTCGGTCAGGATGCCAAAGCCCTTTTCGGCAAGCGAGGCGCGGACCCGGCGGTCCACCTCGTCAAAGTCGCTGCCGGTGATCGTGCGGTCATAGGTATAGGCCATAACGTCCATTCCATTCATTTGATTAAATATTTCACCAATGCCGCGATCGCGAGAACCGTTAAAGCCACGACCACCAGCATCCAAAGCACACCAAAGCCCAACATCAGGTGTTTCCTTTCCAAGGCATCCGGATACCGGCCAAGGACCGGTATCCGGAAAAGTCCTAGTTGTTGCTATTCATCATGTCGTCTTGATCCATTCCCATGCCGCCGCCGGCACCCTGGCCCCTCGGCATCTGCCCATTGGCACTGTCAGTGGCCCGGGCGCGCATCATTTCCATTCTTTCCATCCGCGCGGCGGGTGCGACCATCTCGTCGCCGGTGATCTGTCCGTCACCATCTTCGTCCAGAGCCTGAAAGCGGTCCACCATAAGGTTGCGGATCGCGGCGGTGTTGAGCGTTTCGAACTCGGCGATAGACAGCACGCCGT
Source organism: Rhodobacterales bacterium (assembly GCA_038323615.1). Taxonomy (GTDB): domain Bacteria; phylum Pseudomonadota; class Alphaproteobacteria; order Rhodobacterales; family Rhodobacteraceae; genus JBBKXP01. Next base: position 12,902 of record JBBQHC010000013.1, on the reverse strand, counting down.
TCCCGTCAGCGTCATATTGTTTCAGCTGCGCCGCAAGTCCGGCACGCAGCTCTTCAGGACTGACTGCGCCGTCGCCGTCGGTGTCGAACGCTGTCTCAACAGCGCCGCCCATCATGCCACCACCCATGCCACCACCCATGCCACCGGACATCATCTGGCCATGCATCATCTGCATCATTTGCATCATGTCGCCCATATTGCCCATGCCGCCGGCCCGACCAGCGCCACCCATGCCGTCCGGATGATTTTCGGTCTGGCCGTGGCCCGCACGTTCGCCACGTTGTCCTGTGACGTCGGCCACGGCAGCGCCAGCGGCCACGGTCGATGCGATCAGGCCGATTGCGAATAGTGTATTGCGTTTCATAACGTTACCTCACATTTGTTGTTGCGTTGATGTAGATATGGAGATCGGGCCCCGCCATGCAATGCCGGCGGCGCCGAGATTTGTAACCGTTTGTCGCAGCGACCGGCGGTGACACGTGGCGCAACATTTTTCTCTGAAAGGTCGCGCTCTGATGGGCTAGGTTCCGAATATGAACGAGATCAGCCCGTCGTCTGTTCACGTGAGTGTGCTGCATCACGAGATTGCTCGTTGCTGGATGGGGTGCTGACGAAATCCTGTGCAAGTCCATCAGCGAAACGCCACCATCTGGTGCGCTTCGCCTTCGACCAGGAATTCGTCCACCGGCGCGAGTGTCGCCTCATCCACGATCCAGACCTTTGGTTCAGCACGGGACGAAACAAAAAACCTCCCGGTTCCCGGTACATTGGTCAAATGATAAGGTTCCGGGGACAGCGGCGCGAATGTGACGGCTCCAGTCGAGAGCGTAACAGCCGCAATCTTGTCTTCGCCACGACCGGCAACAAACAAGGTCGCGCGATCATCCGACAGATCCATGCCGTGTAATTCGCCGCCAATGGCAAAAGTGCGTGCGACAGAGCCGTCGTTCAGCGACAGTTCGATCACGTTGCCCGCTTCTGCATCCGCCGCGTAAAGTACCGCTTTGTCCGGGTCGATAACGATGTGTTCGGGCGCCTTGCCAGCCACCATGTTGCGCCGGACGATCCCGCGTTCAAGATCGACTTCGCTGATCGTTCCGTTGCCAGTGTTCGATACATAAACAACGTTAGGTTCGGAACTGAATGCGGCGTAGTTGGGCATGCTGCCGGTCGGCACGAAAGCTGTCAGCGTGAGGGTCGTCAGGTCGATGATGGAGATCCCGTCGCCCGAGGGATGCGTCGCCACGGCAAAGCGGCCATCCGGCGAGACGGCGGTATGGTGTACCGCCCCCGGAACTTCGATCTGACGAAGGATTTCGCCAGTCGTCGCATCCAGAACGCTCAGAATGCTGATGCCCGCATCCGCCGGCCCGATCGGTTTGTCTTCGGGTTTTGCATGATGCGCCGCATGTTCGTCCTCCGAAACACCGTCGGGTTGGGTTAGTTCCACAATCGCTGCGCGATCGGTTTCGACATAGCTGCCCGCAACCAGGTAGGGCACGCCTGGCGCACCTGAGAGACCGTGAACCGCCTCAAGACCGGTGATCTCTTTGATCGTTTCGCCGGTTTCGGCATTGACCATGCGCACGCTGTTGGCGCTACCCTCCGGTACAAAGACGACGGGCTGCGCGGCAGATATCGAGGTTGTCAGCAGCAAGATGGCTGTTGCAGTTGTGAAAAATCTGAACATCAAGATAGGTCCTTCGATCTGGTCAAGTGATCTCTGGCTGGGCCTTTGACCCTCGCCAAAGCTGTGATTTCAGCCCGCCGTCGGAGCCCGCACCCTGCAAGCATGAGGGACAGACCGGTAGCGAGAATAAATGAAATGAGTGTCATGTCAGGTCTCCTTGAATTCCTTGGCCCGGCACAAATGGCCAGGTTCAACAAGTCAGTGCGCGCCACAACAGCTTTCAGATGTCCCACCAAAGTTATCTTTGGCCGCAGTTCCCTGCTCTGCCGGTATGGGTTTTACGTTGTATTCAGCGGCGGTGCCTTTCGGGGCGTCCACTGCCGACCCGCAGCAACAGTCACCTTGTTTCTGGTCTGGCATCGCGGCTTGGGTGTTTGGCTTCGCGCACATGTTCTTTTCTTCCATCAGGAATTAGCTTCTATTGTATAGACGGTCGGCGTAGCCCGATATTACAGGTAACGACGATCTCAAGATTTCGATCGTCCCCGAGACGGCAATCACAGCCTGCAAGGCCGTGCTGTGAGCAGATCATTTGGATCTCGCCGAACCGCGCTTTCAGGGCCTGACGCCCGCGTTCAGGACCTGTGGACACCTTGTTCGGGCTGAACCTTTGAACTTCGGCAACCAACGGGGGCACTTCACCTCGATGCACTGCTCGTCCATCAAGTTCATGACGCACCCCAAAGGCACGAGAGCGGGGCAGCGAACATATTGTCGGCGAAGGGGACCACCCGGTCATGATCGTAGAGGACAAGGCCCTGGACGAACTTCTATCCGGACGCTTCCGCGAGTTTGCGCATGCCAGAGAAATCCTCGGCGGAAACTGTCGCTGACGATTTGACCTCGACCCCGACGATCTCTCCCCGCCGGTTTTCCAGCAGGATATCGACCTCGTTTTTGTCCTTGTCGCGGAAGTGCGAGAACGAGCACCTCTGATCGCTCCAGGATGCGATCTTGCGAAGTTCGCTGAACACAAATGTTTCAAGGATTGGGCCGAAGGCGGTCTTGTCCTTGCCCACAACATTCGGAGAGATGTCACGCATCGCGAACGTCACGCTGCACGATGGCGTCGAGATAGCCGTGGTACCAGTCCTGCTTTCGCCCCCACCTTTTTCGACCAAGGGCCTCCGGGTATCCGCCCGAGAGAACGGTCTCTACAAGGGCCTCTCCTACAATCATGTTGTCGGCGGCAGGTTTTTGCGCCGAGAACGCCCTGTCGATGAACCCTGATTTCTTACCGAAGATTTCCGCCTGCGAAAGGGGGAGCAGTCGGACGACCTCGATGCGACCAGCGAGCGAGTCCGCCACCTTCGGAATGGTCATGAGATTGGCGGACCCCGTGAGAAGGAACCGTCCAGGTGTCCTGTCATCGTCGACCGCGCTCTTGATCGCCAGCAGCAAGTCGGGTGCACGTTGAATCTCGTCGATTACGGCGCGATCCAGTCCCCGGACGAAGCCGACAGGATCATCGATTGCTGATCGCAGAACTGTTGTATCCATCCAGCGCAAGACACGGCGTTTTGTCCGAGGCGATGTCTGTTGCCAGCGTCGTCTAGCCGGATTGCCGAGGTCCCGAGATGAGAACCACGCGGGTGTCCGAAAGCGCTTCCTCTACTCTGGTCTTTGCGAATCTGGGATACCTAGTGGAGCCAGCCCTCTTCGACAGATTGAAACTATGGCTCCGAGTGTTTGAAAGGCAAGAGCTGACCGATTGAAAGAGAATGGTCAGCCAATTGAAAGCAAGTTGGCATCCACCACGAGCCTAAAAAGCCTCAACGGACACGATGCCCGCGTCCGCCAACTGTTCGGGGTCCGGCAGGTCGCGCAGGCTTTGCAGCCCAAAGGCGACCAGAAACTGCGCCGTCGTGACAAAAGTGTAGGGCGCACCGCGGCGCGGGCTGCGCGGACCCGTCCCGATCAGTCCGCGCGCATGCAGCCGCCCGATCAGGTCGCGGTTGATTTCCTTGCCAAAGATGTCTTTCAGCCCGTCGCGGGTGATCGGCTGGTGCGTGGCGATGGCGGCCAGCACGGCGACGTCAAACGGGCTCAGGTCCAACTGCTGGTCGCCCAGATCCGCCGCCGCCCGGATCGCGGGCGCATAGGCGGGCCGGGTGCGCAACATCCAGCCGCCGCCCAGCCTGGCAACCTCGAACGACCGCCCCTCCAGATCGGCGGCAAGGTCTGCGATCAGCAGATCGACCGAGGCGCCCTGCCCCACGACGCGGGCCAGATCCTCGGGCGGCACCGGCGCGGCGCTGGCAAACAGTACCGCCTCGATCCTGTGCATCCACGTGCGCCAACGCAGCGCGGGTGGCAGGTCGGTCAGATCCCGGTCAAGCTCTGATTTATCCTTCGCCATGTCTAGAGCCCATACAGGCGGAAAGTGTCGCGCCCGGTCAATTCGCGCACCACGCCAAGCGCGACCAGCCGGTCGCAAAGCCGCCGTGCGGCGCGATCCGGCAGCGGCAGGGCCGAGGGCGCGACCGCGTCCCGGATGCGGAACATCGCGACCGCCTGCCCTGCCCCTCTGGCCCGCAGCTTTGGCGCGACTGCGTCCAGACGCGCGGCCTGCCGCGCCAGATCGCCAGACAGCCGCACGGCCTCGGTCGCCGAACCGGCCACAGCGCGATGGCAGGCCAGCCGTAAATCCGCGTCCCGCTTGCGCAGATCCAGCCGCTTCAGCCCGCCCGCGAGCAACGGCACAATATGTTCCCAGCCAAGCGCTTGTGCCAACGCGGCATCCGCAAGGATCAGGGCCGGCAACTCCTCACCCGGTCTGTCCGTCAGAACCGCCGCCAGCACAGCTGCCGCGCGTGCGACCGGCGCACCCTTTCCCAGGTCGAGCCAATCTGCGATCTGCGTGGCATCGTCGGCAGGCAAGGCCCGCGACAGGGCCTTGACCGACACCGGCCGTTCGACCGCGCGGTACCAGCTCAGATAATTCTCTCCCGCCGGGCCGGGCAGGTCGCCGGGACGCAGCAGATGCACCGCATCGCGCAAGTCCCCTGCCCGCTCGGGCCGCCCGGTAAACCCGACACACGCCCCTGCCGCCCGCAGCGCCAGACGGTCGCGCAACAAGGCGTGCGGAACGTCGTCCCGGCCAAGCACATGATGCAGTGTGCTGAGCGCCGCGCCTGACAAAAACGCTATATCTTCAACGGTTTCCGCCCGCGCCGCCGTGACCCAAGAGGGGATCAGGGGAGGCCTGTCGCGGCTCGTCTCTTGCAGGTTGCGCACGGTTTTCATACCGATAGCCTAAATCAACACGGCGCTTTGCGCTAGAAAATACCGCACAAACCGCCCCACTGTACCGCTCCGCCAGTATGTCCAATAATGTTGCATTATCGGACGTATAGAAGTATGCCTAGGGGCATGCCGGAAACACCCGAGAAATCGACCTCAGACCCGACGATGGCGCATTCGTCCAGCATGGACGACGCGGCAGACTCTGTTGGTCGTGCGGCTATTGGAGTCCCGGCGCATATTGCCGGCTCTGGGGCTCTCGACCGGCTGGTCGAAACGGCGCGTGACTACGCCCGCCAGGCCACGGCGGAAAACACCCAAGCTGCCTACAAGGCGGACTGGACGCATTTTGCCCGCTGGTGTCGCAGGCGCGGTGCAGACCCCCTGCCGCCATCCCCCGAACTGATCGGCCTCTACATCGCCCATTGCGCCGCACCGGATGCCACGGCCCCCTTGTCGCCCCGACCGCTTTCGGTCGCCACCATTGAACGCCGCCTGTCAGGTCTTGGCTGGCACTACCAACAGCGGGGTTTTGTTCTGGATCGCAAAGACCGGCACATCGCCACCGTGCTGGCCGGGATCCGGCGCAAGCATGCGCGGCCGCCGGTGCAGAAAGAGGCCGTGTTGGCCGACGACCTGCTGGACATGCTCGACACACTGGATTTCGATCTGCGCGGGTTGCGCGACCGGGCAATCCTGCTGCTGGGCTATGCCGGGGGCCTGCGCCGCTCTGAAATCGTCGGTCTCTATCTGCACAAGGACGACACGCCGGACAGCGGTGGCTGGGTGCAGATCCTCGATGCCGGTGCGCTGCTGACCCTGAATGCCAAGACCGGCTGGCGCGAGGTCGAGGTCGGGCGCGGCAGCAGCGACCAGACCTGCCCGGTGCATGCGCTGGAACAATGGCTGTACTTTGCCAGGATCGACTTTGGCCCCCTGTTTACCCGGATCGGGCGGGATCACAAAACGACCGGGGCGCGGCTGAGTGACAAGCACGTGGCGCGGCTGATCAAAGCTTGTGTCCGCGATGCCGGAATCCGCGCGGATCTGCCGGAAAAGGAGCGCCTTGGGCTTTATTCGGGTCACTCTTTGCGGGCCGGGCTGGCCAGCAGCGCGGACGTGGACGAACGTTACATCCAAAAACAGCTCGGCCACGCCTCCGCCGAAATGACCCGCCGTTACCAGCGTCGGCGCGACAGGTTCCGCGTCAATCTGACCAAGGCCGCCGGGTTGTAGTGTCGCAGTCAAACGGTCGTTCAATGAAACTCGAACGGCCTGATTGATGCCCTGCTCTGCCCGCGTTTCCGCCGGGGATGCTTTAGCCGAGCAGCGTTGCGCCCGGTTCCTGCGCTGCCTGTCGGTCGAACGTATAGACCGTGCTGCACCCGACTCGTTGGCTGATCGCGATGATCAACTGGTCGGCGAAACCTGCCCCGCCCTTGGCATAACGCGACAGCGCAAGGCCGATGTCATCTGCCGCCTCGACGACGATCTCGCGGGATTCGAGCAGGCCTTCGATGGCCCGTGTGATCGTGGCCCGGTCGAACCGATAGGCGCGTTCCAGCACCCAAACAGACTCTAACAAGGCCTCGCGCGGCAGAAATCCGGGCGACTCTGCGGTCAGACCGGCGAACAGATCACGCGCGACCCGGCCCTGATCGGGGTCGTCATTGACCAGAAACCGGATCAGGACATTGGTGTCGATGCCGATCATTCGGTCGCGCCACCGGCAATCGCCGCCTCCATCTCGTCCAGACTGACGGCGGCGCCGGTGTGGTGCAGCGATCCGGCCAGATCGGCGACGGGCCGGGTCCGCAACAGCCGCACTTCGCCATCGTCAAGGATCAGATACCGCAGTTTATCGCCCGGCGAGAGCCCCAGCGCGGTGCGGATCGGCCTGGGCAGGGTCGTCTGGCCCTTGATGGTAATGGTTGATTCTTGCATCGCGGCACCCATTAGCTGATTTCACATTACATATGGAGTAAACGCATTACAAAATCAATCCTTCATTGCGCTTTTGACATCCTGCAGGGTGGTTTCTAGTGGCAAAACCCCCCTGCCCTACCGCATGTTGAGAAAACGCTTGCGGGAATCGGCAAAGGGCGGCACGTAGTTACGCAAGCAGAAGTATAAAACGACAATTACCGTAACAACGGTAAGGCACAGGGCAGAATGACGCAAACCGTTTCCCGGATCGACACTCTTGTCGGCGACCACGCGCAGCGCCTGTCGACGCGGCTGCAACAGCATCGTGCGCAGCTTTTCCCGCCCGACGCCAAACGGTCGCTGCGCAAGTTCACCAGCGGCGAAGTCGCCGATCTGCTGGGCGTCAAAGATGCCTATTTGCGCAAGCTTAGTCTCGATAATCGGGGTCCGTCGCCGGAAACCCGGACCGGCGGGCGGCGCTATTATTCGCCCGAAGATATCCTGCTGCTGCGGCAAACGCTGGAGAAAGGCGCTAAGACCCCCGGCACCTACCTGCCCGGCCGCCGCCCCGGCGACAAATTGCAGGTGATCACGGTGATCAACTTCAAGGGTGGCAGCGGCAAGACGACGACGGCGGCGCATCTGGCGCAAAAGATGGCGCTGGACGGCTACCGCGTGCTGGCCATCGACCTTGATCCGCAGGCCAGCCTGTCGGCGCTGCACGGATTTCAGCCGGAATTCGACCTGCTCGACGGCGGCACGCTGTATGACGCGATCCGTTATGACGATCCGGTGCCGCTGGCCGACGTGATCCGCAAAACCTATTTCCCCAACCTCGACATCGTGCCCGGCAACCTTGATCTGATGGAATTCGAACATGAAACGCCGCGTGCCCTCGTCGCACGGGACGGTAACCTGTTCTTTACCAGAATTGGCGAGGCACTCAGCACCGTAGAACAGGATTACGATGTCGTGGTGATGGATTGCCCGCCGCAGCTGGGGTTTGTGACGATGGCGGCGCTGTCGGCGGCGACGGCGGTGCTGGTCACGGTGCATCCGCAAATGCTCGACGTGATGTCGATGTGCCAGTTCCTGCTGATGACCTCGAATCTGCTGGGCGTGGTGGCCGATGCGGGCGGCGATATGTCCTATGACTGGCTGCGTTACGTGATCACCCGCTATGAACCCGGCGACGGGCCGCAGAACCAGATGGTCAGTTTCATGCGGTCGATGTTCAACGATTATGTGCTGAACAACACGGTCCTGAAATCCACCGCGATTTCCGATGCCGGGATCACAAAACAGACACTATACGAGGTCGAAAAGACCCAATTCACCCGCGCGACCTATGAACGCGCATTGGAATCGCTGAACGCGGTGAATGGCGAAATCACCGATCTGGTGCAACAGGCATGGGGGCGGTCACATGGCGCGTAAGAACCTGTTGGAAGGGCTGATGGGGCCGCAGGACGACACCGGCGAGGCCGACAAGTCCCGCATCGATGTCGCCCGGCCGCGTTATTCCACCGGGGCGATCGGGGCCGTCAGCCAGTCGATTGCCGATCTCAAAAGCCGCTCGGTCACCGAAATCCAGCCCGATCTGATCGACGCCGGCGGCCTCGGCGACCGGGTCGAAGAAACCGAGGGCGATCACCTCGCGCTGGTCGAATCGATCCGCGATTATGGCCAGCAGGTGCCGATCCTCGTGCGTCCGCACCCCGAGACGCCGGGGCGGTTTCAGGTCGTCTATGGGCGGCGTCGGCTGGCCGCCTTGCGCAGCCTGGGCCAACCGGCCAAGGCGCTGATCCGCGATCTGGACGATGCCGCGCTGGTGATGGCGCAGGGCCAGGAAAACTCGGCCCGGCGCGATCTGAGTTTCATCGAGAAATGCAACTTTGCCCGTCAGATGCGTGACGCCGATTACGACCGCAAGGCGATCTGCGCCGCGTTGAACGTCGACAAGACATTGATTTCACGGATGATTTCCATTGTTGACCGGATCCCGATCGAACTGATTGAGGAAATCGGATCGGCCCCCAATACCGGCCGCGACCGCTGGTCCGATTTCGCCGACAGATTCGAACTATCGGGCGACAGCGGCACCGAACTGATCGCGATGATGAACCTGCTGGGCGGCGGCAAGGATTCCGATGGCCGGTTCGAGGCGGCATTCGCCCGCCTGCCCGGCCCCGAAAAGGTGCGGCGCAAACCCGCCGGCCCGGCCCGCAATCACCGCCTGACCAGTGCCCAGGGGTTCCATATCGCCAAGATCAACCACAACGCCAAAGCCACGGTGATCACCTTGCCCGCCGATAATTTCGGCCGCTGGCTGGCCGATCACCTGCTGGAAATTCACGCCGACTGGGTTAGCCGGGGTGATGACGAAGGGCCCGAAACAGGGCCCGATAACGACCCGAGCAGCAACAACAGGAGGCACGATACGACAGGTTAAAATAGCAAAAGCCCCTCAGGATTACTCCCAAGAGGCCTTTTTGGTGATCTAGACAATCCCAAATTAGTGCCGGGTGTTGGCATCTGTCAACAGGCGTTCGGTGGGCGGTTGCAGAAACTTGTTCCGTGAATACGCATGAGCTACGTTTCAACGACGCCCTTTGGGCAGCGGCCGGTGACGGCTGGTCTAATCCGGTCCGTCCGGGCCGCACAAGCCACCCCCGCCCTGCCCCAGACCAACAAATGGGAGCTGTTTCGCCAGCTTTGCGTGGCCCGTCACGCCTATGGGCTGACCGACCGCGATCTGGGCGTCCTGAACGCCCTGCTGTCGTTCCATCCCGGTGCGATCCTGGGCGACAATGCGTCGCTGGTGGTGTTCCCGTCGAATGCGTCACTGGCGCAGCGGGCGCATGGGATGGCCGAAAGCACGCTGCGGCGGCATCTGGCGGCGCTGGTCGCGTCGGGCGTGATCCTGCGCCAGGACAGCCCGAACGGCAAACGCTATGCGCAGCGCGATCGTGGCGGCGATCTGGTGATCGCCTATGGGTTCGATTTGCGCCCGCTGCTGGTCCGCGCGGTCGAGATTGGCCACAACGCAGCCGAGGCGCAGGCGGCGGCGGATCGTATCAAACGGCTGCGGGCCGAGATCACGCTGATGCGGCGCGACGCGGTGAAATTCGCGCTCTATGGCCAAGAGGACGGACTGCCGGGCAATTGGGAGGCCGAGCTGGCGGCGCTGATGGTCCAGCACGGGGTTCTGCGGCGTAATCTGGGGCTGGCCGAATTGACTGCGATCCGCGTTGAATTGCGCGGAACGCTGGACCGGATCACCGCCATGTTGGGGCATGATACAGAAAGAATGGGCGGCAATGACGGTCAAAGCGAGCGGCGCATTCAGACTTCAATAACAGACTCTGATGATATTGAACCTTGCCAAGAAAAGGGGCAGGGCAGCAGCCAGCCGCAATTGCCGCTCGCCTTGGTGGTCAAGGCTTGCCCCGATGTCCTCCCCTATGCCCAGAACGAAATCCGCGACTGGCGCGACCTGATCGCGGTCGCGGCGTTTGTGCGCGGGATGATGGGGATCAGCCCGCAGGCGTGGGAGGTTGCTTGCCGCGACATGGGCCCGGCGGTGGCTGCGATCACGGTCTGTTGCATCCTGCAACGGGTGGATCAGATCAACAGTCCGGGCGGTTATCTGCGGTCGCTGACCGAGAAAGCCGGGGCAGGGTCGTTTTCGCCGGGGCCAATGGTGATGGCCCTGTTGGGGTCCGGGAAAAGTTGACAGCTGTCAACTTTTCTGTAACCGACTGATAATCATGTAAAATACGGCCTGCGTGAAAATTCGGTGTTCAGTAGATGGTTGCATAGGCGGCAAACTGGGCCGCGTCGGTCATGGTTTCGACATGGGCAATCTCTGCCCGTTTGTGGGCAAGGTACACCGGCGCGAACGGGTCGGGAAACCAGCCGCGCACCACGTTGTCGGCTTCGAACGCGGTCAGGGCTGCGGCAAGGGTGGCGGGCAGTCGGTTAACGCCACGGTCTGCCAGGGCCGAGGCGGACAGGTCCGACAGGTCGCCTTGGGTCGGTTCAGGTGCGGCCAGCCCGTCTTTGATGCCTTGGCACCCGGCATGGACCAGCGCCGCCAGCGCCAGATGCGGCGAGGCGGCGGCGTCGGGGGCGCGGACCTCGAAATGGTACTGCCGCGCGATACCTGCCGGGTCGGTTGCGGTGACCGGGCAGATGCGCACTGCCGCCTCGCGGTCGCGAACGCCGAGGTTGTTGTAGGCGGCGCTCCACCGATGCGGGGTCAGGCGGGCATAGGAAATCACCGAGGGCGCCAAGAGGCATAAGGTTTGCGGCAAGTATTTCAGCACTCCGGCGATGAAGGCTTGGGTGACCCGCGCCATCCCGTTGGGGCCGTCCGGATCGTAGGTGGCAGGGGTGCCGTCGGGGGTGGCGAAACTCATGTGGATATGCACCCCGTTGCCGACACCCGCCGGGTCGGTGATCGGCGAGAACGTGACCGGCTGCCCGAAACGCCGCGCCGTCATGTGGGTGAGGCTGCGCAGGATTGCGGCCTGATCGGCGGCGATCAGGGCCGCGGCAGGTTCGACCGTCACCTCGAACTGGTCGGCGCCATATTCCTTGAGAAAGCTGTCGGTTTGCAGGCCGGCCGCCGCCAGTGCGGCCATCAGGGTTTCGCCGAACCCGCGATTCTCGCCAAAGGAGTCCAGCGAAAAGGCGGTGCCGGGGGCGCGGGGGCCGTCGCGGAACTGGAATTCGTGTTCAAAGGTGGCATTGAGGGTCACGCCCGCGCAGTCGTGCAGCCTTGCCAGAGCCGATTTCAGGATCGACCGGGTGCAGCAGGACCAGGCTGCGCCTTCGGTGGTGGTGATGTCGCAGAGGATGACCCGCTCAGGCGGGGTGCCATCGTCGAAATCTACCGCGACCAGCGTGGCGGGGTCGGGCATCAGGGACAGATCGCCGACCGATCCAAAGGGCGAGGGCGCGATGGTGTCGAAACAGGTGATCAGCGCGTTGGTCGGCACCCAGCCGATGCCAGACCGCAGGCGGCTGTCGAGTCTGGACGCCGGAAATGCCTTGCCGCGCATCTTGCCGGCCAGGTCGCAGGTCGCGGCAAAGATCAGGGGGTCACGGACCATCGGCGATCTCCTTTGAATCCAGACGCAGGGCGTCCCAGCGGCTGATGCGTTGACGGGTCTTGTCCCAGTCATGTTCGGCGATCCGGGTCAGCATCGCCTCGATCAGAACGAACGCCCCGACGTAGCTGTCCCAGACGGTGCCGCTGTCGATCGGCAGCGCGACCACCTCCTTGGCCTGACGCGAGATCGGCGACATCCATTGATCGGTCAGCAGCACGACGGTTGTGCCGCGATCGGTCTTGGCGCGGCTGGCCAGCTGCAACAGGCTGGGTTGGTAGCGGCGAAAATCGACGACGAACAGAACGTCGCGGGGTTTCATCCGCAGCAGGTCTTCGGGCCAGCTTTCGGGATCGGCGGACAGTTTGTGGACGTTGCCGCGCATCTGGCGCAGGTGGCGTGACAGATACTGCGCGAGGGCGTCGCTGATCCGGCCGCCGATGATGTGGACGCCGCGCCGTTCGTCGCGCAGCAGGTCGCAGATCCGATCGAATTGAAGCGGGCTGACGGCGGTTGCCGTCGCGTTCAGCAGCGTTCTGGCGCGGGCAAAATAATCGTCAAGAAAACCACCCTGCAGCTTGCGATTGTCGCGGTGCAGGTCGATGGGCGAGCGTTTGCTTTCCCGGACCTCGTCGATCAGATGGCGCTGAAATTCCTGATAGCCGCTGAACCCGAGCTTGGTGACAAAACGCGAAATGGTCGGCGAGGAGGTGCGGGTGCGCTTGGCAAAATCCTGAATCGTATCCAGCCCGGCATAGGGATAATCGGCCATCAGCGCCGCACTCAGCTTGCGTTCCGTGGCGGTCAGCCCGTGTTCGATATCAGCGATCCGCGCGCGTACCTGCATTGCCCGTTCCTGCTCTCCAGCAGCATGAGGTTATGAAAATATTCTATCATGGGAAACAAAAAAGTTGACTCTGAAAAATATT
>JBBQHC010000012.1:0-44772 GCA_038323615.1 Rhodobacterales bacterium | reverse complement strand
GCAGCATGGACACCATGCTATCCGGCTTTGGTCGCTTTACGTTCATATCACGGATCCTCCTTAGCCTAGGCTATTGCTTAGCAAGGACGCGGTCCTCATACACTGGGATAGGCCAAGGCAATTCGAGAGCTAAGAAGAATGACCAAGCGCTTTTCGTTAGTACTCCCGGGCGGTGGCCAGAATTACGACTGGTCGGCGGATCATACCTTTGTAAAGGTGTCCGCTGCCGATACTGGCGGCCAGTACACGCTCATGGAGGATAACTTGAAAGCCAATTTCAAGTTGGGCCTTCACCTGCATCGCTGGCATGCCGAAACCTTTTACATCCTTGAGGGGTCGGTGGACTTTTTTGTGGATGGCGACTGGATGACTGCTGGGCAAGGGGCGTGCTTGCACGTCCCGCCGGGTATCGAGCACGCCTGTATCATGTCGAGCGGATGTTCGGCAGCGCGGATGTTGATGATCTATCAACCCTCCGGGTTCGATGGATATTTGGCAGAGCTTGGACAAATGACTGAGGCTGATTTCGAGGACAGCGCGAAGATGCAGGCACTGAACAAAAAGTACGACATCGTCAATATCGGTCCGGTGCCCGAGCGCTCTCAGTCGGAAAGCTGATCTGGCGCCCATTCCAGCGATTCTGGCGGCGACGGGGTGTGCCGCCTACCTCTTGTGCCAGCTCTTGCGATAGTTTGCGCTGAGTGCGCAAAAGTCCGATTTGTCCGCATTGCAGTCGCTCGCCGGATGACATGCTCCCTCCCCTCAAAAATCCGTCGGCGCTCCACCTTCAGCCTTGCGCCTTGTCACAAACGCCTCCAACTCCTCGCGCACCGCGACGTCCATCGGCGGTTCTTCGAAATCGTTCATGATGTCCTTGAACATCCGGTGCGCCCGTTCGGCGGTCCAGACCCCGCCCGCGATGTCCCAGGCCTCGAAATTGCGCCAGTCGGAGATGAAGGGCTGATAGAACGCCTCTTGATAGCGGTCCTGGGTGTGCTGGATGCCAAAGTAATGGCCGGTCGGCCCGACCTCGCGGATCGCGTCCAGCGCGATGTCGTCGGGGCCGGTGGCGGTGATTGACGGCTCCATATACCGCTGGATCATCTGCAAGACCTCGCAGTCCATGATGAACTTTTCGGGGCTGGCGATCAGCCCGCCTTCAAGCCACCCGGCGGCGTGATAGACGACGTTGGTGCCCGACTGGACGGCGGACCAGAGCGAGTTCGAGGTTTCCCACATCGCCTGCCCGTCCGGCACGTTGGCGGCGCAGACACCGCTGGCGCGCATCGGCAACCCATAGAACCGCGCCATCTGCCCGGTCATCTGGGTTGCGCGCATGTATTCCGGGGTGCCAAACGCGGGCGCGCCGGACTTCATGTCGACGTTGCTGGTGAACGTGCCGATCACGCAAGGTGCGCTGGGGCGGACGTATTGGAACAGGGCGATGGCAGACAATGCCTCGGCAATCGACAGCGTCACCGCGCCCGACATGGTGACCGGAGCCATTGCGCCCGCCAGCGTGAACGGCGTCACAATCACCGCTTGGCCGCGACGGACGCAGCGCAGGCAGCCGTCGATCATCGGGATGTCGTGCTTCAGCGGGCTGGTCGAGTTGATGTTGGTGTACATTCGCGGCTTGGCCTGAAACTCCTCCTCGGTCAGACCGCCGGCGATCTTGACCATCTCCATCACGTCCTCGACGCGTTCCTTGCCAAGCGAATAGGCATGCGCCACCTTGTCTGTCAGCACCATCTTGTCGAAAACCACGTCAAGGTGGCGCACCGACGGATGCACATCGACGGGCTCGACCGGATAGCCGCCGGCGAAATGGATGCAGTTGAAATACTGGGTAAGGCGCAGCAGATCGGCGCATTGTTTGCGGGTGCCCGACACCTTTTTGCCCAGTTCCAGATCGTAATAGTTCGGCGGCGACGACACGTTGCCGAACAGAATATGCTTGCCGCCAATGATGATTTCGCGGTCGGGATTGCGCGGCGTGACGGTGAACTGGGCCGGGGCCTTGCGCACCATCTCCATCACCCAGTCGCGACCCATCCGCACGTTGGTCCCATTGACCGTGCAACCGGCCTGTTTGAAAAGTTCGATCGCCTCTTCGTTCAGGAATTCGATGCCGATGTCTTCGAGAATTGTCATCGCGCCGTTGTGAATCGCCGCGACGCCCTCGGGGCCCAGCGGTTCGGTCGGGCGGTCGGTGTTGACCGGAATCCGCCACGGCATTTGCTTGAACAGCTCCTGACTGCGTTTGGCGGTATTTGCGGCGCGGCCACCGGCACGACGCTTGCGGTTCAGGATGTCAGACATTGTGAAGCTCCTTGGTTGACGGCACAATGACAGATGAATTCCACGAGATGCGGACCCGATTGCGACTTTTCTGGTCGCAAAACCTTCTTGCGGCGGATTTCACCGATCTGGCCAACCCCACGGTAGCGGCGCCCCGAAAGTCCGTGTTCAGCACCAACTCGCGTCTTCGGCGGCAGGCCCGCGCAGCATCTCGTCGACATTGGCCTTGAGCAGGTGATAACCGACATTGCCATACAAAGTCTGGCGGGCATCGTTCATCACGAATGTAGGGCTGCCACCGATCCCCATCGCCTGACAAATCTTGACATCGCGGTCCAGAACCGCGGCCGCCGCGCCGCTATCGATGCAGGCCCGCAGCACGTCGGGATCATAACCAAGTGCCGCGGCGCAATCGGCCTGCACCGCCCAGGTCGCGATATCGCGCCCCTCGGCGAAAAAGGCGCGGCGCAACGCCCAGGTCAGACGATGCGTGGCCCCCAAAACGGCCAGATCGTCCGCTCCCGCCGGGCTTGGTGGCACCAGTCGCGCAGCTGCCATAAACAGATGCGGTGCTGTCGAGGAGGCCGGGCGGGTCCGCACCCAGACATCGGGATGGATCGTCACATGATCGAAATTTGCCACCACACCCTGCACATGCGCCCCGTAACCTGCCGCGCCGCCACGATCCGCCCAAGCGGCTGCAATCTTGGCTGCCGTATCCGGAAAGACCGAACAAAAATGCAGATCAAAGTCCACCCGGTCACCGTAGTCCTGCGCCATCCGCTCAAGCCGGATATTGGCGACATAGGCCCAGACGCACAGCAGGTCCGAGAAATGTCTGATCTTTGGTTTATCTGTCATGTCCGCTCCTAAAGGTATCACGCGCCGCCTCGTTGTGTCGCGTTGCGGGTCCGGTCGATCCAGCCGGGCAGATGCCCGATGTCGGGCAGGATCGCATCGGCGTGCGGGCCAAGATCGGCGGCCGTCGCCGGGCCGGTCAGGACGCCGACCGTGGTCATGCCCGCAGCCCGGCCAGCGGCGATATCGTGCAGGCTGTCGCCGACCATCAGACATTGGGCCGGGTCAAGGCCGGTGGCAACGCAAAAGGCATGCAGCTGGCCGGGGGCCGGTTTGCCGCCGTGCCCGCTATCGAAACCGGCGACGAAATCGAACGCATCGAGGATGCCAGCGGTGGTCAGATGCTGCCGCGCCGGGCCTTCGGCGTCGTTGGTGGCGATGCCAAGCTGCAGGCCCATACCGCGCAAACCGGCGAAATACGGGATCAGCGGCACCGCCGCCACCTGCGGCACGTGCAGTGATTTTTCCTTCATCCGGGCGATCAGATCGGGTTCGTTTTCGCCGGGAAGATGGGTCAGCAGGGCGCGGGCGATCACATCGACGGTTTCGGCAATGACGATGCTGCCGGGGAAAAACCGTTGGTTGGCGGTGTCATAGCCAAGGGTCTGCGCCATCGCCGCCAACAGGGCGGGATCATTCCCCGCCTCGTCCGCCAACATGCCAAGGGTCCAGGTGCCCCATGTGGCGTTGAAATCGAACAGCGTGCCATCCTTGTCGAAAACGATTCCCTTGATCACGTGCCTTGCCCCCATTTGGCGCCAAACGACCTTGCGGCGCGGCCCAAGTCAACGCCCCTCAGGTCCAGTGCATGCTTTCGGCACCCGGCAGGGCATAGCGGGCACGCAGCGGCGCGTCATAGGGATGTCCGTGGGCGTCGCAAAAGGCGATGACCCAAGCATCGGTCGCGGTCAGGAATTCCAGAACCGAGGCCAGAAACGCCGGATCGGCAGCGCCGTGGCGCATGTCATCGGCGCTGGCTCCGGTGGCGCCCAGAAACGCCGGACCAAGATCGTCGTGCGCCGCCAGCCAGCCCAAGGCCTGCAAGGCGATCGTTTCGGCAAGATCACGCTTCATTCATTTTCTCTCGACGCAAGGAAACCGTTTCTTAACCTTTTCACCGGCATCCTTCGTGCATGGGCCAAGGTCCCCCGCGAAAGGATTTTGCGTGATGTCGGGTCATATCCTGATTGTTGACAGTGTGGCGACCAACCGGATCGTGCTCAAGGTGAAACTTGACGCCGCCCAGTATCGCGCCGACGCTTGCGCCAGTATCGCCGATGCGCAACGGGCCATCGCTGCGGAGCTGCCCGATCTGATCCTTGTTGAATTCAGCCCGCCGACCGATCAGGCCCGGGCGTTCTGTGTCGCGCTGCGGGCGGCCCCGGCGACAGCGACGGTGCCGATCGTGGCGACCGGGCATTTCGACACGACGGCTGACCGGATGGCCGCGCTCACCGCCGGGGTCGACGACATTCTGGTCAAACCGATTGCCGACAACCTGTTGCAGGCCCGGATCCGCAGCCTGCTGCGGGCCCGCGACGCCGACAGCGAATTGCGGTTGCGCGAGGATACCCGCAAGGCGCTGGGCTTTGCCGAGGCGGGCGTCGATTTTATCAAGGGTGGAACGATTACCGTCGTCAGTGACCAGGCGACTGCGGACCCGCTGAACCTGTCGCTGGCCAAGGCATCGGGCCTGCGGGTTGCCGTGCTGGGCCCGGATGCGGCGCTTGACCGCCCCGTCGCCGGGCCGGTGCCTGATGTGTTCGTGATCCGCGCCGCGATGCCCGGTGTGCGCCCCGATATGGCGCGCGTGTTTCGCCTGATCGCCGATCTGCGCAGCCGGTCAGAAACCCGGCACGCCGCCCAACTGGTCATCGCCCCTACCGCCACTCCCGAAGTGGCGGCGATGGCGCTGGACCTGGGGGCCAACGATGTGGTCAGCGAAGACGCCAGCATCGCCGAAATTGCCCTGCGCACCAAGGTGCTGCTGCGTCGCAAGGCCAACCTCGACCGGCTGCGCGACACGGTGCAAAGCGGGTTGCAGGCCGCTGTCACCGATCCGCTGACGGGCCTCTATAACCGCCGCTATGCGATGCCGCATCTGGCAGGCATGGCAGAACGGGCGCGCGCTACGGGGCGCGATTTTGCACTGATGGTGCTGGATATCGACCATTTCAAGGCGATCAACGATGGCTTTGGCCATGCCGTCGGCGACCGGGTTCTGGTCGGCGTCGCGCAACGCCTGCGCGACAACCTGCGCGCCGTCGATCTGATCGCGCGGATCGGCGGCGAAGAATTTCTGGTCGCCATGCCCGATACCACGATCGCGCAGGCACGCGGTGCCGCGGAACGATTGTGCGGACTGATACAGGGGGCTCCTTTCGTGTCGGGCGGCCTTGCGCCGCCAGTCAAGGTAACGCTGTCGATCGGGGTCGCGATGGGCGACGTGGCGGGCAAGGATGCAACAGATGTGATGGACATCATGGCCCGCGCCGACGCCGCCCTTTACGCCGCCAAATCGGCCGGGCGCAACATGGTGACGATGAGCCAAAGCGCGGCCTGAGCGGACTGGGCGCGACCACGACTACCAAAGAACCGCAACGGAAAAGGCCTGGACGTCGTCCGGAGCTGGGGGCCAAGAGCCGAAACAGATATCATCATTGCGTCAGCGACGTCGCCCGTCGTCAAGTTCGGTGCGCAGGCGGCCGGCAAATTCGGCTCGCTCAATCGGCGTCATCGCAACAATCCGCGCCAAAAGCATCTCTTGTCCCGCCCCCATTCCGCGCAACGCACGGTCGCGTTGGGCATCGAACATCGAGCGGACCTCCGTCGGGTCGAACGGGTCAGTCTCGAGCGCTGCCAGAAACGCGGCGAGTGCGGCCTTGCGACTGCCCCGCCCCTCTGGCCCCAGGTCCGAGCGGTTGCGCAATGCGTCGCCGATGGCGCGGCGATCTTCATGCGACAGTGCCCGCGCGAACGGCCCAAGCGTCACGTCGAAACCGCCAAAGGGTCCGGGCTTGCCCCGCCCAGACAGAACCGCACCCCCGACCACCCCGATCACCGCAAGGTTCAGCGCCAGCGAAAGGACCAACAAAATCCGCAAGGATCGCCGCATCGGCGCGGCAGTATCAGAGGCTTGGGTTTGGTTCATGATTTATCCTTCAATCCCCAGAACATCGTCGCTGGAAAACAGTGATATCGTGCTTGTTTCGCCCCAGACCGACGCCGCCAGCGGGGCCACCGCATTGGGTGGTGCAAAGCCGATCCAGACCCCTGCGAGGGTCGCCGCCACCATGCCGCCCAACCCCGGCCAGCCGCCCACGCAGGTCCGCAGCGTCGCCCAGAATCCCGGTGCCGTGCGCATCGTGACTGCCCGCGCGGCCACAACCGCATCGGCGTCCGCCACGATCCGCGCCAGCAACGCGTCCGAAACCGCGACGTGTTCCGCACGGGCACTGGCGAAAAGGTCGTCGAGTTCGCGTTCAGTCATCGTCATACCCCAGTTCCGCCTTGCGCCCCGCCAATATCGCCGTCAGCGCCCGTTTGCCCCGCGCGGTCAGACTTTCGACCGCCTCGGTGCTGATGTCCATGATCTGCGCAATTTCCGGATTGCCCAGCCCTTCGAGGTGCCGCAGCGCCACTGCCTGCGCCTGCCGGTCGGGCAATTGCGCCAATGCGGCGGCCAGTGCGTCCAGCCGACTGCGGTCCTGCATCTGGGCCGCGACCGGGGCCGCGCCGTCTGCCGGTTCCGCCACACCGTCCAGCGGCGTCGTACGTTTGCGCCGCCGCAGCCGGTCGGTGCAAAGATTCGCGGTAACCCGGTATAGCCAGGTCGTGACCTGTGCCTCGCCCTGCCGCCAGTCGGGGGCGATTTTCCACAGGCGCAGCAGCGCCTCCTGGGTCACATCCTCGGCCTCGGCCCGGTCGCGCAGCATCCGAAACGCCTGCCCCAGCACGCGCGGCGTCAACCGCGCGGCCAGATCTGCAGCCGCCTGCGGGTCGCCATTCGCATAGGCGACCAACAGGGCGGCGTCCGGACTTGCGGCGTCGTGATCCGTGGCATGGGTCATGTGTCAGCGTGCTAACCACTTGGTCCTGCTCTGGCAATGACGCCGCATCGCCCTTAGTTTCCGCGCCGCCTGTCACCCATCTTGGCGACAGCCGCGTCGAATTCGGCGCGCGTGACGATACCATCTTCGTCTTCATCCATGTGTTCGAACATCCGTTCGGCCCGATCGCCGCCCCGGCGCGGCTGCATTTCGTCGGTCTGCAACAGTCCGTCACCGTTCTTGTCCATCCGGGCAATCATGTCGGCAGCGCGGGTGGCGGCGTTCGTCGTCACCTCGGCAATCGCCCGGGCCGCCATTTCATCGGCCGACAGGCCACCGTCGCCATTGGTATCGGTCGCGGCAAAACGGGTGGCGGCGGCGTTCTGCACCTCGGCCAGTGTCAGCTGACCATCGGCATTGGCGTCCAGCTCGCCAAAGTCGACGCGGGGTCCGCCATGCTCGCGCTGACCTTCGGCCTGCACCATCGTTGCCGCCATGCCTGCGACGATCGCTGCCATCAAAAGTTTGGTTTTCATCTGTCTTGGTCCTTGTTTCTACGGTTCTGCCGTCAGCCCTCAATTGCCGACGACCCCGATGAAACGGCCCTGCCCGGCATTTCCGTCGCGCCTGATCGCGAAAAACCTGCGACCTGGCGTCACCCTCCCCTTTCGCTAGACCGGGAAAAGGCGCAGATAATACCTATGACCGACCTGACCGACGACCGCCCGACCAAGCCCGCCATGTGGCGCGGATTTCGCCGCCTCTGCCCGAACTGCGGCAAAGGCGCGCTGTTTCGCAGTTACCTGAGCGTCGCGGATACCTGTCCGCAGTGTGGCGAGGATCTGCATCATCACCGCGCCGACGATGGCCCGGCCTATCTGACCATCCTTGTCGTCGGCCATCTGATGGCCCCGCTGCTGCTCATTGTTTTCGAAACGTTCCGTCCCGAACCCTGGGTGACAATCGCCATTTTCGGCACCGGCACCGTCGCCCTGTCGCTGTTCCTGCTGCCGCGCCTCAAGGGGCTGGTTGTCGCGATCCAGTGGTCGCGCCGGATGCACGGGTTCGGCGGGGCGGCCTAGATGGATAAATCGGCGATCCGCGACGCGGCGACCATCATCGTCCTGCGCGACCGGATGACCGCGCCGGCCATTCTGATGGGGCAGCGCGGGGCAAGTGCCGCCTTTATGCCGGGCAAGTTCGTCTTTCCGGGGGGTGCCGTCGATCCTGTCGATGCGACGGTGACGCTGGCCGCCCCGGTCCCCGGTGCCGAAAGGCTGGCGCAGGAAAGCGCGCTGACCCCGCAAGCCATCGCCGCCGCCGCGATCCGCGAGTTGTGGGAGGAAACCGGGCACCGCCTGTCCGCCCCCGGCAATTGGCCTGATCCGCCGCAAGGCTGGCGCGGGTTCGCCGCCCACGGCCATCTGCCTGACCCGTCCGGCCTGCAATTTGTCTTTCGCGCCGTCACACCACAAGGCCGCCCGCGTCGGTTCGATGCGCGGTTCTTTTTGGTCGATGCCGACCGGTTGACAACCGACCCCGACGATTTATCCGGGGCCGAGGAGGAATTGGCGCACCTGCAATGGGTGCCGCTAGAACGTGCGCGGCATTTCGATCTGCCGTTCATCACCGAGGTGGTTCTAGCCGAAATCGCCGCGCGGGTGACCGACCCCGCGCCACCGCTCCTCGTCCCATTCTTTCGCAACGACGACGAGGCGCATCTGGTGACCCGCCTTGGCCATGCCCGCCCTTTAGGCCAATAGGACAAGCAGCCCGATCGACCCCGTCAGCAGGGCCAGCCCCTGCCATTCGCGCAGGCTGATCCGCTCGCCAAAGATCAGCGCCCCGACGATCAGCGAAAACACCAGTTCGACCTGCCCCAGCGCGTTGACATAGGCCACCCGCTGCAAGGTGAACGCGGTGAACCAGCCGATCGACCCCACCATGCTGGTCAGTCCGACCAAAGCCGCGACGCGCCATGCCCGCACCACCGCCGTGATCTGGCCGATCTCGCGCCATGCCAGCCAGATCGTCATTGCCAACACCTGAAACGCCGTGACGCAGGCCAGCGTCACCACCGCCCGCTGGAACGTGTCGCCCGACCCGAGCGACAACGACGCGCCGCGATAGCCAACGCCGGACACCGCAAAGAATAACCCCGATGTCAGGCCCAGCGCTGTCGCCCGGTTCAACACACGGGTCCGCCACGGCCCGGTCGCCGCAGGCGGGTCGGACAACAGCAACACACCGCTCAAGCCCACCATGATCGCCGCGAACCCCCAGCCGCTGACACCCTCGCCCAAAACCACGACGCCGACCAGCACCGACAGCAGCACTTCGGTCTTTTTGAAGGTGATGCCGACGGCGAAATTACGGTGCCCGAACAAGGCGACCACACACATCGTAGCAAGGATTTGCGCCGTGCCGCCCGCCAGTGCATAGGCCCAGAATTGCGGCGGAATCGCGGGGATCGTCTGGCCGCTGGTCCGACTATAGCCCCACGCGATCAATGCCACCAAGGGCGCGGAATAGAGAAACCGCGCATAGGTCGCCCCCGCTGTCGACAGGGCTGCACCGCGCAACTGCTTTTGCAGCATGAACCGCAAGGTCTGCGCACAAGCGGCGAAAATCGTGATCGGGATCCACAGGGCCATGCCGCCCTATGGCGCGAAGCCCCTACCGACGCCAGAGCGGATGCGCGACGGGGTCTTTGGTGTTGAACAGATAGCGGCGGAAAACCTCGCCGTAGGATGCGAACCGATAGCCGCCATTGCGACCCAGAAACCGGGCCGGCTGGGCGAAATACAGTTTCGGCAGTTTGTACCAGGCCAGCCGCGGGTGCATGTGGTGGACGGCATGAAAGTTGTTGTTCAGGAACAGAAAAGCCAGCACGCCTCGGTCTTCGATGATGACGGTGCGGCAGCGCGACCGCTCGTGCGCCTGATGTTCCAGAAAGGTGCGGATTTTCAGGATCGACAGGGCGGCATAGGCGCAGATCAGATAGGCCCAGACCGGCATCGCCGACACCGCGACCAGCGCCAGCACCATCACCATCGCCGGCAAGTGCCAGACCCATCCCATCAGCACAGTCCGGTCGCCACCCCGGATCGCGGCCCAATCGCCCTTCATCCAGGCGACCTGCCCCAGCAGCGGACCGATCAGCAGCCGTCCGGCAAGCGTGTTGTTGAACCGGCGCACCGTGCGGGTCAGCGCCGCCAGCCGGTCCCAGTCGCCGCCGTCCAGATAATTGCTTTCGGGGTCGTCGTAGGGATCGGTCAGCCGCGCGTCGCGGTGGTGCGCCAGATGGCTGTCGCGGAACCGGGCGTAGGGGATGAACAGGGTCAGCGGCGGCCAAACGAGCGCCGCGTTCAGCGTCCTGTTGCGAAACGGATGGCCGTGGATCACTTCGTGCGTCAGCGACGAATGCAGGGCGGCGGCAAGGATCGTCAGAGGCATCGCCGCAGCCAGCGACCAGTTGGCGACCCCGAAAATCGCCAGTGCCCATGTCAGATAACATCCCGCAGCAAGCCAGACCGTCGGCCATTCCACCGGCCGCAAGGTTTTGTTTTTCATACCCATTCCCAACTGGCCGATGTCTCTCGGCTCTGCTCATGTCAGTAGCATGACAGTGGACAGGCGACCATTTTGGATGTAGGCAACATTTATGCAACTTTGGTGATTAAATGAAACAATGTCAGCAATAACCGACAAACGGACCCGCGCCGCCCTGTTCCGCGACCGTCTGGCACAGGGGATGTCGGAAAAGGCGGTGACGCAGGCCGCCCTTGGCCGCGCCATTGGCGTCGACCGATCCACCCTGTCGCAACTGTTGATGCCGGGTAGCACCCGCCTGCCTAACGCACAGGTCGTGGCCGAATGTGCCGCCGCGCTTGGCGTCTCGGCCGACTGGCTGCTTGGCCTGACGGCCCGCCCCGAACGCGCCGCCGACCTGATCGCGGCGGCGATGTCGATGACCGAGGCCCCCCGCGCCCTTGTCGACGAACGGATTTTCGCCTGGCACCAAGAGGCGGCGGGTTACAAGATCCGCCACGTGCCTGCGGGTCTGCCCGACATGCTGAAAACCCACGATATGCTGGCCTGGGAATATGGCCCTTCGCTGGGTCGCACTGCTGAACAGGCCATCGGCGCGTCGCAGGATCGCCTGACATGGATGCGCGGCGCGCTGTCGGACTATGAAATCGCGCTGCCGCTTTACGAGATGGATAATTTCGCCGATGGCACCGGCTACTACGACGGTCTGCCCGCCGATCTGCGCCGCGCCCAAATCGACCGGTTGCTGGCGCTGCACGATCAGCTTTACCCGTCACTGCGCCTGTATCTGTTCGACGCAAGGCGATTGTTTTCGGCACCGGTGACGGTGTTCGGACCACTGCTTGCGGTGATCTATCTGGGGCAAAGTTATCTGGTTTTCCGCGACAGCGCACGGGTGCAGGCGATGACCCGCCATTTCGATGCGCTGGTGCGCGAGGCATCCGTCACCCCGCGCCAGTTGGCCGATCACCTGCGGGCGCTGCGCGACCGTATCGCCTAAACTTGAGGGTCGGGATTCACCGTGTGCCCATCGACCGTCAGCACCTGCCCCGACACATGCCGCGCCCCGTCTGACGCCAGAAACACCGCCATGTTGGCGATGTCGCCCGCCGTCACAAACGTCTGCATCGAGGTGCCTTTGGCATAACCGTCATAGACCTGATCGCGGGTCATTCCCTTGGCCTTGGCCTCGGCCTGCAGCACCGCCTCCATCCGCGGCCCTTCGACCGATCCCGGCGCAATGGCGTTGGCGCGGATACCGAACGGCCCCAGCTCCATCGCGGCGGTTTTCATCAGGCCGATCACGGCCCATTTCGCCGCCGCGTAGGGGCTGCGATTGGGGTAGCCGAACAGACCGGCGGTCGAGCTGGTAAACGTCATGACCCCGGACTTCTGCGCCTTCATCAGCGGGGCGACGTGTTTGGCTGCCAGAAACGCACCGTCCAGATTGACCGCCAGACAAGCCCGCCAATCGGCCAGTGCCACATCTTCGATCAACGCCGTCGGCCCCTTGATCCCGGCATTGGCGCAAAGCACGTCAAGACTGCCCCAATCCGATTTGATCTGCGCGATCAGGGTCGCAAGCCCGGTTTCGTCGGCGGCATCCAGCTGTGTACCTCGGATCGCTGGCGGCAAGGCTGCGATGGCCGCCCGGTCAACATCCGTGACCCAGACCTGCGCCCCGTCCGCGACAAAGCCCTGCGCCATCGCCAGCCCGATGCCATTGGCCCCGGCGGTGATCAGCACCCGTTTCAACGGATGTCCACCGCCGCGCCCGCCCCTTTCGGACGCGGCAGTTTGGCATGCGCTGCGGCGACCCGCGCAAGTGGTTGCGAAACCCGCGCGTCGGGGTCAGACGCCTTGCGGGTCGCAAGGCTTACGTGGATCAGCATGTGTTCGCCGGTGGCAAGTTCCCTGTCACCCTCAAACATCCGGTGGAACAGGTGCATCTTTTTGCCAGCCCCCGCCAGAACCTGCGTTTCCACCCTGATCCGTGCCCCAGCCCGCACCTCGTCCAGATGCCGGATATGGGTTTCAGCAGTGAAATAGCTGCCGCCGGACGCGATGTAATCGGCATTGCAACCGACCAGCGCCATCATCTTGTCGGTGGCATCGCCGAACGCCTGCAAATACCGCGCCTCGTTCATGTGGCCGTTGTAATCGGTCCAGTCGAGCGGCACGGCGCGGTCCACGGTCACGATCGGCGCGGTTGCGTTCAGATCGACCGGAGCGGTGCCGATCCGGGCATCCTGCGCGTTCAACAGCTTGCCCGCGCCCCAATTCTGCGCTTTCAACCCCCGCAGGATGGTGACGAGGTTGTTGTCCCGCGTTCGCTCCAGTTCGCGGATCGTGTGCATCCCCGATTGCGCATCGGACTGGCCCGCCACCGCATCGATCAGCTCATCCGTCAATTCCGGCACATCCATCAGCTTGGTCCAGGGCCAGCTGAGGCACGGGCCGAACTGTTCGATGAAATGCCGCATTCCGGCCTCGCCGCCGGCAATCCGGTAGGTTTCGAACAGGCCCATCTGCGCCCAGCGCAGACCGAACCCATAGCGGATCGCGTTGTCGATCTCCTCGGTCGTGGCGATGCCGTCCTTGATCAGCCAAAGCGCCTCGCGCCAGACCGCCTCAAGGAAACGATCCGCGATATGGGCGTCGATTTCCTTGCGCACATGCAGGGGATAACAGCCGATGTCGGTCAGCACCGTCTTGGCGCGGGCGATCATGGCGGGGCTATTGGCCGGGCTGGGGACCAGTTCAATCAGCGGCAGCAGATAGACCGGGTTGAACGGATGAGTCACGATGATCTGCCCCGGACGGCTGGCATTTTCCTGCAATTCTGATGGCTTGAAGCCCGAAGTTGATGACCCGATGATCGCGTCACCATCACAGGATTGCTGCAAGGTGCGGTACACCTTGTGTTTCAAATCCAGCCGTTCGGGCACGCTTTCCTGGATCCATGCCGCACCTTCGACCGCTTCGGTGATGCTGTCGTGAAAGGTCATCGCGCCTCCGTCGGGCAGCGCGACATCGGACAGCCCCGGCAACGACCGGCGGGCATTTTCCAGCACCTCACCCACCTTGCGTTGACTTTCGGGATCGGGGTCAAAGACCCGCACATTCCAACCCATCAGCAAAAATCGCGCCGCCCAGCCGCCGCCGATCACCCCGCCACCAATAATCGCCGCCGTTTTCGTTTCCATCAGGGCACCCGTTGCAAAGCCGCCAAAGTATAGCCGTTAAAGTCCAGAATCTCGCGCGCCGCCGCCATCCGATCCGCCGGAATGCGCGCGTCACGGTTCAAAATCCACCCCGCCTGCCCGTCCAGCGTGCCGATCACGGCGGTACGATAAGTCTGATCGACCCACATCACCCAGAAACCGGGGGCGGGAAACGTGACGCTGGGATCGGGGCTGCTGGTCAGTGCCAGCGCATAGCGGCCCGGCCCCGAAATCGCCCCGGTGCCGATGGCGGTCTGGCGTACCGCCCCGTCCGCGTCGCGACACTGATAGCCGACCTGCCCGGCATCGAATTGAAATCGCGCCGCCACGCAGCCAGCTTCGAATGGGGTCGTATAGCGGGCGACGACCTGCCAATCGCCGTCGAACTGCGCCGGGTCGAACAGGGCGATAGTGCCGATCGGCACCGTGCGATCGCGGTAGCCGGTAACCGGGACAGGCGGCGCCGGGGCACAGGCCGTCAGCACAAGCAGCAGCGCAAACGCACGGATCATGCGGCGACGGGCGCGCGTTTGGTCAGCCCCAGTCGGGCGCGCACGTCCGCCGGGCCAATCACCTGTGCGCCCATGTTTTCGATGATCGTCACCGCCCGTTCGACCAATTGGGCGTTGGTCGCCAACTGTCCCTTGCCGAGCCACAGGTTATCCTCGAGGCCGACGCGCACATTGCCCCCCGCCAACACCGCAGCGGCGACATAGGCCATTTGGTTGCGGCCCAGCGCAAAGGCACTGAATGTCCAATCGTCGGGGACGTTGTTGACCATCGCCATAAAGGTGTTCAGATCATCCGGCGCGCCCCACGGCACCCCCATGCACAGCTGCACCAGCGCCGGGTTGTCCAACACGCCGTCCTTGACCAGCTGCTTGGCATACCACAGATGGCCGGTGTCAAAGGCCTCGATCTCCGGCTTGACACCGAGCGCGGTCATCATGCCGCCCATGGCGGTCAGCATGCCGGGCGTGTTGGTCATCACGTAATCGGCCTCGGCAAAGTTCATCGTGCCGCAGTCGAGCGTGCAAATCTCGGGCAGGTTTTCGGCGATATGGGCCATCCGTTCGGTGGCTCCTGCCATGTCGGTGGCATTGGTCACAGGAAACGGGGATTCGGTGCAGCCAAAATAGATGTCGCCGCCAACACCGGCGGTCAGGTTCAGCACGACATCGGTTTCGGCATCCCTGATCCGGTCCGTCACCTCGCGGAAATAGGCCAAAGTGCGCAGTGGCGCACCGGTGTCAGGATCGCGGACATGGCAGTGGACAATGGCTGCCCCCGCCTTGGCTGCCGCAATCGCGCTGTCGGCGATCTGTTTGGGGGTGCGCGGCACATGTGGGCTGCGGTCCTGAGTGCCGCCCGCCCCGGTCACGGCACAGGTGATAAAGACCTCTTGGTTCATTTGCAGCGGCATCGCACGTCCCCCTTGTTTGCGCCAAGTGGTCCGCGATTCCGCCCCCAGACGCAAGCCCGCACTCAGGTTTCTTCAAGCGGAAATACCGCCACCTCGGTGAATTCCGCCTGAGCCGGATTTCACCTAAAAGGCGCGGCCATCTGCGTCGGACGCCGTCAGTAGGGCATCGGATGCTCCCTGTGGGTCTGATTCAGCGCCTTGGTCATCTCTTTCGTCAGAATCAGATTCTCGCCTTTCAGCAGATGCGTCAACTGGTCTTTGGTCGTCGCCCCAAAGATTGCCGAGATCGGGAATGGCCGGGTCCGCTGCCACGCCATCGCCATATGCACCGGATCGATCCCGTGTGCCGCAGCAAGATCGACGTAGGCCTGCACCACGCCATCCAGCCGGGGGCTTTGCCGCCCGCCAAGATCGGGGGTCAGCGATTTGCGGCTGCCCGCTGGCACCGCGCCGTTCAGGTATTTCCCGGTCAACAGACCCGCAGCGAGCGGCGAGAAGGCCAGCAACGTCACGTCCTCGTTCACCGCCATTTCGGCCATATCGGTATCGTAAAGGCGGCACATCAGCGAGTATTCGTTCTGCACCGAAGCCACCCGCGGCCCGCCCATTTGGGCTGCCACGTCGATCCAGGCGGTCGTTCCCCAGCACGACTCGTTGGACAAACCGAACGCCCGCACCTTGCCCGAAGCGATCACCCGTTCCATCGCCGCCAGCACGTCGGCCATATGGTCCCGGGTTTTGGCACGGTTCTGTTTGGACGGGTCATAGGCCCAGTTCTGGCGGAATGCATAGGAACCACGAGTCGGCCAGTGCAGTTGATAGAGGTCGATCACGTCGGTCTGTAAACGCGCCAGCGACTCGTCCACGGCCTGCCCGATGTTGGTCCCGTCATAGCCCGCGCCGCCCCGCTTGAAACCGGGATTCGGGCCGCTGACTTTGGTGGCAATCACGACATCCTTGCGCCGTCCGGATTTGGACAGCCATGTGCCAACGATTTCTTCGGACCGGCCCGCTGTCTCTTTGGCCACCGGATTGACCGGATACATCTCGGCGGTGTCGATGAAATTGATCCCCGCATCCAGGGCCATGTCGATCTGGGTATGGGCATCGGCCACGGGCGTCTGGTTGCCGTAGGTCATCGTGCCCAGACACCAGTCCGACACCATGATGCCCGTTTGCCCCAATTCGATCTGCTTCATGCCATGCCCCCTGTTGCTTTGGCGGCAGAGGTAGCCCGCCCCTTGACCCTCGGCAACCGGCGTTTTGCCGTTGCACGCCCCGGCAAGGCGACCCAAGGTGCGCCGCATGCGGATGGTGATTTCCTTTGGGGCCCTGTTCCTGTCTGTGGTCCTGCTGCAACTGGCCTCCGGCGCCCTCGGTCCAATGGACGCCCTGACCGGCCTCGTCGCCGGGTTCAGCCGGGCCGAGGTCGGGTTCCTTGGCTCAGCCCACTTTTTCGGCTTTTTTATCGGCTGCTGGTGGGCGCCCCGCCTGATGGGCAATGTCGGCCATTCCCGTGCCTTTGCGACATTCACCGCAATGGGGGCGATCGGCATCGCCGCCCATATCCTTGTCACAAATCCAGCATGGTGGTCGCTGTTCCGGATCGCCTCGGGCATCTGCGTTGCCGGCAGCTATACCGTGATCGAGGCGTTCTTGCAGGCCAAGGTCACCAACGAAACCCGCGGCCGGGCGATGGGCACCTACCGGGTCGTCGATATCGGCGGATCGCTGATCGCGCAGGGGATGATCGGGTTCCTTGCCGATATGCCGACCTATATCGCCTATAATCTGCTGACGATCCTGTCATGTGCGGCCATTCTGCCGATGGCGGTGACGCGGGTCGCACAGCCGGTTACATCCGCGACCACCCGCCTGCGCCCCGCAATGGCGTGGAACATCTCGCCGTTGGCGACGCTTGGGGTGATTGTCGCGGCGCTGTCGGCGGCATCATTTCGCATGGTCGGGCCGATTTACGGGGCCGAGGTCGGGCTGGCGCCGAGCCAAATCGGATATTTCCTCGCCGCCTTTGTCGCCGGGGGTGCAGTGGCGCAGTATCCGGTCGGCTGGCTGGCCGACAAATACGACCGGCGCTGGGTGTTGATCTGGCTGTCGGTCGCCTCGATTGCGTCAAGTGGCATTGCTGTCGGCGCGGCGCAAACCGGGGCGACGGGGGTGATGATTGCCGCGGCGATCTTTGGCTTTACCACGTTTCCGATCTATTCAGTCTCCGCCGCCCATGCGCATGATTTCGCCGGCCATGACGACCGGGTGGAATTGTCGGCGGCACTGATGTTCTTTTACGCCGTCGGCGCGATCGGCGCACCCTACGGCACCTCCCTGCTGATCGAGGCGTTCGGCCCGGCAGCTTTGTTTGTGGTGATCTCGCTGGGGCATGTGGTGCTGGTCGTCTTCGGGCTGATCCGGATGCGCGCCCGCCCCGCCACCCGCAAAACCCGCTTTGTCTATGCGCCGCGCACGAGCTTTTTTATCGGCCGCCTGATCGGACGATCGCGCGAGGCGGATGACTGACGCTGGAAAGCGTCTGCCCCTTGGGCTAAAGCGGCGGCAACACACAAGGAACCCTGCATGGCGCGGCATCTTATCACTTCGGCGATCCCCTATATCAACGGGATCAAACACTTGGGAAATCTGGTGGGCAGCCAGCTCCCCGCCGATCTTTATGCGCGTTATCTGCGGGCGCGCGGCCATGAGGTGCTGTTCCTCTGCGCCACCGACGAACACGGCACCCCCGCCGAACTAGCCGCCGCCAAGGCCGGACAGCCGGTGGCGGAATACTGCGCCGAAATGCACAGCGTTCAGGCCGAGATCGCCAAAGGGTTCCGGTTGTCGTTCGACCACTTCGGGCGCTCGTCCTCGGTGCAGAACCACAAGCTGACCCAAGCCTTTGCCGGAGTTCTGGACAAACAGGGTCTGATCCGCGAGGTCACGGAAAAGCAGATGTATTCGGTCGCCGACGGGCGGTTCCTGCCGGACCGCTATATCGAAGGCACCTGCCCGAATTGCGGGTATGAATCGGCGCGTGGCGACCAGTGCGATAATTGTACCAAGCAGTTGGACCCGACCGACCTGATCAACCCGCATTCGACAATTTCCGGGTCCACCGATCTGGAACTGCGCGAGACCAAGCATCTGTATCTGCGCCAGCGCGACATGCGCGACCAGTTGCAGGCGTGGATCGATTCCAAGACCGACTGGCCGATCCTGACCACATCCATCGCCAAAAAGTGGCTGAACGACGGTGACGGATTGCAGGACCGGGGGATCACCCGGGACCTGGACTGGGGCGTGCCGGTGAAACGCGGCGACGCCGACTGGCCGGGGATGGAGGGCAAGGTGTTCTACGTCTGGTTCGACGCGCCGATCGAATACATCGCCTGCGCGCAGGAATGGGTCGATGCGGGCAAAGGTGCTGACTGGCAGCGTTGGTGGCGCACCGACAAAGGCGCCGACGACGTGCGCTATTCCCAGTTCATGGGCAAGGATAACGTGCCGTTTCACACCCTGTCGTTCCCAGCGACAATCCTCGGGTCGGGCGAGCCGTGGAAGCTGGTCGATTACATCAAGTCGTTCAATTACCTGAATTACGATGGCGGCCAGTTCAGCACCTCGCGCGGGCGCGGTGTATTCATGGATCAGGCGCTGGAAATCCTTCCGCCGGATTACTGGCGCTGGTGGCTGCTGAGCCATGCGCCGGAAACCTCGGATGCCGAATTTACCTGGGAGGCGTTTCAGACCGACGTGAACAAGGATCTGGCCGATGTCCTGGGTAATTTCGTCAGCCGGGTGACCAAATTCTGCCGGTCCAAATTCGATGAAACCGTGCCTTCGGCTGGCAGCTTCGGCCCCGCCGAGGAGGCTTTGATCGCCGATCTGACCGCCCGTGTCGCCACCTATCAGGCGCACATGGACGCCATCGAGCTGCGCAAGGCCGCCGCCGAACTGCGGGCAATCTGGGTCGCCGGGAACGAATACTTGCAATCAGTCGCGCCCTGGACCGTGTTCAAGACCGATCCGGACAAGGCCGCTGCGCAAATCCGTCTGGCGCTGAATCTGATTCCCTTCTACGCGGTTCTGTCAGCCCCGTTCATCCCCGACGCCGCCGAAGAACTGCTGGTGGCGATGAACGCGCAAGGGACGTCCTGGCCCGCCGATGTGCCCAAGGCGCTGACCGCCCTGCCCGGCGGTCATGCGTTTACCGTGCCCGAGGTGACGTTTCGCAAGATCACCGACGACGAACGTGTCGATTGGGCCGAGCGGTTTGCCGGGGTGCGGACCTAGGACGGACAATAGCCCGTTTTGCGCGCCCACACGTCTTTCCGACGCGACGGCGCGGCACGTCGGATATTGGATAGCCGGGACATTCTGCTAGGGTCGCCGGGAAATCAGTTTCGGAGCCATGTAATGTTCAAGACAATTCTTGCCGCCGCCACCCTTTCGCTGGCGTCGACAGCCACCTTTGCTGCGCAATGCGGCAATGACGCCAGCGGGTTCGCACGCTGGAAACAGCAGTTCGCCGCCGAGGCTGCGGCCCAGGGCGTCGGCCAGCGCGGCCTGTCTGCCCTTGCCAACGCCCAATATGCCACCCGGACCATCGCCGCCGACCGCAATCAGCGGTCGTTCCGCTATTCGCTAGAAGAATTCATGCGGATCCGGGGCGCCGATACCATCGTCAGACAGGGCCGCCGCCGGATCGCCCAGAACGCCGATTTCTACGCCGGGCTGGAACGCCGCTTTGGCGTGCCGGCCTCGGTCGTCGTCGCGATTCACGGGATGGAAACGGGGTTTGGCAACGGCATGGGCGACAGCAACGTCATCTCGGCTATTTCGACTCTGGCCTATGACTGCCGCCGCACCGAATTCTTTAGCGGGCACGCGATGGCAGCCCTGAAACTGGTCGATTCCGGCGCCCTGTCGGCCAACACCATCGGGGCGATGCATGGTGAAGTCGGACATACCCAGTTCCTGCCCGGCAACATCATCGCCTACGGTGTCGATGCCGACGGCAATGGGGTGGTCGATCTCACAAACATCTCAGACGCACTCGCCTCGACCGCCAACTTTCTGGCCCAAAAGGGCTGGCAGCCGGGTCAGGGCTTTCAGGAAGGTCAGCCCAATTTCGCGGTGATCCAGCAATGGAACGCCGCCGGCGTCTATCAAAAGGCGATCGCCATCATGGCGGGCCGGATCGACGGCTGAACGATCGCCGGGCGTTTGATCCGAAATTGACCGGCCCGATAGGGCCGGTCAAAGCGCAGGTTCACATCAATCAGATCGCGCGAACTTCGTCCTCGCCGCGCCGCGTTGCTGTCATCCAGATGACCAGCCCGGTGATCGCCGCAAGAAAGATCGCGCTGGTCAGGATCGTGCCAAGGCCAAGGCCGCCGTAGTCGACCGGCTGCGACAGCAAGTCGCCGAAGGATGCGCCAAGCGGTCTGGTGAACACATAGGCGATCCAGAAAGCAAGGATCGCGTCGAGCCGCAGCAGGAAATATCCGGCGGTGATCGACGCGATGATCATGCCAAACAGGATGCCGGTTGCCATGTAGCCAAGGCCGAACTTTTCCGCCACCAGATCGCCGGCTGCGGTGCCAAGCGCAAAGGTGAACAGGATCGCCAGCCAGTAGAAGGCTTCGCGCCGGGTCGTGGTGACTGCGTGGATCGACAGCGTGCCTTCGACCATCCACCAGACCGCGAACGTCAAGACAAGTGCGCCCGAGAAAAAGACCGTCGTCGTCATCAGCGCGACGCCAAAGTTGTCGACAAGGTTATCAGTGACAAGCGTGCCGACAATCGACACCAGCACGACGGCCAGCCAGTAGGACCACGCGACATAGCGCTTCTGACCGAATTGCAGGACCAGAGCAACGACAAGGATCGCTGCCATCAGCAGCGACGTGGCGGTCAGGCCCACACCAAGGTTAACGGCCAGAAAGTCGGCGGCGGTTTCGCCCATCGTCACGGCCATCAGCTTGATCAGCCAGAATTCGACGGTGACGGCGGGGACGCGGTTGGCGGACGCGGTGCCGGACAGATTGTCAAAGCGGGCGTCGGCGTTCAGGGTTGGGGACAGGTGGGTCATTGCGTGGTTCCTTTCGGGCAATCAGTTGGACATCAGGGCCAGGCCCTGGGCAAAGAAATCGTCAGCGCGTTTGTCGTCGTCGGCGTTGCAGCGTTCGGTGCCTTTGACTTGCAGCGCATCGACCGTTGCACGGTTGGCATCAGACAGGGTTGCCGTCGCAAGGCTGGTGCGGAACGTGTCCAGCATGACCTCGCAGGGCAAGGCGCGGCCATTGGCGTCTGTCGTGACGATGCCCGCCACCGTCGGCGGCACAGCACTGGCGACCGCACTCTGACCCTGCATCGGATCGGCAAGCGCCGCCTGCAAGGCCGCCAAGGTCTGATCGACTGTTGTCGGATCCGGGCTGCGGGACCGGAGCGCCGTGAGTGCATCGTCAAGTGCACCATCGACACTGCCCCATGCGGTTACGTTGACCGGGCGCAGGGCGGGTTGCGCCTGATCCCATGCGGTTTCCAGATCGGTGATCCGAACCTCGGCAGCGGGTAGATCGGCGGTTGCGGCAATCGCCTGCACGTCCGTCACGATGGAGGTAAAGGCGGCCATATCGCCCAGTGTCGCTACCGCCGGGGTCGGCGCGGCGGCAGCCGTCGCCACCGGGGCCGGAGCGGGTGTCAAAAGGGTGTAGCCTGCGGCGAAGACCGCGACCGGGGCGGCGATCAGCGCCACGCTCAATAAGAGATTTCGCATTTGGTTCCTCGTGAACGGCCCACCGGTGCGGCAGGCAGATGTCGCTGAGGGCATCCGGCCTCAGTTCACGGCATCAATGGCTATGGGGTCACGCAAGCGTGTGTCGCGAACATTGCATTTTTGCAATGAACGCCCTCAGGGGATGGCAAATGCGGCCACACCGTTGCCTTGCAGGGCGCTGAGGTCGGCGAGATCGATGGCAACCGGCAGCAGGGCGACGGGTTGGCTGTCGCTTTCCACCCAGTCCAGCGGGTCCTCGCGGGTCAGGGTTGCCAAAAAGACCGGCGTGCCGTCCGGTGTCCGGTAAGGCGTCTCCCAGACCCGCAGGTGCAGGCGCGGGCTGTCACCGCTGGTGTCACCCGGCCGCGCAAAACTCAAAGCCGTGGGTCGGTCGTTCCAAAAGGTCGCGATGACAAGCGGATCAGGCAGCGTTGCGCCGGTCCAGTCGGCCCAAAAGGCCCGGGCCAGCGTGGCAAGGGTCTGGCGCGGCGCCAATGTCCAGCCGGATGATTGCAGGGTAGTCGTCAGAGCGGTGGCGTCAGGCGCCTGAAACACCACATTCACGGTTTGGCGCGGATCGCCGACCAGGGTTTCGGTGCGCGCCGGGATGTCGCCCGAAGCTACGGCCGCGACCGGATCGGCGACTGTCACCAAGTTACCCGCCGTGACGGTATTTTGCGGCTTGCCGGGCGCAAACGCCAACGCGATGGCCGCCAATGCCGCGACTCCGATCACAGCTGCTGCAGTCAGCCCGGCGCGGCGCGACGGCACGTGCCCGCCCCCCGACCTGTCCCGCCGCCATTCGCAGAACGCGATCCCAAGGATCAGCCAAAGTCCCCCGATCAGATATCCGTTCAGCACGTCCGACAGGTAATGTTCGATCAGGTAAACCCGGCTGAGCCCGATCAGAAAGGCGACCGCAATCGCGGAAAATCCTGCCGCCGTGATCGACAACAGGCGGCAGCGCCACGCCAGATAAAGCATCATCCCCCAGATCGCCACCGCCGCCGCCGCATGGCCGCTGGGAAAGCTGCCCGAGGTTTCGGTGAAATAGCCCAGGGCCGAACGCGGGCGGGCGAAAAAGCTTTTCAACAACATCACACTGATCTGATTGCCGACGGCGGCGATCCACAAACCGCCGAGCAGATCGAACCGGCGCAGGGCCAGCAGGGCCGATGTTGCGCCACCAAGCAACGTCACGACGATTTTCGCCCCGCCGAACGTCGTGATCCAGCCGAAAAACGCAATCAGTCGGGGATCGCGCAGGGCGTAAAGCAAGTTGGCGAT
Source organism: Rhodobacterales bacterium (assembly GCA_038323615.1). Classification (GTDB taxonomy): domain Bacteria; phylum Pseudomonadota; class Alphaproteobacteria; order Rhodobacterales; family Rhodobacteraceae; genus JBBKXP01. Next base: position 21,288 of record JBBQHC010000012.1, on the reverse strand, counting down.
CCGGGTATCGGCGGACAGGACATCGGGCGACCCCAAAAAGTCCGTGACGGAATCGATATAAGCGCCAAGAAGATACAGGAACAGCACAACCAAAACGGTCGTCGTCAGCCCCAGAAACTGCGCGGTATCCAGCCGTGCCGCTGCCAGCATCGTCAATCGCGGATGCCGTTTCAGCCAGCCCTGCACCGCCGGTTTGTCGATGACCGCAGTGGTCGCAGAAACCGCGATTTCGGCCAGGACCGGCAGGAACCGGCGGACCCGCGCAAAGATGAACCACAGCAGCCCCAGCATAATCGCCGCACCGACACCGACCGCCAGTATCCGCGGCGCCGCGGCCCCCAGAGTGCCGATGGCACTGCCGAAGAAATAGCCGATGGCCGGCAGGATCAGGGCATAGGGCAGCGCACTGGCAATGTTCCACGCGGTAAACTTTCGCTGGCTCATGCCCGCCATTGCCGCCGAAAACGGCACGAATGCCGACAGCGGGCCGAAAAACCGACCCACGACCATCGCGAAACCACCATAGCGTTCCAGCAACTCTTTTGCCCGTCTGGTATGGGTCGATCCGGCAAAGGCTGTACTGTGACGCAACCCTTGGGTTGCCAGCCGTCCCAGCCGAAAGCTGATCTCGCTGCCGATAATCGTTCCCGCCGCCACGAACCACGCCAGATCGAAAAAATCGATGGCACCCCTTTGCACCAGCATGCCGCCCGCAATCACCGCCAGCGCACCGGGGGCAATCACTCCGGTCAGAACGATCGCCTCGAGCATCGCGAAAAGGGCGAGGATCCAATAGGTCCACAAGCCCATGGATTGCAGCGAGGGCAAGAGTTGATCAAGCGAATGCGGCATGGAAAATGTCGAACTCCAATAGCGGGGCCCCCGAAATATCGGGGGCGAACAGGGGGCTGCAAGCGCGTCGTTGTATCGGCGGGCTTGCGGGTTGGCCATTGCGATTACATTTCAATGCGATTGCATCCCCGTAATGTCGATCCGGCTAAACCCGCGGATTAGGGCCAGACGGCGCGACATTAACAATCTGTAATTCATCCGACATGCGGTGTTTGCGGGTCGGTCATAGGTCTGGATCAGTGGACGGCACAGCGTTCGTCCCATAACCAAGGAGACCATCATGACGATGACACCAATTATCAAGACTTTTGGCGCAAGCGCACTGTTGGCGCTGGGGCTTTTGGGAGGTGCCGCCACGATTGCGGCTGCCGATCAGCATTCTTCCAGCAATGACGCGGCCGAGGCGCAGGCGTTTCTGGCCGCGCCGGGGACGATCGGCGATGCCATCAAGGCCGCCGAAGCCAACACCGGAGGCAAGGCGATGAGCGCATCGTTCGAGAGCGACGGCACCACCGCAGGGATGTATGAGGTCGAAATCGTCAAGCCTGACGGCACGATGATGACCGCCATCGTCAACCCCGCCGATGGTTCGGTCACGGCCAAACCGGCGTCGGCAACGGATGACGACCAGAACGGCGAAGACTCTGGCACTGGCGAGAACGGCGAAGCCAACGAAAGCAACTGACCTGCTGACGTTTTGTCGATACCTTCCGGCGGAGCGTCACGCTCCGCCGGACAATTGGTTTGGATACTTGAATGAAAATACTCGTCATCGAAGACGACAAGACAACCGGCACCTATATCGCTGACGGTCTGCGCGAAGAGGGTCACTCGGTCGATCTGCTGGCGAATGGCTCTGAAGGTCTGATCCAGGCCAGCGTCGGCAGTTACGATGTGCTGATCGTCGACCGGATGCTGCCGGGGATCGACGGTGTCAGTCTGGTCAAAACGTTGCGTGGGGCCAAGAACCAGACCCCAGTGATTTTTCTGACCTCGCTGGGCGGCGTGGACGACCGGATCGAGGGACTGAATGCCGGTGGTGACGACTATCTGGTCAAACCTTTTGCCTTTGGCGAGCTTAGCGCCCGGATCGCCGCGATTGGCCGCAGGCCGCAAATGCAGGACGAACCGACCGTGCTGCGCGCCGCCGACCTTGAGATGAATCTGCTGACCCGCAAGGTCAGCCGCGCCGGTCAGCCCATCGACCTGCTGCCGCGTGAATTTGCCCTGCTGGAACACCTGTTACGCCGCAAAGGGCGCGTCCAGACCCGCACGATGCTGATGGAGGCGGTCTGGGACATCCATTTCGACCCGATGACGAATGTCGTCGACACCCATATCAGCCGGTTGCGCGGCAAGGTCGACAAGCCCTTTGACGTCGAGCTGATCGAAACGGTGCGTGGGTCCGGTTACCGGATTGATGCGCAGTGAGGGTGACCGGCCCGCTGACCGCAATCCGGTCGACGCCGCTGCGCCTGACGGCGATCCTGCTGGCGATCTTCGTGGTTGCCGCGTCGATTGCGTTTGCCGTCGCTTACCTTGTCGTCAAATCCGAGCTCGACAATGCAATTGCGCAAGAAATCGATCAGACGGTGGCAACCTATCGGGCCATCGGGGACCAGACCGATCTGCTGGAGCGACTGGCCGAAGATGTCGCCGCAACCTCGCCCGAAATCCGCATTTTGCAGTATCTGCCGGACAGCGGCCCGCGGATTGCGAACGTGGACGGATTTCCACCGCTGAGCGGCTATGGCATCGTCTCGGAAAAAGTCATCAACCATCGCGATGGCATTGCTGACAGCTATCTGGCCAAAAGCGCCCGCGTTGGCCGCGGTCAACTGATCGTGGCCGAAACGCGCGAGCGTGTGATCGAAATCGGTGAAGTGTTTGTGATGGTGCTCTTGGTCGGTCTATTGCCGACAATCGGCATTGCGGGCGCGGCAGGCTATATCGTGGCGCGCCGGGCGCGGGTCAAGCTGGACCGAATACAGGCGGCGTTATCGGATCTGACTGCCGGCCAGATGGCGGCACGTGTGGCAGTAAATGGCACCGGCGACGACCTGTCGATGATCGGCGAGGCGGTCAACCGGATGGCCACCGCGCAAGAGGCCCTTTTGGCGTCGATGCGACAGGTATCGGGCGATATAGCGCATGATCTCAAGACCCCGATCCAGCGGGTCGCGGTGATCCTTGATCAGATCAAGCGCAAGACCGTGTTGACCGATGGACAGGACGCCCTTCTAGACCGCGCACTCGGCGAAACCGACCGGATCGTCAGAACCTTTCAGGCGCTGTTGCAACTGGCCCAGATCGAGGGCGGTGCCGCCCGCGACCGGCTGATACCGACCGATCTGCGCCATGTCGTCGAAGGGGTGGTCGATTTTCTGGGTCCGGACGCGGAAGACAAGGGTTTTCAACTTGATCTTGTGACAACCGAACCGGGGCCATTCACGGTTCTTGGCGACGGGCAGCTGCTGGGGCAGGTTCTGGCCAATCTGATTGAAAATGCGCTGCGGCACGTTCCCACCGGCGGCAAGATCCGCGTCGCACTCTCCATGAACGCGGGTGGCGTCGTTCTGGAGGTCGCCGATAACGGCCCCGGTATTCCGCCCGACGAACGCGACAACGTGCTGCGCCGCCTTTATCGGCTGGAGCGAAGCCGCACGACGGATGGCAACGGTCTGGGCCTCGCGCTGGTCGCGGCGGTTTGCGATTTGCACGGCGCTGAACTGAGCCTGAATGACAACGCGCCGGGGCTTGTCGTCCGCATCGCGTTTCCGAAAGGCGGCGTGTGACTACCGCCCTTCGGATCGTGTCGGCGGCGTCAGTTGTCCTGACGCACTGACCACATATGACGCAACGACAATGTTCCGCCGAAATGCGCAACAACCGCCATCCCCGCATGGCCAATCAGATAGACCCAGACAAGGTTGGCGAATATTTTATGAACCGTCATCGTCAGCCCGATCAGGCCGCCCGCATCGGGATCGCCGGTATTGATAAAGTAATACTGGGTGCCCGACGCCGCCATGACGGTTATCAACAACAGGCCAAGACCGTGGATCGCGCTGGCCATTGCCGACTCTGCCGCGTGCGGTGGCAATGACAGGCGCAACAGAGAGCGCATGTGCAACTGAATATCGGCCCATAGCGCGCGCAGCCGGCGCCCGCTGAACCACGGCACCAAAAGCGACACAGGGGTTCCGCGCCTGCGCCACGCCGCCAGACCCCAAAATGCGACGATCAGACCAAAGGCGGCAAGTCCGCTGTAGCGATGCAGTGCAAAATAGCTGTTTCCGGCACCATCCGGGTTCATCACCTGGCTGCTGACCAGCTGCGCGACAATGGCCGCAGCCAGCCCCGCATGGACGATCCGTGTTGATCGCCCGTGTCCTTGATCCCGCAGTGCGGGACTGCCCGAAAGTGTTTCAGCAGGATGGAATGTCATCGACGTCGCGCCTTTGTATCAACTTGGACCGGCCCGATGCCGCGTCCCTTGGAATGCCTGCTTCGACCCGTCATATAGCCGCGATATTGAGCCAAGATGAATTTCCTGCAATGTCGGCGGATCGGACCCGCGTCGAACTGACGGAGCCCCGATGGGCCCCGCCGTCCGCAATCAACATGGTTTGTCTGGATCAGTCGGCGGCTTCGGCCCCACCTGCGTCCTTGGCGATCTCGACTGTCACCGGGGCAAAGCCGTCAGCGGCAAGCGTCACCGCAAAGGTCTTGGCGGCCTGGCTTGTCACGTAGATGCCGTTCGGGTTGGCACGGAAATGGCCCGGCAGGCCGCTGTCATCAACGTTGATCCGGGCCTCGCCATTGGCTGGCAGAACGAACCCGTCCAACCGGCGCAAATACCCCTCGACCACACCCGAATCGTTGTCGGTGATCTGGTAATAAAGGCTGAAGCCGGTCAGATCCGCCGTCCCGGTATTCTTGACCAGCAATTCAAGGTGATCGGGCGCGGCGGCCTTGGCGACCAGATCATAGTTGTTTTCGACCAATGCCTCGGCAATCTGGAACGGCGCAGGCGCACCGCTGGTCGGAATTGTGTTTTCGGCCAGCACCGGGGTCTTGTCCACAAGATCGTTCTGGCCGTCGCCATCGGTGTCGGCCATCAGTGGATCGGTGCCCAGCAATACCTCGGACGTATCGGGAATCCCGTCGCCATCGGTATCGGTGGCGGTCTGCGCAAAGATCGGTGTTGCCAGCCCCAGCATGGCAATCAGGCTGGCGGTGGTGATGTGGCGTTTCAGGGTCATGACAGTCACTCCTTGGTCAATCTGTCGGATTTGAGGGGCAGGAGGAGCACCGCACCCCCCAACCCCAGGAACGTGAGGAAAATAAAGAACATATCGCCGGCCTTTTCGGTCAGGATCGGCCCCAGCGGGACGCCGGCATAGGTGTCCTTGATGCCCAGCACCGCGAATGCAAAGCGTTCGAAATGCTTGGTGATCGACGCCGCCTCGATGCCGGTGCGCACCGTTTCAAAGGCGGCGAAACCTTTCAGAATCTCGACCTGATCGGGTTTGGCGATATGCAGTTGCGCGAAGACACCGCCGGCAACCTGATTGTCGGGGTCCAGCGTGTCGCCGATCTGCGGTGCGATCAGCACGAGGATCAGCCAGATTGAAAACGCCAGCAACAGCGCATGCGGCGGTTGCCGCATTGCCAGTGTCAGCACAAAGGCGATCAGAAAGAAACTGGCGGTATAGGCAACCGCGACCACCCAGACCAAGGCGATACGCCCAAGGTCGGCGGCACCAAGGCCGATGCCGGACAAAAGCTGCAATGCAAGCGCGCAAAGCATCATCACGATGGCAAGCCCGACCGCCAGCAGGATCAGTCCCGCCAGTGCCTTGCCCGCCAGAAACTGCCAGCGGCGGACCGGGCGGGTCATGATCAGGGCAAGGGTCTGGCGCCCCCGCTCGCTCGCCGCGGCGCGGTAGCCCATCATGATCGCGATGGCGGCAGCGATGATCTCGGTCTGTTCGATCGCGCCGCGCAGCAGACGCAGCGGATAGAACTCTGGCGCCGCGATGGCGTCGGCGGGTTTGCCCAGCGCCAGCAAGGTGGCCCGCGCGGCGTCATAGGTCGCGACATCGGTGGCCAGCGCAATCGCGCCGGTGACCAATGACGCAAGTGCGGCAATGGCAAGGAACGCGGTCACAATCACGATAAAGCGGTCGCGCAGCGCGTCGCTCACGTCCTTGCGGGCGATTGTCGCGGTCGGGGACAGGATAAGATCAGACATCGAATTCGCCTTTCGTGCGGTCCATCCGAACCAAAGCCGCGACAGCGCCAAACACCGCGATGACACCTGCGGCCAGCAAACCAGCGACCGGAGGAATGACCGACGCGACATGGGTGGCCGGCAGAAAATTCAACAATCCTGCCGAGGCGACCTTGTAGCTTTCGCCCAGTGACAGCGGGCCCAACAGCGTGCCGGTCCAGTGAAAGAATGCGCTGTCGGGTGCCGGGGCCAGTGCCGCAATCGGGTTGATCGCCGCCGTCGGATGAATGTTGGCGGTCAGCGAGGGCAGGATGAAGGTCAGGGTCAGCCAGATCGTGACCGGGATCAGCAATGCCACGCTTTCTGACCGGGCCCGCGCGGCGCAGCCAAGAGCAAGAAGGCCGAAAAGCATCATGTAAAGCGCCGAAATCCCGAAGAATCCAAACAGCCGCAGCCACCCTGCAGGATCAAGCGATGTGGAGGGCAAAACCGCAAAGGCGGCGATGCTGACGAGAGCCGCCACGCCGGTCAGGCCCGCGATCACCACCGCCAGCGCCGCAATCTTGGCGACGGCCAATTGGCGCCGTGGCATTGGCCGGGATGCCAGCAACGGCACAACCCCGCCAGCCCGATCCAGCGTTACCAGCCGATTGCCGACGACAATGGCCGACAGCGCCCCGATCAACGCGACATAGACCACCATATTGCGCATCAGCGACAGGGGCGAGATATCCAATACCGGATTTGGCGGCACCGGTTGGCCCGCAGCCGTAAGGAACGCCGCAGCCTTGACGTAGATCCCGTTCACCGTCGATGTCGCCGACCAGCCCAGCCATGCCGAGAGCATCACCAGCACCACGAACAAGGCGGCCAGCAGGGCAACGACCCGTTCCCGCAGGACCAGCCGCACCGAAGTGGTCGCAACAAGAGAAATCGGGTTGCTCATGTTGCAAGACCTGCAACCTGACGGGCCTGCGACAGACCCAGATACAGGTCTTCCGGTGCGCCATCATTACCGACAGTGCGCATCACCGCATCCATCGTGTCGTGATAGATCAGCCTGCCCTGACGCAGCACGCCGATTGAGGTGCAGGTTCGGGCGATTTCGGAAATCAGGTGAGTGTTCATGAACACGGTGATCCCCAGATCACGCTTCAGGCGGGCAATGACATCGCGCAGCATCTTGATCCCCATCGGATCGAGGCCCGATGTCGGTTCATCCAGAAACAACACTTTCGGGCGGTGCAGGATCGCCTGCGCCAGTCCGATCCGCTGCCGCATCCCCTTGGAAAAACCGCCGACGCGGCGGTTCGCCAGATCCGCGCAGTCCAGAAAATCCAAGGTCTCGGACACCCGGTTGCCGGGGTCAGTCACTCCCGACAGCCGGGCAAAGAAAATCAGGTTCTCCCGCGCGGTCATCGTGTCGTAAAGCCGAACATTTTCCGGCACATAGCCGATGGCCCGCCGGACTCCCATCGGATCGGTCGCGATGTCATGGCCGTCGATTGATGCGGTGCCCGATGCCGGACGGGCCAGCGTCGTCAACATATGAACCGTCGTCGTTTTGCCGGCACCGTTGTGTCCAAGGAACCCGAATACCTCGCCCTTGGCGATGTCAAAAGTCAGATCGTCAACAACCGTCGCGCCATCGAAACGCTGGGTCAGGTGTTTGATCGCGATCATCGGGCTTGTCATCGGACGCTCCATCAACTGCCGCGCCATAGTCTGGGGCGCTGGCGTACGATGTGGCGCGGGCACCCCCGGCTTGTCGTGTCCGACACATTACATTTGCGCAATCTGCACCGCCCCGGTTCGCCGGAGACCATCAGCAGAAGTAAGGATGATGGTCAGGACAAAGAGCCAAATGGCCAACCGCGACGCGCCAACGAGCGGCACAGGGTCCGTTGCTGTATCATCGTCGCCGCTCAGCGATGCGTTGCATCGCCTGCCGGCAATGGACAGACGCCAAACCGGCCCACATGGTCGCTTCACCTTGCAGTGCCTCCAGCACCACCTTCGCCTTCATCGCAGGGGCGTAAACGGCTGCCCGGCAGGAGGCTGGACCGGTTCGCGGGATCGGCGTATCATCCAAGGCATAGTGATGACCTGCTGACAGATTTTCAGTTTTCCGATCCAGCAAGAGGTCCAAATTGCAGATTTATGATCAGACCGGATTTATCTGCCAGCACACGATGGGCATGGACAGTGCGGGGCGCGATTTTCTGTCGCTGGTCGTCAAGGGCACTTTCGATTTCCCCGATCCGGGCGGCCAGCCGCGCAAAAGCGCCAGCCAACGGCCGCTAGTGATGGCCGACGAATTTACCGGCGCGCCGGGGTTTTCTGCGACGCTGTGGGAAAGCGATTTCGCCTTTCGCAAGGCGCGCTGCGACGTGATCCTGCAAGGCCATGCCCATGCCCCCGAGGGCAAGCCGGTGGACCGGCTGCGGGTCGGGTTGAAGGTCGGTGGCTGGTCAAAACAGATCGACGTGCTGGGCCACCGCGAATGGCGCGTCGTCGGACCCGCGATCACCGCGACGCGGCCGCATCCCTTTGTGCGACAGCGGATCAGCTATGACCGCGCCTTTGGCGGCACCGACAAGCTGAACCCCGATGATCCCGCGCCGGCGGCATATCTGGTCAACCCGGTCGGCACCGGTTTCGCGCGGGTCCGCAACCAGTCGCGGATCGGCGGGCTGGCGTTGCCGGTCACACAGATGCCGGACGAGGAGGTGCGGTCGCCCTACGAGGCCTATACCCCCGCCGCCTTCGGCCCGATCGGGCGTGGCTGGCCGCAGCGGTTGCGGTTCGGCGGCACCTACGACCAGCACTGGCAGGACGAAGTGTTCCCCTTCCTGCCGACCGATTTCGACGAGCGCTATTACCAGATGGCGCCCGAGGATCAGCAGATCGCCTTGCCCGCGTCGGGCACCGGAGTGATCCTCGGCAACCTGACACCGCGCGGGCGCGAGGCCTTCGCACTGCCCCAGACCGATCTGCCGATCACCGTGTTCCGCGGCCGCGAGACCTGTTTTGACGGGGTAGTGCGGCCCGACACGCTCTTGTTCGACACCGACGCGCGGGTGGTGTCGATGGTCTGGCGCATCTGGGTGCCGATGCAGCGGATCATCACCGAGTTCACCGAAGCCTGGATCGGCCCCCCGACCCGCGCCATGCTGCGTGCCCGCAGGTCCGGCCGCCGCTATATCCGCGCCTTCACCCCCGAAAGAACTGGGGCATGACGGCGGCGCTGCGCATTCTGGCCGCAGGCATGGTCACGGCGGTCGGGCTGGACGCTGCGTCAAGCTGTGCGGCGATGCGCGGCAGACTCGACGGCTTTGCCGAAACCCGGTTCGTCGGCAGCGGCGGCGACTGGCAGATCGGTGCAGCCGTGCCGTTGCCGCGCAACTGGATCGGGCGCAAGCGGCTGGTCCGGCTGGCTGCGGGCGCGGTCGTCGAAGTGATGGATCAGGTACCGCCGGGGGCCAGTGCTCCGGCGCTGATCCTCTGTCTGGCCGAACCCGAACGCCCTGGCGATCCGTCGCGCGACGCTGCCGACCTGGCCCGCGAGATTGTCGAGATCGCCGAACTGCCGCCGCGCATCCCGCTGCATCTGGTGACCCACGGCCGCCCCTCGGGTTTCGTGGCGCTGGAGCGGGCGCAGCGGATGCTGGACAGGGGGACGGCAGATCACGTCATTATCGCCGGGGTCGACAGCTATCTGACCGGACCGGCGATTGCGCATTACCTGTCCGCCGCCCGGCTGCTGACGCCACAGAATGCGAACGGCTTTATCCCGGGCGAGGCGGCGGCGGCAGTGCTTTGTTCAGCACAACCCGCGCCGGGGCTGGTGCTGGCGGGCTTGGGTCTGGCGCGCGAGGAAGCGTATCTTTACAACGGGCTGGACACCGAAGGCGCGCATCTGCCGCTGCGGGGCGACGGGATGACGGCGGCCTACAAGGCGGCGCTGGCGCAGGCCGGGGTCGATCTGGCAGGCATCGAATACCGGATTTCGGACCTGATTGGAGAGCAGTATTTCTTCAAACAGGCGACGTTGGCCAGCTTGCGGCTTGAGCGGGGGCGCAGCGCGTTTCAGGATCTCTGGAGTCCAGCGGAATCGCTTGGCAATATCGGCGCGGCGGTGGTGCCGGTGATGCTGGGCATGGCGCTGATCGCGGCACGCAAAGGCTATGATATGGGCAGCCCGGTGCTGGTCGAGGCCTCGTCGGATCAGGGCGCTTGCGGGGCAGCGGTGCTGTACCGCGCGCGGGCAGCCTGATGGGCGGGGTGTTCGCCAACGGGCTGGAGATTTCCGGCAAGGCGGTCAGCGCCAAGACTATCGCGGCTTTCCCGGACGTCTGCTTTACCCCACCCGAAAACCCCGCGACCCCGCCCGGCGTCCCGGTCCCCTACCCGAGCTTCGGGATGGCGGACGACACCGAACAAGGCACCGGCACGGTGTTTATCGGCGGCAAGACGGTAAATATCAAGAACAAGTCGGACCTCTCCAAGACCAGCGGCACCGAGGCCGGATGTGCGGCCAAGAAGGGCATCATCACCTCGAAGAACACCGGCAAGGGATACTTCAACTCATGGTCGGGCGACGTGAAATTCGATGGCGAGCCGGTGATTCGGATGTCGGATTTGGCGACGAACAATCATGCCTCCCCAGTCGGCAATGCACCGCCATGGCCGCATCTCGCGGAATTGAATGTTGCCGGCGTGGATTGCGCCAAGGTCTTGGCAGACCTGAATCTTCACAAGCACTCGGATAAGAAGAAGGCGTGTGATCACTCGTCAACCGGCAAAGAATCCGAGCATATGCTGGGCAACGCGCTGATGCAGAACAAGCGCGGGTCGAAGACCAAGAGCATTTCCGGCTTCGGGGGCTACAGTGCGAACACGGCCCCGTGTCTTTGCATGGACGGCCCTAGCAGCGACAACAGGACCGACCACGGACAGAAGACGCGCGATCAGGAAGCGTTTAAGGAATCGCTGGCGATCAAGGACAAGAAGGGCAATGTCACCGGGCACCGACAACCGACGGTGAAAGAGTCGATTGACGCCGAACTCGATTCAGTCCGTCGCAATCATACGAAGATCAAGGACACTAAACCGAAGAAGAAACAGGACGAGATGATGAAGTGCCTTGAGGCGGTGATCTACGACCACCTCGAGCGCTGCAGCGATCCCAAGAAGACGAAGGACGAGATCAAGGAAACCAAGCTGCGGGTGCCGGGCGAAGGCGATTATCCGGCACCGGCCCAAGTTGGAGATGTGGTAAGCATATGACCGATGAAAAGTACGTGTCCCCGGAAGGTTTCTCGATAGACGTGGCCGAGGCGTTTTCCTTTCGGCGGACCGGCATTGCGTGTCTTGTGATCCAGTCGAACGAGGACCGCGACATTCACTTCAGCGAGATCCGGCTGTGCGAAGATTTCAGCGCCGGCGGTCCGAAGCCGGTGTTCGAGTTCAAGGGCTGGATCTATTCGATGTATCAGGAGTCCGATGCGGCGATTTACATGGCCCATACCGGAAAGATGATCCGCTACGGGCCACATTCGTCCCCGGAAATTGTGCTGGAGATCAACGCCGATGTGACAAAGCTCTGTGCCTCGTCGGACGGAGTCTGGATTGTCGGGCTTCGCGGCTATGTCGCGCATTTCGATGGCACCACGCTGACCGAACGACCGGTGCCGGACGCGGGTACAATTTTCATGGTCTCCGAAGCCCCTGACGGCACGGTTTTTGCCTGCGGCGCGGCCGGCGGCCTTTATCGTCTTGATGAGGGTGTTTGGACGCGAATACCCCTGCCTGTCGGCGCGGACATCTTCCGCCTTCTTGTGACGCACAAAGATCGCGTACTGATCGCCGGTGCCAAAGGCCTTTGCGGTATCTGGGAAGGCGACGAACTGCGGCTCCTTACGCCGCCGGACGAACGCCATTACCGCGCAATTGCTGAATACAAGGGCCGTATTTTCGTAGGGGCGGGATTTCTAGGTCTCGATTTGGTCGAAGATGGAGAGGTCGTGCCCTACAAGGAAAACGTCTACAGCTATCACCTGAACGCTGCCGGAGAGTTTCTCATTGCCGGGGGGCTGAATCAGGTCGCCCGCTATGACGGTGAATCTTGGCTGGCGGCAAAATTTACGTGACGCCAGATCGCAGCTTATCCAGAAGATAGCGCCTCACGGCGCTCAAATCGAGCGACGCGAGCATTATGGATCGTTCCGAAGACAACATCCGCACCACGAACAATTCCCCCGCCTCGGGGTATTTCGCATATCGTTCGTCGGCGATCTCCCGCCCCACCTGCCCTGCCACCCGCAGGCCATCGAGGTGCGCCTCGAGGCGTTCGACCACGCGGGCAATGCGCACTGCGTCCATCTCGGGGTTTTCGTCGGGGAACAGCAGCGCGCGGTCGTAGATTGTCCAGAGAAACGCCGCCTGTTCGGCGTGCTGGCGGATGATCTCTCTTAGCACCGGAACCGGCATCAGTTGAGGTTGATCGATCCGCCACGGATCCGGTTGGCGGCCGAAGCGTGGCTGACCACATAGCTGCCGCGAATGGTGATATGGCCGTCCTTTTCCATCACGATCGAGGCCTTTCCGACCCTGAGTTCGATGCGTTCGCGCGCCGTCACTTTCACTGTCTCGCCGTCGCGGATCACCGTGGGCGCCGTGACGTCGCTGGCGGGCGTGACGATGCGGCCAATAATCAGCGGCCGGTCGCGGCGGCCGTCCTCGAAAAGCAGCGCAACTTCGGACCCGGCCTGATCGGCACCAAGACGAACCAGGCTGCGGGCCGCAACGGCGTGATCGCTGGGATTGCCGGCAAAAACCACCAGCGGCGCACCTTCCCGCATCCCGAGGAACAGGCCGATCATCACGCCATCTATGGCATTTTCAACTATCATCGAATTTTCCGGTCCAATGCCCTGAGTATCCCACAGCCGCGTCCGAACACAAAGAGGAATGTCTGCCCGGCCCAAGCCGGGGCTTGTGCGAAACCCTTGCTTGGCGCATAGTTGGGGTATTCAACAGTTTGTTTGGTAGCGGCTGCACTGTCGTAAGATAAGCCCATTATCCGAGAAGGTCGTTAGCATGGCACTTCTGACCAGATTGACCCTCAAACTTTCCTGCATGTTGCTTGCCTCGGCTTGTGTGTTGCCGATCACCAACGTCAAATCCTGTGACCAACTACCGCCGAAAACCGACGGCGACTGTATCGACCCGGCAACCGGTCGATTTGTCCACATCAGCTACGTCATCCCGCCGCCGCCCGCCGTGGTGGCGCCCCGCCGGCCCGCCGCCCTCAGAAGGCCGGTGGTGCCGCGCGCCGCCTACTGACCTTTCCGGGAATGCCACTGGACATCGTATTTCTGGCGGACCTGCGGTTTCCCGGGGGCACCAGCACCGCGCTGATCCACGAGTTGCTGGCGGCGCGGGCGGCAGGGCTGTCGATGGCGGTGGCGCCAATCCAGTCGGCGATGTTGATGGCGCGGCGTCCGCCGAACAGTGACCTGCAGGATGTGATCGCACGGCTGGCGGTGCCAATACTGCCGGCGCAGGCGGATGTCGTGGCCCGGCTGGCGTTAATCTATCATCCGTCGATCCTGAACGAAGCCCCGACCCGGCGGTTTCCGTTTCGCGCCGAACGGGTCGCTGTGGTGGCGCACGATCCGCTGACCGACCGTGCCGGCCGACCCCAGTTCGATCTGGCGCGGCTGACGCGACTGGCGGCGCATCATCTGGGTCACCCGCCGCTGATCCTGCCGGTCGGTCCAAAAGTGCGCCGTAGTTTCGAGGAGAACGGCGAGGCGGCGATGCTGTGGTCGCAGGACTGGCACAACCTGATCGACCCCGGCGACTGGCCGCAGGTTGCGGTCCGGGCCGCGACCGACCGGTTCGTGATTGGACGGCACAGTCGCCCGGACCTGCTGAAATGGCCCGAACTCGCTGTGGCGGCGCAGGTCTATCCCGCCGACCCGGCATTCGAGTTTCGGATGCTGGGGGTCGACGATTGGGTGGCCACACAATTCGAACCCTGGCCCGGCAACTGGACCCGGCTACCGTTCTGCCGCGATGGGGTGAAGCAGTTTCTGGCCGGACTGGACGCCTATGCCTACTACCACCACCCGAAGTGGATCGAAGCCTTCGGCTACACCGTGCTCGAGGCGCTGGCGAGCGGGTTGCCGGTGGTGCTGCCGCCCGATTTCCGCGAGCTGTTCGGCGACGCGGCGCTCTATGCGGACCCGGCCGATGCGGCGGCGCTTTACGAGGAACTGCGGCTGTCGCCGGCGCTGCGCGAGCGACAGGGGGCATTGGCGCGGCAGCGGGTGGCGGAACGGTTCGGGCTGGACCGCTATGGCGCGCGGTTCGCGGCGTTGATGGGCTGCGGGCTGGCTGCGGCGCGTCCCGATCCGGCCTTGACGCCGACGCCGCTTCGGTCGCGGATCGTCCCGCGCCGCCCCGACCGGGTAATGGTCGTCACCTCGAACGGCGTCGGCGTCGGACATCTCGCGCGACAGCTTGCCATCGCGCGCAACCTGCCGACAGGGGTTCAGGCGGTGTTCTTTTCGCTGTCGCGGGCGGTGCGGTTCGCCGCCGAACAGGGCTTTTGCGCCGAATACCGGCCGTTTCACCGGCAGATGAAAGCCGATGTGGACCGTTGGAACCAGTGGTTCGCGTTCGAGTTGACCGAGGCCATCGCATTCTACCGGCCCGAGGCGGTCGTTTTCGACGGCAATATGCCCTACACCGGGTTGATCACTGCGATGCACGCGCATCCGGGGGTGGGCCGGGTCTGGGTGCGGCGGGCGATGTGGCGCTATCCCGACGAGGTCGCCGCCCAAAGCGCCGCCGCATTCCATCTGGTGATCACCCCGCGCGAAGTCTGTTCGGCGGCCGATCCCGGCCATGACCTTGTGGCAGACGAGATGCTGGTACCGGTGCCGCCGATCCTGTCGATGCCCGCCGCCGACCGGTTGTCGCGGGCTGCCGCACGGCGGCTGCTGGGCCTGCCGGAAGACGGCACGCTGGCGCTGCTGCAATTGGGCGCGGGCAGCAATTTCGATATGTCGCTGGCGCGCGAAACCGCGCTTGACGCACTGCGGACGTTGGATTGCGGCGTCGTCGAACTGGTGTCGCCAGCCCGGGCCGAGGCGGTGCTGCCGACGTTTCCGCTGCATCATATCCGCACCGTATTTCCGGCGTTCCTGTATCAGCGCGCCTTTGATTTTTCGGTCAGCGCGGTCGGCTACAACGCCTATCACGAGATCATCGCCGGGGCGCTGCCTAGCCTGCTGGTGCCCAACACCGCGCCCGAGATGGACCTTCAGGAGGTGCGCGCGGATTATGCCGCAAGGGCCGGCTGGGCGCTTACGGCGCGGGCCGATGACATCTATGCGCTGCGCCGGGGCCTGGCGCGGATCGGTGGCGACACGGGGCTGCGGACCGGGATGGCCGCGGCGATGACAGAGCTGACGCAGGACTGGACCGGGGCGGCGCAGGCGGCGCAGTTGATCGCGCTCGTCGCCCGGACCCAGCCACGGGTTGCAGCATGACGCCGTGGCGCGCCCTGATGCAATCGCTTGCCTACCGGCTGTCGCGCCTTGCCGCGACGCCGCGCCCTACGACCGGCGTGCAGGGGGCGCTGTTGTCGGACGACCGGCGCAGCGGCAGCGTCGTGCTGATCTGGGCACTGGATCTGGCAGCGGACGATCCGGCGCTGGCGACCGCGCTGGCGTCGATGCGGCAGGCGCGCACGGTGCTGGTGGTCAGCGACGCGATTGCCCTTGTGCCGCCAGCGGACGCGGATTGTTTCATCGAATACCTGCCGGATGCGGCGCTGCGTGCCAGGGCGCCGGGGCCGGACTGGCCTGACTACCTGCAGCGGCGGATCGCGCGGCTGCGTCTGGCCTGGGCGCCGGATTTCGAGGTGACGCTGGCGCAGGGCCCGGAGGCGTACCTGGCGGCGGTCGCGCGGGATGGGGACGCCCTGCCGCCCGGTGTCAGCCTGCCGGTGTCAGATGGTGCGGACGGGATGACACTGGCGGGCAGCGGCGACAAGCGCGGTCATGCTGCCAAGGTCGACCTGCGGGGCCAGCAGGCGGGGATCGGCAAGACGGCGTAACAGCGCGAGATATTCGGGATGGTCGGGCGAACAGACATCCATCGCGCGGAATGCCTCGGTGCTGAAATGGCCCCAGTTGCGCAGCCGCAGGAAATAGACGCCATCGGCGCCGATCCGCTGCGCCAGATCGACGAAATCGCCCATCTCGTCGTAATTCGCCTGCTGGACCACAAAATCAAGCCGCAAGCTGTCGATCGCGCCGCGCTGTCGCAGCACCCCAAGGAACCGCAGGTTGCCGATCAGCGTGGCAAAGTCGCCGCCGCGCCGCAGCACTGCGTAGGTTTCCGGATCGGTGGCATCGACCGAGACCCAGACCGACGACACGTTGTCCCAAAGTCCGAGGTCGTTCCAAGCCCGTTCATTGGCGAGCAGCCCGTTGGTGTGAAGCTGGATCCGCCGCCGGGGCGGACCGCTGCCGGTCAGCCTCGCAATCACGTGCCGGAAATGCCGGCTGCCAAAGGGATCGCCGGACCCTGTCACCTTGATCTGCGCTGCCTGGCGGACCAGAGACAAAAGATGCGTCTGGAACACCTCGTTCAGGTGCTCGGTCTCGTGGTGCGGCAGGTTGATCAGGTCGGTGCGGCAACTTGGGCAAGAGATGTTGCAGGACCGGTCGTGCGACAGGATCACCCGCTCGGGGCCCCTATTCACCCGCAGGTCGACGGGCGCTGGCTCAGCTTCGGTGCGCGGCGGAAGGCGGCGGGCGGCAATCGCAGGACAGTGCCAACGGCTGCAATGGCTGAAGTCGCCGTCGCGGACCGACCGGCGGATTTCCCGCGCCCGTACCGAATTCCAGAACCCATCGGGGCCCGGTTCGTCAAGTTTGCCGATCGGCACCGGCTGCCAGGCCGAGCAGCAGAAATGCACCTGGCCGTTGGTGCGCGATTCCATTTCGCGGAACGGGGCGTGGCAGGTGCGGCTGGCCAGCCAGCGGTCGGCGGCGCTGTCCGGTGTGGTGACCTGTTCGACAGCGGCATCGACGATGCGCTGCGCCACAAGGTCGTGATGGTCGCGATTGATCACTTCGCGCGCCAGGCTCTGGGCGGCGTCCCAGCGTCCGCCCTGCAATGCCAACAGCGCCACCACGTTCAGCGTGACGCGCTTGCACCGCGCCCGGTCGGCGGTGGTCTGGTCGATCAGCGCATTACGGTCGGATTCGGTCAGTTGCGCCACAAGGCGATCGCGCAGGTCGGTGACCAGCGCCAACGGATGCGCGTCAGGGCCGTCCAGCAGGCGACGGCGGCGCAGATAGGTGGCTTCCCCGGCATCCAGGGTTTTGGCAATGTCGCGGAACCGCGCGGCGTCGGGGACCTTGGCCGGGTCGGCCAGTGGCGGCTCAAAGCCCATTCAGTCGCCGCCGTTGTTCAAGGTCGGCCTCGATTCGGTCGGCGGTGGCGCCGTCAAGTTTTTCGCGGGCCCGGGCGACCAGCGCTGCGGCGTCATCGACCTCGCCGATTTCGGCAAGGCGGGCGTTGAGGTAGGCTGCGGCGGGATCGGCCGTAACGAGCGTGCCGTCAAGGTAAAGCTGCGCCAGTTCGGAATAGCCGTCGTAAAAGCCGCGATCGGCGGCAAGCTGGAACAGGTCGACCACCCGCTGCGGATCGGTGGCCGCCTCACCCCCGGCGATCAGGTCTTGGGCATAAAAGCGCGGCGCGAACCGGTCACCGGCGGCGATGGCGCGTTCGAACCATTCGTGCGCTTTCACCCGGTCCGGTTCGACCCCCCAGCCTTGGATGTAGCTGCGGCCAAGGCTGTTCATCGCTTCGCGCTGGCCGTTCTCGGCGGCAAGCAGGTAAAGCGCGGCGGCAGCGCGGGGATCGGCCTCGACCCCGATACCTTTGCGGTAAAGATCGGCCAGCGCGTTCTGGGCGTTGGCCCAGCCCATCCCCGAGGCCAGCCGATACCACAGCACGCCCTCTTCGGGTTGCGCCCGGATACCCTGACCGCGGACGTACATGGTGCCGACATTGGTGCGGGCACGCAGGTTGCCCATCGCGGCGGCCTTGCGGTAATAGCGCCCCGCTGCGTCGTAATCGCGGTCACTGCCACGGCCCTGAATTGCCATGTAGCCAAGATTGACGAGTGCCGCCGAATAGTCGCCGGTTGCGGCGCGGTTGTAGTAGCCGCGCGCCCAGTCGTAGCGCCCGGCGATGTCAAGAATCCGGCCGAACTGGAACAACAGCCGCGGGTTTTCGGGATCCGTGGCCAGTGCGGCGCCGCAGGCGCGCGCGGCACTGCGCAGGTTCACCAGCCCGTCGCGGATCGGCGGTGCAATCCGCTGCGGATCCTGCGGGTCGGCGGCAAGGATGTCGCATTGAGTGACGATCTCGGCCAGCCCGCCGGGCGCCTGCGGCAAGGTGTCGGGCCAGATGTCGAACAGTTCGGCGGGGATGCTGGTGTCGGCGGAATAAACTGTCTTGACCGCCACCTGCTGTTCCGCCTCGGCCAATTGGCGCAGCGTCTCTCCCGAAACAGGCACCTGTTCCAGCACGATCTGGCGGCTGGCGTCGTCCTGCACCGCGGCGATGTCGCGCATCCGCTGGTTGGCTTCATCAGCATGGCGGCTCGATGGAAACACCGACACAAACTCGGCCAGTGACGAGGGCGTCAGGTCGTCGCGAACGAAATACCAGACGACCTCGTCCACTGGCGGCAGGTCACCGGTGTCGGCGGGCACCACGGCTGCGTGCTGCGGCGCCAGTCCAAAGTCGGGATCGGTCTCGATCGACCCCACAACCCAGGGAATTTGCAGCCCATCGGTCGCAACCCGCACGTCGCGGCGCACCGACCGCATCGCCGACGACACGGTGACGCCATCCGATCGCAGCGCCCGCGCCAGAGCCAACGCATAGGGGCCGTTACCGCCACGCGGCCCGTCATAGGCCAGCTCTCCCGCGCTGGTGGAATAGGCGATCAGGGTCTGGGCATCGCCGCTTTCCTCAAAGGCGATACCGCGCGAAAACACGTTGTCCACTGCCGAGAACGGATCAGTCCGGCAGGCGTCGATGATGATCAACCGCAGACCCCCTGCCCCTTCGCCGCTGGCCTGGGTGCCGGTGGCGGCGAGAAAGGAATCGAGCGGGATGCGTTTGGCCTCGATCTGCTCACGGGTAAGCGCGTCGATGTCGACGGCAAGCAACTGGTTCTGACCGTTGAACTGGAAGGCATGGCCGGCGTAGTAAAGCACCCCGATGTCGGCGTCGGCGAATTGCGCGTCGATCTTGGCCAGCACGCCGTCCATTTCGGCGCGGGTGACATCGAAATAGGTGGTCACGGAAAACCCCGCCTCGGCCAGCGCCTGCGCCACGGTGGTGGCGTCGCGACCGGAATTGGCCAGCGGCGCGGCGGGATAATTCACGTTGCCGATCACCGCCGCTTCGAGCCGTTCGGCGTGTGCCGCACCGCCCGTCGCCAGCATCAAAGCGACAGTGGCGGCAAAGCCCGCAGAGATCAGGCCCGGGTGTCGGCGGGCAGGCCGGAATTCAGTCCGCATACGCATCATCGTCTCCGGTTAAGGGTGGCGGCGGATACCGCGCAGAAGGTGCGGTTAGCTGAGCGCCTGAAACTCCACGCGGCGGTTTTCTTCGGCCCGCGGATCGTTCGTGTTGATCGGAAATCTCTCGCCCATGCCGACGGTCTCCAGTCGCTCGGGCGCGATGCCGCAGGCGACAAGATAGCGGCCCACCTCTTGGGCGCGCAGTTGCGACAGGCGCTGGTTGTACTCATCGGTTCCCGAGGTGTCGGTATGGCCGACGATGCGGAACAGGTTCACGTCGCTGTTCTGCATCACCCCGCACATCTGATCCAGCTTGGGCCGCTGGTCGTCCGACAGCGCGGCGGAATCAAAGGCGAAGCGGATGAACAGGTTGACCTGCAACTGCGGGTCAAGCCGCCCGAAGACCAGCGGTTCGTTCGGCCCCTCGGCAGCAGCAACAAGGGTCGGGGTTTCGCTTGAAAGGGCCGGGACGGTGTCGGTCTGTCCGGCGACGATCAGCCGGTCCTGCTCGGGCGTCGCGTCGGCCAGGGTCGGCGCGGTGTCGGTCAGGTCGGGGTTCGGCGCCTTGCCGGTCAGCGCGACGGTATCCACCTGATCCAAGCCTTCTGGCTGCGTAAGCGGCAGCAAGTCGGCGGTGGTCGTGGCATCCTGCACACCCGAAATGCTGACCCCCGCGCCGTCGGCAGAACTGTCGAGGGCGGCAAGCCCCTGCACCTCGGTCGTGGCGTCGATGTTGACGTTGTCGACTGTGACCAGCGTCAACCCCCGCGCCTGCCCAAGGTCGCTGGCACGCGCCGCACGAAAGGCATCGCGTTGGGTCTGGAACAGATTCAGAAGCTGCGCGTCGGTATACTCCTCCGCCAGAACGGGTGCCGCGACCAGCCAGTTCACCAAGGCCAAAAAGGCCAGAATACGCATCAAATTCACCACCCAAAATTATTGTTGGCGAGCTTTATTTATACTGTATCCTGCCTTTCATTGCAACCAATCAACAGCAGATCGGACAGGCGCATGAGTGTCGTTCGGCCGATTGTCAGCAGCGGTTTTTTCGACCCGCACCCGTTCTGCCCGCAGCTGTTCTGATGGTCGCGCCGATTACCCGCGTTCCGGTGTTTTCCGCGCCCCTTGGCACGCGGGGGGCGGGGCTGACGCATGTGGGTCTGGTCCGCGACCGCAATGAGGATGCGATCCTCACCGATCCGTCAGGGCGGCTTTGGGCGGTGGCGGACGGGATGGGCGGCTATGGGCAGGGTGACGTGGCGGCGTCGCTGGTGATCGATGCCATCGCGGTGATTTCCGACGGCGACGATCCGCCCTCGGCCCTGACTGCCAGTCTGGAATTGGCGAACGCACGGATTCAGGCGCTGGTGGCCGACCGGGCGCAGGGTCCGATGGGTGCGACGGTCGTGGCACTGATGGTCAAGGACCGAATCGGTTATCTTGCCTGGGCCGGGGACAGCCGGGGCTATCTGCTGCGCGACGGCCACCTGCGCCGTCTGACCCGCGATCATTCGGTGGTGCAGGAGATGATCGACGCCGGAACGCTGGCCCCGGTCGAAGCCGCGGGCCACC
>JBBQHC010000011.1:0-47227 GCA_038323615.1 Rhodobacterales bacterium | reverse complement strand
GACGTAGTCGGCGTGGCCGGGGCAATCGACGTGGGCATAGTGGCGCGCCGCCGTCTCGTATTCGACGTGGGCGGTCGAGATCGTGATCCCACGGGCCTTTTCTTCGGGCGCCGCATCGATCTGGTCATAGGATTTGAAATCACCGAAATACTTGGTGATCGCCGCCGTCAGCGTCGTCTTGCCGTGGTCAACGTGACCGATCGTCCCGATGTTCACATGCGGTTTGTTGCGTTCGAATTTTGCCTTGGCCATATCGCGGCGCCTTATCTTTCAGGGGCCGGAACACGGCCCGTTTCAACATCGCGGGCGATGTATGGGCAAACGGCGCGGAAATCAAGCGTCAGTTGGCAGGCGGCAGCGGTGTCGTGGCAACCTGCGGCGGGGCAAGAGATTCGGGGTTGTCGACCAGCACATTGCCCGCAACGATGGTCGGATCCTCGGCCAGCGTTTCCGGCGTGCCGCCGAACCAGTCAGCGTTCTGGCGCATCGTGCGTTCAATCGCGCGGGCAGCATTAAAGGCCAGCCCCTCCATCTGCTTTTCGGCGCTGCGGGTGTATCCGGTGCCCAGAAACGGCACCGAACAGCAGGGTTCGAACACGGTCAGCCGGATCGGTTCCGGGTTCAGTTTCTGTTGTGTCGCGTCCTCGTAAAAGGTGACTCCGATGATCAGCACAGAGCGCGGCGAATAGACGATGGGGATGCCCGGAATGCCCAGAACATAGCCATCGACCGACACCGCGATGTGATAGTACTTGTCGCCGTCATAGCGCGAGAACCTGTCGCGCACCGAGGTTTCGACCGCGGCGATCCATTCTTCGTTCGTCGCATCGCGCGAAAACGGCCCCTTTTGCGGGTCCACCGAAACCACGATGTCATGCCCTAGCAGAAACCGCCCGATCGGGTCGGGTGTCTTGGCCAGATCGTCGCGGATGCCGCCGCAGGCAGTGAGTGCCAAAAGGCCGGTGATGGTCAGAAACGTGCGCAGCATATGGTTCCCCCCGGAACAGGTCAGCGCCGTGGATAGCGGCTGAAGGCGCGGGACGCAATCGGTCAGGACCGGCCGCCATCACGCAAGATTTCAGGTAAACCTGTTGTCCCTGGGGAACCCGCGCGGCGCCATCCGCCCGGCCCCGGCCCGTTTGGCGATCCATTCGTCCAGCGCGGTTTCGGTGCGGGTGCGCCCGGCAGGGCCAAGCCACGTCAACCCATCGGCCAGGGTGAACGTCGTCGCGTCCGACAGCCCGCCGTCCTAGTATTTCTGCAACCGCACCCCATTGCCCCGGCTCATATCGGGCAGTTCGGCCAGCGGGAAAATCAGCACCTTGCGGTTGTCGCCGACCACCGCGATATGGTCGCCGTTCACCCGCACGCCGACCCGTGCCGTGACCTTGTCGCGCACGTTCAGCACCTGTTTGCCGGACCGGGTTTGGGCCAGAACCTCGTCCTCGGGCACCACAAACCCGTCGCCTTCGGAGGAGGCGACCAGCAGTTTCGCGCCGGGCTGATAGACGAAGATATCGACGATCTGCGCCTCGTTTGGCAGGTCGATCATCAGGCGCAACGGTTCGCCCATGCCGCGCCCGCCGGGCAGATTGCCGCCCAAAACGGTATAGAACCGCCCGTTCGACCCGAACACCAGCAGCTTGTCAGTGGTTTCGGCGTGGATCAGGAACCGGCCTTCGTCGCCGTCCTTGAATTTCAGATCGCCTGCCTTGTCGATATGCCCTTTCATCGCCCTGACCCAACCCATTTTCGAACAAACGACGGTGATCGGTTCGCGGTCGATCATCGCCTCCATCGGCACGTCTTCGGTCACGCCCGCATCCGCAAAGGTGGTGCGCCGGGCACCGCCGGGGCTGTCCTTGCCGAATTGCTTTTTGGTGACTTTCAGCTGGTCGGCGATGGTCGACCATTGCCGCTCACCACTGTCGAGCAGGTCTTCGAGGGCGGCACGTTCTTCCATCAGCGCGGATTGTTCGGCCAGCAGTTCAAGTTCTTCCAAACGCCGCAATGACCGCAGGCGCATGTTCAGGATCGCCTCGGCCTGCACGTCGGACAGCGACGGATCGGTGCTGGGCGCGGGCGGAACGTAGTCCTTTTCCGTCATCGCGCGGGCGTGATCCTTGCCCCAATCCTCGGCCATCAGCGCCTGTTTCGGGTCGTCATCATAGCGGATGATGTCGATCACCCGATCAAGGTTCAGAAAGGCGATGATGAAGCCTTCAAGCACCTCAAGCCGGTGGTCGATCTTGGCCATCCGGTGCTGGCTGCGCCGGATCAGGACCGCGCGGCGATGGTCGAGGAACGCGCGCAGCACCTCTTTCATGCTACAGACTTTGGGCGTCAGCCCGTCGATCAGGACGTTCAGGTTGAGGCTGAAACGAATCTCAAGATCGGAATTGCGGAACAGCATCCCCATCAGCATGTCGGGTTCGACGGTGCGACTGCGCGGTTCCAGAACGATGCGCACATCGTCGGCAGATTCGTCGCGCACATCGGCCAGCAGCGGCACCTTTTTCAGCTGGATCACCTCGGCCAGCTTTTCGATCAGTTTCGATTTCTGGACCTGATAGGGAATTTCGGTGACGATGATCTGCCACTGACCCCGGCCCAGGTCCTCGATCTCATAACGCGCCCGCAGGCGGAACGATCCGCGCCCGGTGCGATAGCTTTCGGCGATGCTGTCGCGCGGTTCGACGATGACGCCGCCGGTCGGAAAATCCGGCCCCGGAACGTATTGCAGCAGGGTGTCGTCGCGGGCATCGGGCGTCTTGATCAGATGCAGGCAGGCGTCGATCAGCTCGTGCAGGTTATGCGGTGGGATGTTGGTCGCCATGCCGACCGCGATGCCACTGGCGCCGTTGGCGAGGATGTTGGGAAAGGCGGCGGGCAGGACGATGGGTTCCTGCAAGCGGCCGTCATAGTTCGGGCGGAAATCGACGGCGTCCTCGTCCAACCCTTCCAGCAAAGCCTCGGACGCAGCGGTCAGCCGGGCCTCGGTATAACGGCTGGCCGCCGGGTTATCGCCGTCGATATTGCCGAAATTCCCCTGCCCGTTGACCAGCGGATAACGGACGTTGAAATCTTGGGCGAGCCGCGCCATCGCGTCGTAAATCGCCATATCGCCGTGCGGGTGAAAATCGCCCATCGTGTCGCCGGAAATCTTGGCCGATTTCAGGAAACCCCCGGTGGACGACAGGCGCAGGCGGTTCATCGCGTAAAGAATCCGGCGATGCACGGGTTTCAGGCCATCGCGGGCGTCCGGCAGGGCGCGGTTCATGATCGTCGACAGCGCATAGGTCAGATAGCGGTCGCCGATGGCACGGCGCAGCGTCTCGGTGAATTCCAGCGGACCTGCGGGGCCGGGGTCGGTTGGATCAATATCGGGGGGCGTGTCGGTCATGTCGGGGTGTTTAGCGGGTCGACTCGGGCTGATCCAGTGGCGATTGGCGGCAATGCCGACGAAAACATGCGCCAACCATCCCGCACGACGTTGCGACTGCTCTTGGGCGGCTGATCCTTGCAGGTGCGCCCTGACAGGCGCAAAAGGCGCAGATGAAATCAATTCTGATCACCGGCTGTTCGTCAGGCATCGGCTACGACGCCGCGCATGGCCTGCGGGCCGCCGGGTGGCGGGTGTTTGCCAGTTGCCGGGCGCAATCGGACTGCGACAAACTGATCGCCGAAGGGTTTGACAGCCCGCTGCTGGATTACACCCAGCCCGACACGATGGACCGCGCACTGGCGCAGGTGCTGGACCAGACCGGCGGCACGTTGGATGCCCTGTACAACAACGGCGCATTCGCATGTCCCGGTTTGGTCGAGGATTTGCCCGTCGATGCGCTGCGGGCAATCTTTGAAACCAACCTGTTCGGCTGGCACGATCTGACCCGCCGGGTGATCCCTGTCATGCGTGCGCAAGGGCGCGGGCGGATCGTCAACTGCTCGTCGGTTCTGGGGCTGATTCCGATGACATGGCGCGGCGCCTATGTGGCGACCAAATTCGCGCTTGAAGGGCTGTCGGACGTGCTGCGGCTGGAGATGCACGGCAGCGGCATCCACGTCGTCCTGATCGAGCCGGGGCCGATCACGTCGAGAATCCGCCAGAACGCGATTGCGCATTTCGAACGCTGGGTCGATTGGGAAGGGTCGGCACGGGCCGCCGACTACGCGGCATTGCGCAGTCGCCTCTATGACGACCGGGCGCCGGATATGTTCGAACTGCCTGCTAGCGCGGTAACGAAAAAGCTGTTGCAGGCGCTGACCGCCGCCCGTCCCCGACCCCGCTATTATGTCACCACGCCGACCTATCTGATGGGATTTCTGCGTCGGGTTCTGTCCACCCGTCTGCTCGATGCAGTGATCCGCCGGGGCTGATCCCCTTTTCATCCTGCGTGAGCGTGCTACATCGGGCCGAACCCTGACCACAGGAGCCGTCATGGCCAAAGACCCCCTATTCATCGCCGTCGCCATCGCCTGTCTGCTGGTCCTGGGGATCCTTGTGTTCGGCATCGGCACCTTCGGCAAAGGCGGCGAATTCAACCGCAAGCACGCCAACCGGATCATGCGCTGGCGGATCGGGATGCAATTCGTCGCGATCATGCTGATCTTGCTGTTCGTCTGGCTGCGTCGGATGGGGGCAAACTGATGGTCACGCTGAACAAGATTTACACCCGCACCGGCGACACCGGCACCACCGCACTGGGCAACGGCGACCGGGTGGCCAAGTTTTCGCACCGGGTCAGTGCCTATGGCACGGTCGATGAAACCAACGCGACCGTGGGTCTGGCCCGGCTGCACGCAACGGGGCCAATGGACGCAAGTCTGGCCCTGATCCAGAACGATCTGTTCGATCTGGGGGCCGACCTGTGCCGCCCCGATATGGAGAAAGACGCGCGCGCCGACTACCCGCCCCTGCGCGTGACCGAGGCGCAGGTGGCGCGGCTGGAAACCGAAATCGACGCGATGACCGAGGTTCTGGCGCCGCTGAAAAGTTTCGTGCTGCCCGGTGGGTCGCCGCTCGCCGCGCATCTGCATCTCTGCCGCACCGTATCGCGCCGCGCCGAACGCTTGTGCGTCGAACTGGCGGCGGATGAACAGGTCAATCCCGCGGTCGTCAAATACCTCAACCGCCTGTCCGACTGGTTCTTTCAGGCCTCCCGGCTCGCCAATGACAACGGCGCGGCGGATGTCTTGTGGGTGCCGGGCAAGAACCGTTAGGTTCGGTCAAATCCAAAGGCCGAGATGACCCTGCCCACCCTGTCCAACACCGCCGCCCGCCGCCTGTTCCTTGACCGGCACGGGCTGCTTGCGCCGCCCAGCGGCCCCGGCAAGGGGGCCGACCTGATGGGGGTGATCGACGCCTTGGGCTTTGTTCAGGTCGACAGCGTCAATACCGTCGCCCGTGCGCACGACATGATCCTGTGGTCGCGCCGTCAGCAATATCGCCCCGCCGCCCTTGGCCATTTGCTGCACCGCGACCGCCAGGTTTTCGAACATTGGACGCATGATGCGTCGGTCATTCCGGTGGCGTTCTGGCCGCACTGGCGGTTGCGGTTTGCCCGTGATCGCGACCGGCTGGCGGGCCGCTGGGCCGAATGGCGGCGCGACGGGTTCGCCGACAAGATCGACGCGGTGCGCCGCCAGATCGCCGATCAGGGCCATTGCACCAGCGGCGAGGTTGGCGCTGATGAGGTGCGCGGTTCAGGCGGTTGGTGGGACTGGCATCCGTCCAAGACCGCGCTGGAATACCTCTGGCGCAGTGGCGAGGTGTCGGTGGTGCGCCGCGACGGGTTCAGAAAGGTCTATGACCTGACTGAACGGGTGATCCCCGAAGCGCACCGGGTGGCAACACATCACCCCGAGGCAACGATTGACTGGGCCTGCACCGGCGCGATGGACCGGCTGGGGTTCGCCACCAGCGGCGAAGTCGCGGCGTTCTGGGCGCTGGTGACGCCGCACGAGGCAAAGGCTTGGTGTCTGCGCGAATTGGCGGCCGGACGGTTGATCGCGATCGGAATCACCGGGGCCGATGGCAGCCTGCGGCGCAGTTTCGCCCGCCCCGATTTGCCCGACATCGCGGTGCCCGATGCGCCGCCACGGGTGCGCATCCTGTCGCCTTTCGACCCGGCCTTGCGGGATCGCAAGCGGGCCGAGCGGCTATTGGGGTTTGCTTACCGGATCGAAATCTTCGTGCCCGCGCCGCAACGCCAATACGGCTACTACGTGTTCCCGGTGATCGAAGGCGACACGCTGATCGGACGGATCGATGCCAAACGCGACGGCAATGTGCTGAACGTCGCTGCGTTCTGGCCCGAATCCCGGGTCAGGATCGGGGCCGGACGGCTGGCCCGGTTGCAGGCAGAACTGAACCGGCTGGCGCGGTTCGCGGAATGCGGCTCGGTCGATTACGCGAAAGACTGGCTGCGCCCGTAGGATGGGCGAAACCCATCCTACCCGCCAAACGTCACCCGCCCGCCGCAAACCGTCATTGCCACCTGCAACCGGTCGATCTCCCCGGGCGCGGCCGCCTGAATATCCCCCGACAGCATCACCAGGTCGCCCGCCATACCGGGCCGGATCGTGCCGGTCAGATGATCGCGGTGCGCCGCCCACGCACCGCCCGCCGTATAGGCCCGCAGGGCAAATTCAAGGTTGACGCGCTGATCGTCGCCGCCGGCCAGCACCGGCCTTGTCAGTGCCGCCCCGATCCCGCGCAGCACCGCCACGTCCGTCACCGGCCAGTCGGATGCAAAGGCGACATGCGCCCCGGCCTCGGCCAGGGTCCGGCACAGGAACGCATCGCGCAAACGCGCCGCGCCGATTGTCGCGCAAGTCGGCTCCAGCCCGAAATCCATCGCGCCGGGGGCGTGTGGCGGCTGCGACGACGCGGTGATCCCAAGCGTGGCAAGGCGCGGGATCTCGGCCCGGTCGATCAGTTCGATATGTTCGATCCGGTGGCGGGCATCGCGTGCGCCATTGGCCCTTTGCGCCGCCGCGATCCCGTCGATGGTGTGGCGCACCGCGCCGTCGCCGATGGCATGAACGGCGATTTGCAATCCGCGCCGGTCCACCTCGGTCGCGACCTTTGCAAAATCGGGGAAAAGCGGTGCCGACCGCCAACCGGGCTGTTCGACGTAGTCTTGCAGCATGAACGCGGTGCGGCTGTCGATCACCCCGTCCATGAAAAACTTGACCATGCCCGAGGTCAGCCAGTCGTCGGCAAAGTCGTGGTGCAGGGCGCTCGCCTCGTCCAGATCGGCCAATGTCATGTCGGGTTTGTAGTGGAACGGCACCTTGACCCGCGCCGTCAGCCCGCCCTGTTTGCGCAAGCTGTCGAGCAGCGCGAGCGTGTAGCGGTTGCCATCCATGTTCACCATGCTGGTGATCCCGTGCCGCGCGCAATGGGCCAGACCGCGTGCCACCTTGGCGCGGTCGATGGCAAGGGCGGCGTCATCCGGCCAAGGCTGCGGATTGCGTCCGGTGGCGATGCCAAGGTTCAGACGTTCCTCGCCGCCCAAGGCGATCACCGGGGCGAACGCCTCGAACTCGCGCAATTCGCCGGTCGCCATGCCGTCCGGCCCGATGACGATCTCGTGCCCCGGCGGGGTGGACGCGCCGTGCAGAATGCCTGCGGCCTTTAACGCCGCGGTATTCGCCCAGACCGTGTGATGATCGCTGGCGGTCACCGCGATGGGTCGGTCAGGGATAATCGCGTCAAGATCGGCGCGAGTCATCGCGTGGCCGATCATGCCGTAGTTGCCGCCTTGGGCCATGAGAAGGGGCGCATCAGGGTTGGCCGTGGCGAAGGCATGAAAGGCGCGACCGATGGCGTCGGCACCCGTCACGCCGCCCAGTTGCAGATGCGCCAGCTCGGCCCCGCCCAACGCCAGATGCAGGTGGCTTTCGACGAAACCGGGCAGCACGGTGCGGCCCGCGGCATCGATCATTCGGGTTTCATGACCCGCCCGCGCCGCGACCTCGGCCTGCGTGCCGACGGCCATGATCCGACCATCGGCCAGCGCCACGGCCTCGGCCTCGGGCTGGGCGCGATCCTGTGTCAGCACGCGGGCGTTGGTCAGGATCAGGTCGGCGAACACGAGCGGCCTCTAAGCGATTCAGATTTCATCGGAATCAAAATTCGCTGCCTCTCGCTTCGCTCGAACGCGTTTCTTGATCCGCGTGTTTTCATGAAAAGCTGAATCGCTTTAGTTGATCAACCCGGCGTGAATCATCGCATCCTTGACGGCCAGCCGAGTGCCTTCGGCCAACGTGGTCAGGGGCGAGCGGACCTCGTCCCGGCATTTGCCCAGCAAGGACAGCCCGTATTTGGCCCCACACACCCCCGGCTCCATAAAGATCGCCTGATGCAGCGGCATCAGCCTGTCCTGATAGCCCCGCGCGGTGGCGTAATCGCCCGCCTGCATCGCGTCCTGAAACTCGGCGACGAGTTTCGGCGCGACATTGGCGGTGACCGAAATGCAGCCATGCCCGCCCATCGCGTGATAGCCCAGCGCCTGCGCATCCTCGCCCGACATCTGGATGAAATCGGTGCCACAGGTGATCCGCTGCGCCGAAACGCGGGCGATGTCGCCGGTGGAATCCTTGACGCCGACGATCATCGGCAACAGGGCCAGTTCGCCCATCGTTGCCGGGGTCATATCGACGACCGAGCGGCCCGGAATGTTGTAAATGATGATCGGCAGCCCGACCGCCGCCGCAGCGGTGAAATGGGCGATCAGCCCGCGTTGCGTCGGTTTGTTGTAATAGGGGGTGACGACAAGGGCGGCATCGGCCCCGGCCTTTTTCGCCGCGGCAACCAATCGCACCGTTTCAATGGTGTTGTTCGACCCGGCCCCGGCGATCACCGGCACCCGGCCCGCCGCTGTCTTGACGACGGTGGCAACGACCAGATCGTGTTCCTCATGGCTCAGCGTCGGGCTTTCGCCCGTGGTGCCGACCGGGACCAATCCGTGCGAACCTTGGGCGATATGCCATTCGACCAGCGATTTCAGCGTCTCAACGTCCACTACGCCGTCCTTGAACGGGGTGACGAGGGCCGGGAACGATCCCTTGATCATGGCTTTGGTCCTTATGCGCGGGGCGCTGCGCCCCCTGAAACGCGCCCGTCCTAGCCCGATTTTCGCCGCTTGCCAAGTTTGTGAGTTGTCAGCAGGGCCATGTCGTCTAGGTTGCCGCACTGACGCCGAAAGGACCGTGATGCGCTGGCTAGTCTTGTTCATTCTGTTTGCGACCCAAGCACCCGCGCAGACGCCGAATAGCGCTGCCTTGACGGAGGCATTCCAGTTGGGCGCACAGGGCGACTGGACCGGGGCCGCCGGGCTGGTCGGGCAGGATGTTTTGGGGCGCGACCTGATCACATGGACCCGGCTGCGCGAAGGCAAAGGGACGTTTGCCGAATATATCGCCTTTGTCGCCGCCCGCCCCGATTGGCCGGGGCTGGACCGGTTGCGGGCGCGTGGCGAAGACGCGATTGAAAAGGGCGCCGATCCTGACGTGGTGATCGGCTTTTTTGCCGATCAACCGCCGCAGACCGGACCGGGCGCGCTGCGGCTGGCCGAGGCGTGGTTTGCCAAGGGGCAGCCGGATCGCGCCCAGACGGTCTTGCGCGACGCATGGCTGGAACTGGGGCTGGCCGACAAAGACCAGACGGCGATGATGGCTGCTTTCCCCGACCTTTTGGCGCCGTTCCACGCGATGCGGACAGACGCGATGCTGTGGCGCGGGCGGACTACCGATGCGGCGCGGATGTTGCCGCTGCTCGACCCCGACCAGCGGGCGCTGGCCGAAGCACGGATCGCCTATATCAGCAAGGCGGGCGATGCGACGGCCAAGCTGGCGCTGGTGCCGGTCGCGTTGCGCGACGATCCGGGGCTGGCCTATGACCGCTACGCTTACCTTGCCAACCGCGGCGACTGGACCGAAGCGGCGGCGATTCTGACCGAACGCTCGGCCGATGCGACGGCGCTTGGCGATCCGTTCCGCTGGTCGGGCTATCGGCGGGTTTTGGCGCGTTGGGCCATGCGCGAAGGGCGGGCTGATGACGCCTATGCGCTGGCCAGCCAGCACCACCTGACCGGGGGCGAGGCATTTGCCGACCTGCAATGGCTGGCGGGGTATATTTCCCTGCGCTACCTCAACAAACCCGAGCAGGCGCTGCGGCATTTCCAGACCTTTGCCAGTTCGGTCGACAGTCCGATATCCGAAGGCCGCGGCGGCTATTGGCTGGGACGCACCTATGAGGCGCTGGGCGATCCTGACGCGGCGGCAGCGGCCTTTGCCGAGGCGTCGCAGCATCAGACCGGGTTTTATGGCCTGCTGGCGGCAGAACGTCTGGGCCTGCCACTGGACCCGGCCCTGACCGGGCGCGAAGAATTCGCCGACTGGCGCGGATCGCCGGTTTTGAACGCCGATCTGACCCGCGCCGGGCTGGCCCTGCTGGCCGCGGATCAGCGCGGGTCGGCAGTGCTGTTCTTTGCCAAACTGGGGCAGACACTAAACCGCGCCGAACTGGGGCAGCTTGGCGGCATCCTGAACGCGATGAACGAACCGTTCTTTGAGGTAATGGTCGGCAAGGCGGCGGCGGCACGCGGGATGATCATCCCGGCGCTGTATTTCCCGCTGCACGATCTCGCCAAGCTCGACCTGCCGGTGCCGCCCGAACTGGCGTTGTCGATCGCCCGGCGCGAAAGCGAATTCAACGCCGTCGTCGGCAGCCCGGTCGGCGCGTTGGGTCTGATGCAACTGATGCCGGGCACCGCCGAGGATGTCGCCAAGGGACTGGGCCTGCCCTATAGTCGCGCTCGGCTGACCAGCGATTGGGAGTATAACGCGCGGCTTGGGTCCACCTATCTGGCCGGTCTGGTCGAAAGTTTTGGCTATTCCCCGGTCCAGATCGCCGCAGGCTATAACGCCGGACCGGGCCGCCCGCGGCAGTGGATGGACGAGCGCGGTGATCCGCGTCTGGGCGCGGTCGATGTGATCGACTGGATCGAAGCGATCCCGTTCCGCGAAACCCGCAATTATGTGCAGCGGGTCACGGAATCAATGCTGGTTTACCGCGCCAGGCTAAGTGGGCAAACCGGGCCGGTCGAATTTACCAAGCTGCTGATCGGCAACAAACCCGTGATCCGCCCGCTGGCCCGCCCGGATCGCAGCACGCCTGCGGTCGAAGCGGTCAGCGCCCCTGCTGTGTCGCCTGTCGCTCCGGTCGGCCCTTCTGGCAGGCGCCCATCGCCCCGGCCGGGTGGGTGACCGCGGAAATGACGGACCCTCCGGGGGGAGTTATTATGGCAAAGTGAAAGACCGGGCCACTTTCTAAGTTCGTGCGGTGCGTCGAGCCCGCAGGAGTGTGAACAGCCCCGCACAAATCACCAGCCCGGCGCCGATGGCGACATTGGGCCGGATCACCTCGCCGAAAACAGCGATGCCGATGGCGCTGGCGAACACCAGTTGCAGGTAGGCAAAGGGCTGCACCGCACTGGCCTCGGCCACTTCGTAGGTTTTGATCAACAACCAGTGACCGCTGACCCCGGTCAGACACAGCATGGCCATAAAACCCCAGTCGGACATGATCATCGGCTCCCACGCCCAGAAACCTGCGGCAGTCATCGCCACGGCGCCCGTGACGCCAGTCCAAAAGAACGAAGTCGCGGTGCCGTCGCGCCGGGCGGCGTAGCGGGTCAGCAGGCCGTAAAGCGCGAACATGAAGGCCGCCAGCAAAGGGATCGCGGCGGCGGGCGCAAAAACTGTAACGCCCGGCTCAAGAATGATCATCACCCCGACGAACCCGATCCCGATCGCCGCCCAGCGCCGCCAGCCCACCTTTTCGCCCAACACGGGGCCAGACAGCGCGGCGACCAACAGCGGATACGAGGCGAATATCGCGTGGCTTTCGACCAGCCCGAGTTTGACGAAGGCCAACACCATCACGCAGATTTCGGCCGCCAGCAGGAGGCCGCGAAACATTTGCAACAGGGGTTGCGTCGTGGCCGCTGCCGCCCGGATCGATCCCGACTGCCGTGCCGCGATGGCGATCACGAAGGCAGCAAAGAACCAGTAGCGGATCATCACCACCATCAGCACATTGTATTCGCCCGCCAGATGCCGCGACAGGCCGTCCTGCACCGCAAAGACCAATGTTGTGGCGATCATCAGCCAGATGCCAAGACGGGTATTGGTCTGCATCAGGCGGGCAGCCTTGCGCGGGTCATGTGGCGTTTGCGTCCGTAGCCGGGAACGCGCGTCACCGCGAACCCGACCGTCGCCAGATCACGGCGCACCTGGCCGGCGGCGGTGTAGCTCGCGAGCGTTCCCCCGGGAAGGGTATGCGCGGCGATGCTGCGCAGCAAATCAATTTGCCACATTTCTGGGTTCTTTTCTGGGCTAAATCCATCCAGATACCACGCATGAGCAATTCCATTCCAATCACCGACCGTCAGCCGTGCATCGCCACGTACGATATCAAGCACGACACCGTCCAGATCATAAGGCCCTAACCCGCGATCCACCGCCTTGATCATATCGACGGCGCGGCTCTCCAGCGCCGGAAAGGCCGCCAGCGCCTGCGCCATGTCGGCCGGCGACATGGGCAAGGCTTCGAAACTGGTGAATCGCAGGGTGCCGGGGCGACCCGCCTGATCCCAGGCCGCGCATGTGACGAGAAAATTCAACCCGGTCCCGAACCCCAGTTCGGCCACATGAAAATCACCGCCGAACCGCGCGGGCAGGTCGTTGCCAGCCAGAAACACATGCCGTTTTTCGGCCAGCCCGTCGTCGAGACTGAAATACGGGTCGTCGAAACGGGCCGAGATCGGCACCCCGTCCCGCCAGTCGATCTGCGCCTGCTGGTCGTTGTCCATCGCCTGCCCTAAACTGCCGGGCGGACTTTGGGCAAGGCGGGCGGCAATGGCAATCGGTAAGGTCGGGGGCAACGTGACGGTGATGGGGGCCGGCGTGTTCGGTTTGTCGGTCGCCTATGCCTGTGCGCGGCGCGGCGCCCGGGTGCGGGTCATCGACCCGGCAGGCGCCGCCGCCGGGGCCAGCGGCGGCATCGTCGGGGCATTGGCGCCGCATGTGCCCGACCAGTGGAACGACAAGAAGCAGTTCCAGTTGGACAGCCTGCTGATCGCCGAGGGGTTCTGGGCCGGGGTACGCGAACTGTCGGGCATCAATCCCGGCTATGCGCGGGGCGGAAGGTTGCAGCCTCTGGCGGATGATGCGGCGGTCGATCTGGCCCGCAAGCGGGCGGTTTCGGCGGGGCAACTGTGGCAGGGGCGGGCCGATTGGCAGATCGTGGCGGCGGCGGATCACGCGACATGGGCACCGCTCAGCCCGTCAGGTTGGCTGGTGCATGACACCCTGTCGGCCCGGATCCATCCGCGTCGCGCAACCGAAAGCCTGGCAGCAGCAGTCGTCGCCTTGGGTGGCGAAGTGGTGCGGCAGGCGGCCCGACGCGGACCGGTGATCTGGGCAACTGGCTGGCAGGGCTTGGTCAAGATCGGCGGCAGCGGCGTCAAAGGGCAGGCCGCGCTGTTGCGGTTCGACGCCCATGACCGCCCGCAACTGTTCGCCGACGGCATCCATATCGTGCCGCACGGCGACGGCACGCTGGCCATCGGATCAACCTCCGAACGACTTTGGGACGATCCGACAGCGACCGATGCGCAACTCGACGATCTGATCGACCGCGCGACTCTGTCGTTTCCGGTGCTGCGCGGGGCCGAAGTGGTGCAGCGTTGGGCCGGGATCAGGCCCCGCGCCGCCAGCCGTGCCCCGATCCTTGGGGCGCATCCGACCCTGCCGGGGGATTACATCGCCAACGGCGGTTTCAAGATCGGCTTTGGTATGGCGCCGCTGGTGGGCGAGGTCATGGTCGATCTCGTGCTGGAGGGGATCGACCGGATACCTGCGGGATTTCGGGCCTGACCTATCGCGCCTCGGCCTCCATGCAGAGCCGCCCGTCGGCGCCGCGCACCCACGCCGCACCGTTCTGCCAACAAAAATCGGCCGCCTCGCCCGCGATCAGCGGGGCGGTGGCGCGGTAACTGAATGTGGTCAGATCGCGCCCCAGCCGATCCCGCGCCAGCAGGACCAGCACCTGCGCCAGCAACGGGCCGTGAACCACCAGACCGGCGTGCCCCTCGACCTCGCGCGCATAAGCGGCGTCGTAGTGGATCCGATGTCCGTTAAACGTCAGCGCCGAATAGCGGAACAGCGTGGTGGAATTAAAGCTCAAGCGCAGAGCGTGATCTTCGTTGGTCCGGGCCTGTGGCACTTCGGGCGGGATTGCATCCGGGGTGGGATCGGCCCGGTAAACCAGTTCCTGCCATTCGGTCAACGCCAGCGCCGCCCGTTGCCAGATGTCGTGGCGCAGGCGCACAAAGGCAAGCGGGCCGCTGCGCCCATCCTTGCGCGTCACCGATTCGACCGTGCTGCGCCGTTCGGCCTGGGTGCCCGCCAGCAACGCCCGGTGCCATTGCAACCGCCCCGCCGCCCACATCCGGCGGGGCAGGCCCATATCGGGGATCATGCCGCCGGTCGCCGGATGCCCGTCGCGACCCAAAAGGTCGGGCGGGGCCGGATCCCAGAAATAGATCTGGTGAAAGAACGGCGGCAACGGTTGCCCTGCGATCAGCGTTGGAGTGCCACCCAATGTCGCCTGCAAGGCCCGCGCCCGCGCGACGTCCAGCACATCGGTCAGGGTCTGCATTTGCGTGGTCGGCTGGTCCATGATCGCAGCCTAAAGCTTTTCGGCTTAGACATGTATCGGATATTCGCTGCCTCTCGCTTTGCTCGAACGCGAAATCCAATACCGGAGTGTTTTGATCGAAATCGCCAACCGGGTCTAGCGCATCAACCGTTTCAGCGCGTCCATCTGGGCCGTGACGGCCTTGACATAGCGGTCATCGATCAGGTTGCCGTCATCGTCGAAAGCCTTGCCGCTGTTGCCCACCAGCACCTCCGGCCCGGCCAACAGCAGGGGCCGGAACGGCGTCAACGCCAGCCGCAGCGCGTATTGCCCCCGCTCGCCACCGCTGCGCCCGGCGTTGGCCGACATGATCGCCACGGGTTTGTCCGCCCAAGGCCCGCCCTTGGTCCGGCTGACCCAGTCGAGCGCGTTTTTCAGCACGCCGGTGATCGATTTGTTATATTCCGGACTGGCGATGATCACCGCATCGGCGGCGGCGATCTGGTCGGCAAGGGTCTGCACCGCGGGCGGGATGCCGTCGCGGACTTCAACATCGCCGTCATACAACGGCAGGTGCAGATCGGCGGTGATGAAATCGTCCGGCGCAAAGGTCCGGGCGGCGACATGCATGAGTTTGCGATTGGTCGATCCGGCACGCAGTGCGCCGCAGATGCCAAGAAGGGTCGTCATCGGTTGCCTTTCGGTTTTGCAAAGACCTAGCAGGCGCTACGGAACCATCAACCGCTGATCTTGCGCCCGCCGTGCGCGTGGCACATGGTGCGGCCAAATCGGGGGGCAGAGAATGCTGCGACACGGCGGAAAAATCCTAAGCGATCAACTGGCGATTCACGGCGTGCGCCGGGTGTTTTCGGTTCCCGGCGAGAGTTTTCTGGCCGCCCTCGACGGGCTATACGACAGCGACATCCAGAACGTCGTCTGCCGTCAGGAAGGCGGCGCC
This sequence comes from Rhodobacterales bacterium, assembly GCA_038323615.1. GTDB lineage: Bacteria > Pseudomonadota > Alphaproteobacteria > Rhodobacterales > Rhodobacteraceae > JBBKXP01. Next base: position 31,559 of record JBBQHC010000011.1, on the reverse strand, counting down.
GCGATGATGGCCGAGGCCTATGGCAAGATGACCGGCCAGCCCGGCATTGCCTTTGTCACCCGCGGTCCGGGGGCGACCAATGCTGCCGCCGGCGTCCATATCGCGATGCAGGACAGCACCCCGATGATCCTGTTCGTCGGCCAGATCGACCGCAGCCACCGCGATCGCGAAGCGTTTCAGGAGGTCGATTACCGCCGGGTTTTCGGCGGCTTGGCCAAATGGGCGACCGAGGTCGATCAGATCGAACGGCTGCCCGAATACATCCGCCGCGCCTTTGCCGTGGCATGCGCAGGCCGCCCCGGTCCGGTGGTGCTGGCCCTGCCCGAGGATATGCTGAGCAGCACTGCCGACGTGCCCGACTGCCCCGCACCACTGATCGAACTCGCCCCCACTTATGCGGGGGTCGCGGCGGATGCGTTGGAGTGGTTGGCCGGGTTCAAGCGGCCCCTGGTGATCATCGGCGGGCCGCACTGGTCGGCGCAGACCGCGACGGATCTGGCGGCCTTTGCCGAAACCCAGAACCTGCCTGTCGCGCTGGGGTTTCGCCGACAGGATTACCTTGACAACCGGCACCCGAATTATGTCGGCGACCTGAACGTCGGGGTGAACCCGCGGCTGGCACAGCGGATGCGCGACGCCGATGCGTTGTTGATTGTCGGCTCGCGCTTTGGCGATATCGAAACACAGGGTTACACGCTGGTCGACCCTGCCGCGCCTGCACCTGCGATCCTGCATGTCCATGCCGACCCCGACGAATTGGGCCGGGTCTATCGCCCCGATCTCTGCGTCACCGCCGACGCCGTGTCTTTCGTGCGGGCCCTGTCGCGGCTGCCGGCTTGTGGCGCGGATTGGGCCGACTGGACCCGGGCGGCGCGGGCCGACTACGAGTGGTGGGCGACGCCACACGAAAGCCCCGGCGACGTCAAGCAGGAACAGATCATCGCCTGGCTCTCGGCCAACCTGCCCGAGGATGCGATCCTGACCAATGGTGCCGGCAACTATGCGGCCTGGTTGCACCGCTATTTCACTTACAAGGGGTTCCGCACCCAACTGGCCCCAACCTCGGGGTCGATGGGTTACGGGTTTCCGGCTGCCGTATCGGCCAGCATCGAATACCCCGGCCGCACGGTGGTCTGTCTGGCAGGTGACGGCTGTTTCCAGATGACCCTGAACGAAATGTCGACGGCAGTGCAGCATGGCGCGAAACCCATCGTCGTGGTGATGAACAACGGGCGTTACGGCACCATCCGGATGCATCAGGAAAAGCACTATCCGGGCCGGGTGTCGGGCACGGCGCTGGCTAATCCAGACTTTGCGGCGCTGGCGCGGGCCTATGGCGGGCATGGTGAAACGGTGGAAAAGACCGCCGATTTCGCGGCGGCGTTCGGGCGGGCACAGGCGGCGGGGACGCTGGCCGTGATCGAAGTCGTTGTCGACCCCGAGGCGCTGTCGACCGGGCAGACCTTGAGCGGCGCAAGAGCGGCGGCGCCACGGACATGATCGGCGTTGCAGGGTGGCTTTGCCCCCCTCTGCCTTGCGGCATTCACCCCCCAGAGTGTCAGGGACCAAAGAAGCGGCAAGGATATGTTAACCAGAAGCGCCCAATCTGGGGCAGTGGCACGGGCTGGAGAGCACCGACCATGACCGGAGAAGACCCCTCGGGCTGCGTCTGACGACAGACCCGAGGGGCATCCCCCATCTTATCCCTTCTTTGGTCCCTGAAACTCCGGGGGAGGCGCCCGGCACGGGCGGCGGGGGCAGCGCCCCCTTTGTCCTGTCAGAATTCCACCCCGATCTGCGCCTTGATGCCGGACCGGAACGGGTGCTTGACCAGCTCCATCTCAGTCACGAGGTCCGCCACTTCGATCAGGTCGGGATGGGCATTGCGCCCGGTCAGCACGACGTGGGTCATCGGTGGCTTTTCGGCTATCAGAAACGCCACGACCTCGGCGATATCGACATAATCATAGCGGATCGCGATATTGATCTCGTCCAGCAGCACCATCCGGTTGGCCGGATCGCGAATCAATTCCTTCGCCTTGGCCCATGCGGCCTGGGCCATTTCGGTGTCGCGGGTCTTGTCCTGCGTCTCCCAGGTAAACCCCTCGCCCATCGTGTGAAACGCGCATTCCGCGCTGAACTGGCGCAGAATCAGGTCACGTTCACCCGTCGACATGCCGCCCTTGATGAACTGCACAACAGCGCATGGCAGCCCGTGGGCAATGCAGCGAAAGATCATCCCGAACGCGGCAGACGACTTGCCCTTGCCCTTGCCGGTATGGACGATGATCAGCCCCTTCTGGTCGGTCTTGGTCGCCATGATCTTGTCACGCGCGGCCTTTTTCTTGGCCATCTTGGCGGCGTGACGATCAACGTCGTTGGCGGTTTCTTCAGTCATGGCGTTTCCTTCGGGCCTGCGTGCAGTCACAGACTTTGCGCCGGACGCCGGGGCGTTGCAAGCTTCTAGAACAGCCCGATCAGCCAAGGGGCCAGCAGCGGTGCGATCAGCGCCGTCAGCAGCGCGTTCAGCCCCATGCCGACCCCGGCAAAGGCCCCTGCCGTTTCGTTGACCTGAAATGCCCGCGCCGTACCGATCCCGTGGCTGGCAACGCCGACGGCAAAGCCCCGCGCCCGCCAGTCGCGCACCCGCATCAGGTTGAGCAGTGGGGTGGCAACGATGGCCCCAGTGATTCCGGTCAGGATGACCAGAACGGCGGTCAATGTCGGAGAGCCGCCAATCGCCTCGGACACGCCCAACGCCACCGGCGCGGTCGCCGATTTCGCCGCCAGTGACAGCAGGGTTTCACCCGTGACGCCCAAGGCTGCGGCGATGCCGATGGCGCTGGCCATCGCTGTAACCGACCCGACAGCCAGCGCCGCCAGCATCGGCAACAGCGCCGTCCTGATCCGCCCGATATTGGCATAAAGCGGCACCGCCAGCGCCACGGTCGCCGGTCCCAACATGAAATGGACGAACTGTGCGCCCGCGAAATAGGTCGCATAAGGCGTGTCGGTCAGTCGCAGGATCACCGCCAGAATCGCAACCGCGATCAGCACCGGGTTGACCACCGGCCTGCGTCCCGATGCCTTGAACGCCGCATCGCCAATCCCGTAGGCGATCAGCGTCAGAGTCAGCCACAGCAGCGGGTCGGCGGCAAGGTAGGTCCAGATGGCGGCGGGGTCACGCATCGGGCGCACCGGTCAGCCGCGCCACCGCCAGAAACGTCAGCACTCCGGCCACAATCGCCAGCACGGTCGATCCGACGATGGCCAGCCCCAGCGCCGGGCCATCGGTGGACAGCCGGTTCAGGTGGCCGACCACGCCGACCCCGGCGGGCACGAACAACAGCGACAAATGTGCCAGCAGGACCTTGGCCGTCGGACTGATGGCATCGGCCATGCGGGGCGAGACGAGAAGTGCCACGAACAGGAATGCCATGCCGATCACCGGACCGGGGACCGGCAGACCAAGGGTGCGGGCGGTGACTTCGCCCGCAAGTTGAAACATCAGCAGGGCAGTCAGGTGCAGGATCATCGTTGGCCTTTCGGGACGGGACGGCGATAGGTGATTGACGTTGGCCTGTCATAGCCCGGATGCGCGGTGCGGGCGACCTCGACGAAACCCATCGCCGCAAACGCCGCCTGATTGGCACGCAGTTCAATGCGGGTCTGCAATTCGAGTGCCGTCAGGCCAAGGGTCTGGGCCCTGTCGGCGGCAAGATCGATCAGGGTCCGCGCATGTCCCTGCCCCCGCGCCTGCGCTGCGACTGCCAGTTTGCCGATGTACAGCGCCTCGGTCCTTGGGGTCAGAAACACGCAGGCCGCGACATCGCCGATCACCCAGATCTCGCCCGTCACCGCCTGCGCCCCCAGATCCGCAAGGGTCAGCCGAAGCATCGACGACGGCGGGTCGATCACCCCGTCCATATAGGCGAACGATCTGCGCACCAGCGCCAGCAGCGCGGGCAAAGCCGGATCGTTCGATGCAAGCCGCCGCAGTATCATCGCCCTGACCTACCGCTTCTTTTGGCCCAAAATACTCCCGCCGGAGGCTCCGCCGACATCAACGTCCGCTGCCATTCGCGGCCTCTGCACCAGCCCCGCAATCCGCGCTCGCGCCGAATTGCTGCGGGGTTGCCAGAGGCCCCGGTCGATCGCCTCTTGCAGCCGTTGCGCGATTTCCGCCAGCGCCGGAGCGTTGTGTTCCACGATAAAGTCGCGCACCGCGTCAGCCTCGAGAAAGGCGGCTTCGACCAGATCGAAGTGGTGGTTTTTCACCGCCCCGGTCGTCGCCGCAAAGGCGAAAAGGTAATCGACCGTCGCGGCCATTTCGAACGCGCCTTTATAACCATGCCGCATGACCCCGGCGATCCATTTCGGATTGACGACGCGGGACCGCACGACGCGCCCGATTTCGTCGTCGAGCGTGCGGATGACGGGGCGTTCGGGGCGGGAATGGTCATTGTGATAGATTGGCCGATCGCGGCCCTGAAGGGTGCTGACTGCGGCCGCCGCGCCGCCCTGAAACTGGTAATAATCGTCGCTGTCGAGCAGGTCGTGTTCGCGGTTGTCCTGGTTCTGCACGATGGCCTCGACCTGCCCCAGACGTTGTTCAAACCCGACACGGTCGCGCACGCCTTCGGCCCCGGCCCCGTAGGCATAACTGCCCCACTCGAGGTAAGCCGCGCCCAGATCGGCCTTGTCGGCCCAGATCCGTTCGTCGATCAGCGCCTGCAACCCGGCCCCATAGGCGCCCGGCTTCGATCCGAACACCCGCGCCGTGGCCTCTCCGGCACGGGCGCGGGCGGCGGCGGGGTTCTGCGCCTCGGCCTCGTCCAAGGCCTGCACTGCCCGCGCGGCGCTGTCGAACAGGTCGATCAATTGCGGGAACGCGTCACGAAAGAACCCGCTGATCCGCAAGGTCACGTCGACCCTTGGTCGGCCCAGCACACCCTCGGGGAGGATGTCGAACCCTGTCACCCGCCGGTTGGCGCTGTCCCATTGCGGTTTGACCCCGATCAGCGCCAGCGCCTGCGCAATGTCATCGCCCCCAGTGCGCATGTTGGCGGTCCCCCATGCCGTCACCAGCATCGTGCGGGGCCAGTCGCCATGATCCTGAATATGCTTTTCTATCAACAAGTTGGCCGATTTCCAGCCCAGCGCCCAGGCAGTCGGCGTCGGCACCGCGCGGCTGTCGACCGAGTAGAAATTGCGCCCGGTCGGCAGCACGTCCATCCGCCCGCGGGTCGGGGCGCCGGATGGCGCCGGGTCGACGAATTGCCCTGTAAGGGCGGTGAGAAGCCCCGCCCCCTCGGCTGGCCCGCAGGCGGCGACAGTGGGGCGGATGTGGCAGGTGATTCGGTCAAGTACCGCCGCACTCGCCGGGCCGGGCGCGATGGCACCTTCCAGCAGGCGCTGACACAGCAATTCCAGCCGTTCGACGGTATCCCCTGCCGTCCGCCAGATGCCCTCGCCGGTCAGCACATCGGGGCGCGGCGCATCCCAGACCGCCGCCATATCCGCCGCCAGCGGATCGAACCCCAGCCCCAGATCGTCGGCCAGCGCGCGCAGCAACGACGCATCGCCGCCTTTGCCGGCACCACGTGGCACCCGCGCCAGCGCAATCGCAAGGTCGCGCTCCTGCACGCCCATTGGCGACACCCCAAAGATATGCAGCCCGTCCCTGATCTGCGCCTCTTTCAATTCGCATAGGTAAGCATCGAGCCGCCCCAGATCGTCGGCCCCCTGCATCCCGGCGTCGACGTCCAGCCCCGTCGCCTGCGCCAGCGACACGATCTCGGCCCGCAGATGCGTGGTGCGGCGCGGATCGACTCCGGCGGCCTCGTAATATTCATCGACCAAGGCTTCGAGATCGCGCAGCGGCCCATAGGTTTCGGCCCGCGTCAGTGGTGGCGTCAGGTGGTCGATGATGACGGCGCTGGCGCGGCGTTTGGCCTGGCTTCCCTCGCCCGGATCGTTGACGATAAACGGATAGATATGCGGCACCGGCCCCAGCGTCACTTCGGGCCAGCAGGTTTCGGACAGCGCCAGCGCCTTGCCCGGCAGCCATTCAAGGTTGCCATGCTTGCCCATGTGGACAATCGCATCGGCACGAAATTCGTGCCGCAGCCAGAAATAGAACGCGAGATAGTTGTGCGGCGGCACAAGGTCGGGCGAATGGTAGGTATCGGTCGGGTCGATGTTGTAGCCCCGCGCCGGTTGCAGCCCGACACAGATATTGCCGAATTGCAGGACCGACAGCTTGAACCGGCCGCAGTCGACCTCGCCCTGTTCATAGAAAGGATCGGCCTCGGGCGGTCCCCAGCGATCTTCGATCTGGGCGCGGACGGCGTAGGGCAACTGCCCATAGGCGATCTGATATTCGGCCATCGACAGGTCGACGCCGCCGATCCGATTGGCCCGGTCGGTCAGCCAGTTCGTCGGCCCCGCCATCAGCCGGTCCATCAGTGCCTTGGCGTCGGCGGGGGCGTCGTGCAGACGGTACCCGGCAGCGGCAAGCAAGCCCAGCACATGCACCGTGGCCGCAGGCGTATCCAGACCGACACCGTTGGCCAGCCGTCCGTCCTTGTTGGGATAATTCGCCAGCACCAGCCCGACGCGGCGGTCTTTGGCAGTCGTCCGCCGCAGTCGCGCCCAGTTCGCCGCCAGTGCCGCGACAAAGTCGATCCGGTCGCCGCGTGCCTGATACGTCACGATCGGGCATTGGGTGGCCTCGTCGAAAAACGCTTCGCTCTTGAAGCTGATGGCGCGGGACAGGATCCGCCCGTCAACTTCGGGCAGGGCGACATTCATCGCGATGTCACGGGCCGACAGGCCACGGGTGCCGTCGGCCCAAGCGGCCTCGGTTCCGCCGGACAGGACGACCTGAAACACCGGCGCATCATTGGCCAACAGCGGGTTCGCCGGGCTGTCGTCGCCGTCATGCGGACTGCCAACGGCAAAGGCGGTGCAGTTCAGGATCACGGCAGGCGGGGCGGCGGTGAACAGGTGGTCAAGGGTCGCCACGCTGACCGGGTCTTTCAACGAGGCGACGAAGATCGGCAGCGGGTTCAGCCCTTGCCGCAGCAGCGATTTGACAAGCCGGTTGACCGGGGCCAACCCGCCGCCCTGCACCAGGGCGCGGTAAAATGTGATCGGGACCACGGGTGCGTCCGGGGTCCACGCGGCCTGCGCTGTTGACAGATCAGCAACTCCCGCCCCCGGCCAATAGACCCCGGCCCGCAACAACGGCGCCGCGGCGGCAGGTTTGTCGGTGCCGTCCAGCATCGCACTGGCGTAGCGCAGAAAGTTGGTCGCGTTCGCAGACCCACCTTCGACAAGGTAAGCCCAGAGGGCGTCGTAGTCGGCAGAGGCCACCGTGGACAACTCGCGCAATTCGGCATCGGGTTTGTCATCGCCGGGCAACAGCGCCAGCGGCACCCCGGCGGCATGCAAGCGGGCGGCGTATTGTTCGGCGCCATAGCGCCAGTAACCGACACCGCCCAAAACTCGCGCAATCACCAGTCGCGATTTCGTGGCGCAACCGTCCAGATGCAAATCAACCGACATCGGGTGGATCAGGTGCAGCATGTTGGCAAGGCGCAGGCCGGGGGGCACATCCATTTCCGCCCGCGCCTCGGCCAGGGCCGCAAGTTCCGTATCGGCGGCAGAGATGACCACCACATCGGCAGGGGTCTGACCCAGATCGACCGGGTCTTTGCCGTCTTCTATGGCCCCCGGTGTCGCCGCAAGTAGGTGCATCAGGCCACCCCGGCTTGCGTGGCCGCGCGGTTTCGGGCAAGAGCGGGGCAAAGGCCAGCCGGAAGGGCAGCATCATGGACTATGGGAAATCGGGAGCCGAAAAAATGGCCAAGAACACGCCGCGTCACAAGGAACACAACGAACCGGGATCGGACAAGAACCCGTTCGGCAAACGCCCCAGCAAAGAGGAATTGCTGGCCCGGATGAAGGCTGCCGCCGAGGCCAAGAAGGCCGAAGACGAAAAGTAGGCTCACAGCCGCTTTTCCATGAAAACGCTGCTCGGGTTTTCGGCATAGTCGCCAAAGACCCCGCATTTGACAAACCCGTGCCGCGCATAAAGCCGACGCGCCGCGTGCAGCAGATTGCCGGTTTCCAGACGCAGCCAATGCAGGCGCAATTCACGGGCACGATCCTCGAGTGCGCGCAGGATGGCATCGGCGACGCCGCGCCCGCGTGCAGTTTCGGCCACGAACATCGACTTAACCTCGGCCATGTCCTTTTTCACCTTGATCGCCCCGGTGCCCAGCAGCGTCGCGCCTTCGCGGGCCGTAAAGAAATGCACGTCCTCGGCGCACAGCGCGTCGATCGACAGAAAGTGGTTTTCGTCAGGCGCGAACAGCGCCTGCATCAGCGCATGACTGGCCTGCAACAGCGCGGTCGCCTGTGGGTCGCGCGGGTCTGTGCGCGCGACGACGATCATGCGGCAAGTGCTGCCGTAATCGCCGCACGGTCCAATCCGGCCTCGCCAATGACGACAAGGCGGGTTTCGCGCGGGCCTTTGAAGGGCTGGTCGAAATAAGTGTCCACCCGCGGGCCAACCGCCTGCAAGGTCAGGCGCATCGGTTTGCCGCTGACGGCGACAAAGCCTTTCATGCGCAAGATGTCGTGGGCACGGATTACATCGGCAACCTGCGCCGCAAAGGCGGCAGGGTCGGTCACTTCGGCGCGCGACACCACGAAAGATTCGAATTCGTCGTGTCCGTGATCATGCGCGTGGTCGGCACCGTGATCATCCTCGTCATCGTGATGATGGTGGTGATGCACCTCGTGCCGCGCCGCAAGGTCGTTCTCGGCCCCGACCCCCTGCCCCAGCAGCACATCGACCGGCAGCGCCCCCATCGTCGCGCGCACCACCTGCACGCCTTTGCGGCTTTCTGCCTTTAGCCGCCCGGTCAGAGCATCCATTTCAGCCGCAGTCAAAAGATCGGCCTTGTTCACCACGATCATGTCGGCGCAGGCGATCTGGTCGTCGAACAGTTCAGACAGCGGGGTTTCGTGATCGAGATTCTCATCCGCCGCCCGCTGCGCATCGACGGCGGCGACGTCATGCGCAAACCGCCCCTCGGTCACGGCCTTGCCATCGACCACGGTGACCACCCCGTCGACGGTCACGCGGGTCGAAATGGCCGGCCAGCTGAACGCGCGGACCAAGGGCTGCGGCAGGGCCAAACCGCTGGTTTCAATGACGATATGGTCAGGCTTTGGATCGCGGGCCAACAGCATTTCCAAGGTCGGAATGAAATCCTCGGCCACGGTGCAGCAGATACAGCCGTTCGACAGTTCGACAATGTCGTCGGCGGTGCAGGTCTCGGCGCCGCAACCTTTGAGGATATCGCCATCGACCCCCAGATCGCCGAATTCGTTGATGATCAGGGCAATCCGCTTGCCCTGCGCGTTCTGCAACATATGCCGGATCAGCGTGGTTTTTCCGGCCCCGAGGAACCCGGTAACGACGGTGGCAGGGATTTTGGCGGGCATCGGGCGGCTCCTGTAAAAGACCCGCCCTATCTGGCCCAACGCTTGCGGAAAGAAAAGCCTAACCGCGACCGTGCGGCGCATCCAGATCCAACACCGGGCCGGTTGGTACGATCCGGTGCGGATTGATGGTGTCGTGGCTGTAGTGATAGTGGCGCGTGATGTGATCAAGGTTGACCGTTTCGGCGACGCCGGGCCACTGATACAGCTCGCGGGTATAGGCCCAGAGGTTGGGGTAATCGACGATCCGCCGCCGGTTGCATTTGTAATGGCCGTGATAGACCGTATCGAACCGGATCAGGGTGGTGAACAGACGCCAATCCGCTTCGGTCACCCGGTCGCCCATCAGATAGCGGTTCGCGGCAAGGGTTTCCTCGATCCAGTCCAGCGTATCGAACAGCGGGCCGACGGCCTTGTCATAGGCCGCCTGCGTCGTCGCAAAACCGCATTTGTAAACGCCGTTGTTGAGGCTGTCGTAGATCCGGGCATTGACCGGGTCGATCGCGTCGCGCAGGTCGGTGGGCCAGAAATCGGCATCATTCCCGGTGATCCCGTCAAAGGCGGCGTTGAGCATGCGGATGATTTCGGCGCTTTCGTTCGACACAATCGTGCCGCGTTCCTTGTCCCACAGGATCGGCACCGTCACCCGGCCCGACATCTTTGGATCGGCCCGCAGATAGATGTCGCGCAGATAGGGCAGATCAAACAGCTTGTCGCCCGTCGAGCCGGGAAAATCGGTGCCGAAGGTCCAGCCTTCCGACAGCATATCGGGATGGACCACGGAAACGCCGATGTGGTCCTGCAACCCCTTCAACGCCCGAAAGATCAGAGTCCGGTGCGCCCAGGGGCAGGCCAGCGAGACATAGAGGTGATAGCGCCCGCTTTCCGCTTTGAACCCACCCGTCCCCGACGGCCCGGCGCTGCCATCGGCGGTGATCCAGTTGCGAAATCCTGCGTCGTTGCGCACGAACGCCCCGCCGTGCGATTTGGTGTCATACCAGACGTCTTGCCAGACGCCGTCAACTAACTGGCCCATCGTGATCTCCTTTGCTGTGGTCCTGACCTAAGGCGGAACCGCCGGTCGGCAAACCCCGACCGGGGCGCAGTGCCTGTGCATCGGTGCAGGTCGCGATTGGACGCAGGGGCGGCGCATATCGGTTTGCACCCGTGCGACGCGCCGGATAGGAGTCGGGCAGACGAAGCCCGGGAGGGGCCAGAGAGGTTGGTGGCGCAAAAGGTTGACCCTAGCGGGGACCGCAGCGCCACATCGTCGCCACCCGCAAGGGTCTCTGGCCGCTGCCCACGACCAACGGAGACCTGCGATGCGCCTATTTCTGACGACAATCACCATCCTGTCCGCGAACGCCGCCGCCGCCGATCCCGGCCATCTGGCCGAACGCGCCGGGCACAGCCATCTGGTTGCCGCCGCCGCCCTTGGGCTGGCCGCGACGCTGGGCATCTGGCAAGCCGTCAAAGGGCGCAAGAAGGCCGGGCAAGCCGCCAAAGAAACCGCATGACAACCACCCCCAAAACCGGCGTCATGATCTGCGGCCACGGCTCTCGCAGCCAGTCGGCGGTGGATGAGTTCGCGGTGCTGGCGGAAAAACTGCCCGCCTTCCTACCCAACGACTGGTTGGTCGATTATGGCTATCTTGAGTTTGCCAACCCGGTGATCCGCGACGGGCTGGACCGGCTGCGCGACGCCGGATGCGACCGGATTCTGGCGGTGCCGGGGATGCTGTTCGCCGCGATGCACGCCAAGAACGATATCCCGACGGTGCTGAACACTTACGCGGCGCAACACGGGATCACGGTGAACTACGGACGCGAGCTTGGCGTCGATCCCAAGATGATCGCCGCCGCCGCAGCGCGGGTCCAAGAGGCGGTCGACAGCGCCAATACCACCCTTGGCGACGTGCCCCTGCACGACACCTGCCTTGTCGTCATCGGGCGCGGCGCGTCCGACCCCGATGCCAATGGCAACGTGTCCAAGGTGGCGCGGATGGTGCAGGAGGGGATGGGCTTCGGCTGGCTCGAGGTCGGCTATTCCGGCGTCACCTTCCCCCTCGTCGAACCCTGCCTGCAACACGTCGCGCGGCTGCCTTACCGGCGTGTCATCGTGTTCCCTTATTTCCTTTTCTCAGGCATCCTGATCGACCGGATCTATGGGTTCACCGATCAGGTGGCGAAATCCTATCCGGGCATCCAATGGGTCAAGGCCCCGTATCTGGGCGATCACCCTTTGGTGCTGGAAACCTTCGCCGAACGGATCACCGAACAGGTCGGCGAGGTGCCGCCGCCGAACTGCGCGATGTGCAAATACCGCACCCAGGTTCTGGGTTTCGAGGCCGAAGTCGGCGCGGTGCAGGAAAGCCATCATCACCACGTCGAGGGTCAGGGCGCGAGCGCGCCGGGATCGAACGTGGCCGATTGTGCGCTGTGCGATACCTTCTGCACCGGGCTTTGCCGGTTGCAGGACGATCACGGGCATCATCACGACCATGATCACCCGCATGACCATTCCCACGATCATGACCTCGACCACGGCCATCATCACCACCACGACCACGCGCACCCGACCTATCCGCACGCCGATCACCCGCACGGCCCCGAAAGTGCGCGCAAGACGAAGAAACCCGCACACTAGGTTCTTTTGGCCAAAAATATCCCCGCCGGAGGCTCCGGCAGCAGCCGTGAAGGGCACCCGTTGAGACCCTACGAAAAAGACCCTGCCGCGATCTACGCCGCCAGTTTCGCCACGGTCCGGACCGAGGCGCGGCTTGAGCGTTTCGCCCCGGCGATGCAGCCGCTGGTGACGCGGCTGATCCACGCCTGCGGCATGGTCGAAATCGCTGATAGGCTCGCGTTTTCACCCGATGCCGTTGCCGCCGGACAGGCGGCGCTGGCCGGCGGCGCGCCGATCCTGTGCGATTGCGAAATGGTGGCGGCGGGGGGTGATCCGGCGGCATTTGCCCGCCGCGAATCCGGTGCTGGTCACGTTGAACGACCCATGCGTGCCGGACCTCGCCGCGCGGATCGGCAACACACGGTCGGCGGCGGCGGTGGAACTGTGGCGCGATCATCTGGCGGGGGCGGTCGTCGCCATCGGCAATGCCCCGACGGCGCTGTTTCATCTGCTGGAACTGATCGACGCGGGCTGGCCGAAACCGGCGCTGATACTTGGCTTTCCGGTTGGATTCGTCGGCGCGGCGGAATCCAAGGCGGAACTGGCGGCCGATCCGCGCGGTGTGCCTTTCGTGGCGTTGAAGGGACGGCGGGGCGGGTCGGCAATCGCATCGGCGGCGGTCAATGCGCTGGCGTCGGGACTGGAGACTGGCGCATGACCCGGACCGCTAAATTTCTTCAAAGAAATTTGCCAAGACTTTTCAAAAAGTCTTGGGTCGCACCATGACTGTGCCCTGGCTCCATATCGTCGGTATCGGCGAGGACGGCCTTGACGGCCTGTTGCCCGCAACCCGCTCCGTGGTCGAAGCCGCCGAAGTGATCCTTGGCGGCGACCGGCACCATGATCTGTCGGCCAAAGTAAGCGCCGAACGCGTCGCTTGGCCCTCGCCCTTTGATGCGATGATCGACACGATCAGGAATCTCAAAGGTCGGCGCGCCGTGGTGCTGGTGACCGGCGATCCCTTGTGGTTTTCGGTCGGTGCCCGGATCGGCCGGATGATTGATCCGGCAGAAATCGTCTATCATCCGCAACTGTCGGCCTTTCAACTCGCCGCCGCCCGGATGGGGTGGTCGCTGCCCGATGTCGAAACCCTGACGGTGCATGGCCGCCCGGTGGCGCAAATGGTCGCATTCATCCAGCCCGACCAGAAACTGCTGATCCTGACCACCGGGGCGGACACGCCCGCGCAGATCGCTGCCTTTCTGGCGACACGCGGGTTCGGGCAATCGAAAATGACCGTGCTGGCGGCGATGGGCGGCAAGGACGAGGCGCGATTTGACGGAATCGCCGCGACTTGGACGCATACCGTCCCGCCGTTCAACACTTTGGCCGTGGATTGCATCGCTGCCCCCGACGCCGCCCTGCTGCCCCGTGTGCCGGGGCTGGACGATGCGCTGTTCCAGTCTGATGGAACGATGACCAAGCAAGAGGTCCGCGCCGTCACTTTGGCGAAACTGATGCCGATGCGCGGGGCGCTGCTGTGGGACATCGGCACCGGATCGGGGTCAGTTGCGATCGAATGGATGCGCGCCGCCCGCTATGCCCGCGCCATCGGCATCGAACCGCGCGCCGACCGGCGGGCGATGGCGGCGGCGAATGCGCTGGCCTTGGGTGTGCCGCGGCTGGAACTGGTGGACGGGCAGGTGCCCGAGGCATTGTCGGGATTGCCGGCGCCGGATGCGATTTTCATCGGTGGCGGGCTAAGTGCTGCGAGTTTTGACGCCGCTTGGGCCGCCTTGCGTCCCTTGGGGCGGCTGGTGGTCAATGCGGTGACGCTGGAATCCGAGGCGGTTCTGATCGGATTGCACAAGGAACATGGCGGGCAACTGGTCAAGCTGGCGGTCAACCGCGCCGAACCCGTGGGCCGGTTGACTGGCTGGCGCCCGCTGATGCCGGTAACCCAATGGAGCCTTGTAAAGCGATGAAAGCGCGGACCCTCCGGGGGGAGTTGTTGAGGCAAAGTGAAACCGGGAGGCGGCGATGAGCGGCACCTTGTATGGCGTCGGCCTTGGCCCCGGTGCGCCCGATCTGATCACCCTGCGGGCGGCGCGATTGATCGCGGGGGCGGCAGTGATCGCCTATCCAACACTTGCGGGCTCAGCCAGTTTCGCCCGCGCCATCGCCGCCGGTCTGATTCCCGCCGGGGTGCAGGAAATCGTCATCGACGTGCCAATGAACACCGACCGCGAACCGGCGCAGGCCGCATATGACACCGCTGCTGCAGCGATTGCGGCGGCGCTGGATGCTGACCGCGATGTGATCTGTCTGTGCGAAGGCGATCCCTTCTTTTACGGCTCTTTCATGTATCTTTTCGCCCGCCTGTCCGCCCGCTACCGGGTCGAAGTCGTGCCGGGCGTCACCAGCATCACCGCCTGCGCCGCCCGTGCGGGCATGCCTTTGGCGGCGCGCAATGAACGCCTGACCGTCTTGCCGGGGCCGCTGCCCGAGGCCGAGCTGCGTGACCGGATCGCCGGCGCCGAAAGCGTTGCGATCATGAAGGTCGGGCGGCATTTGCCGAAAATCCGCGGTGTGATCGACGCCTTGGGCCTGACCGACCGAGCGGTTTACGTCGAACGCGCGACCCTGCCGGACGAGGTGGTTCTGCCTCTTGCCGATGCACCCGCCACCGCACCGTATTTTTCCATGATTCTGTTGACCAAGGGGGCCGATCCGTGGCTGTGAAACCTGTCGTTCTGGCCTTGTCACGATCAGGCGAGCCCGTCGCCAATCGTATCGCAGCCGCCCTTGGCATCGCCGTGCATGGCCGTGTCGGCAGGGTCGATCACGCCGAAGCGTGGTTCGACAACGCGCTGGATCACGCCCGCGATCTGTTCGCCGCCGGTGTGCCGGTCATCGGGGTCTGCGCCAGCGGTATCCTGATCCGCGCCGTCGCCCCCCTTCTGGCCGACAAGACCACCGAACCGCCCGTGGTGTCGGTGTCGGACCATGGCGCGGTGGTCGTGCCGCTGCTGGGCGGTCATCGCGGAGCAAACCGGCTGGCCCGCGAGATTGCACAGGCTTTAGGTGCGGTCGCGGCTGTGACGACGGCGGGCGATGTGGCGCTGGGCGTGGCGCTGGATGAACCGCCTGCAGGGTGGCGGCTGGTCAATCCGGGCGATGCCAAGGCGACGATGGCGGCGCTGCTGGCGGGCGAAGGTGTTGCGATTTCCGGCGAACCGGCGGCGTGGCTAAAGGATTTGCCTGCGGGCGATGGGGTGCGTATTTCCTGCGGCATGGCCCCGGTGCAGACCGGGCCGGACCATCTGCATTTCGCCCCGCTGCGGGTGACATTGGGCGTCGGCTGTGCGCGCCATTGCCCGCCTGACGAATTGACGGCGCTGGTGACCGAGACGCTGGCATCGGCGGGGATCAGCCCGGCGGCGGTGCAGTCGGTCAATACAATCGACATCAAGGCCGACGAGGTCGCGATCCTCGATCTCGCAACCTCTCTGGGCGTGCCGCTGCGCCTGTTCGATGCGGCGACGCTGGAGGCCGAGACGCCGCGCCTTGCGACCCCGTCCGACGTCGTGTTCGCCGAGGTCGGCGCGCATGGCGTGGCCGAGGCGGCGGCATTGGCGCAGGGCGGCGCCGACGCGACCCTGCTGTCCCCCAAGCGCAAGACGGCCAATGCGACCTGCGCGTTGGCGCTTGCCCCGGCACCCCTGACGGCCCTGACGGGTCGCCCGAGGGGTCGGCTTTCGGTCGTTGGCATCGGCCCCGGTCAGGCGGCGTGGCGGACACCGGAAGTGTCGCGTCTTGTCGCCGAGGCCGACGAACTTGTCGGATATGGATTGTATATTGATCTTCTTGGCCCTCTCGCTATTGGCAAGGCGCGGCAGGACTTTCCCTTGGGCGGCGAGGAGGACCGCTGTCGTTATGCCCTTGAACGCGCCGGCGAAGGGCGCAATGTCGCGCTCGTCTGTTCGGGCGACGCGGGGATTTATGCGATGGGGGCGCTGGTGTTTGAACTGCTCGATCGTGGCCCAGACCAGCACGGCGTCAGCGATGCGGCGCGACGCGTCGAGGTGATCTGTTCGCCCGGCGTGTCGGCGCTGCAAGGCGCGGCGGCGCGGGCGGGCGCGCCTTTGGGCCACGATTTCTGCACCATCAGCCTGTCGGACCTGCTGACGCCCCGCGCCGATATCCTGCGCCGGTTGCAGGCGGCGGCGACGGGGGATTTCGTCATCGCGTTCTACAATCCGGTGTCGAAAACCCGCCGTACGCTGTTGGCCGAAGCACGCGATATTCTGCTCCGCCACCGCCCTGCCGACACGCCGGTGATGCTGGCATCGTCGCTGGGGCGGCCCGAGGAACATATCCGCTATCGCCGTCTGGACGAATTGCAAGTCGACGAGGTCGACATGTTGACCGTCGTATTGGTCGGCTCGTCCAACACCCGGCTGGCCCAGTTGGGCACTGGCCCGCGTATGTTCACCCCGCGCGGCTATGCCCGCAAGATTGATGGCGATCTGAGCCAGCCGCGAAAGGCTATTCCATGACCGTCTATTTCATCGGTGCCGGGCCGGGCGACCCGGAATTGCTGACAATCAAGGCGGCACGGCTGATCGGCGCCTGTCCGGTGTGCCTTTACGCCGGATCGCTGGTTCCGCCCGAGGTCGTGGCCTGTGCCCCAAAAGACGCCCGCGTGCTGGATACCGCGCCGATGACACTGGACGATACCCATGCCGAGATCGTCGCGGCCCATGCGCGCGGTCAGGACGTTGCTCGCGTTCATTCCGGCGATCCGTCGCTGTATGGGGCGATCGCCGAACAGATCCGGCGGCTCAAGCCCGAAAATATCCCCTATCAGATCATCCCCGGTGTGCCCGCCTACGCCGCTGCAGCAGCGGCACTTGGGCAGGAACTGACGATTCCCGAGGTTGCGCAATCGATCGTGTTGACCCGGATGTCGATGAAATCGACCGGGATGCCTGCGGGTGAAACGTTGGACAATTTCGCCCGCAGCGGGGCGACGCTGGCGATCCATCTGGGGATCCGGGCGCTGCGCGAGATCAAACGCCAACTGGCCCCGCATTATGGGTCCGATTGCCCGCTGGCGGTGGTTTACCGGGTCGGCTGGCCCGATCAGCAGATCATCCGGGGCACCCTGTCCGACATCCATGCCAAGGTGCGCGCCGCCAAGATCACCCGCACGGCGCTGATCCTTGTCGGACCGGCACTGGCCGATTCGCATGGCTTTCCGGACAGCGCATTATATGACGCGACCCGACCGCATGTGTTGCGGCCCAGTGTCACTGCCCGGTAAACAAGGCGGATCGGTCATATGACTACGCAGTTCTGACGACCTTAACTTGATTTTGACAGAATTTGCCGCATCCTGATCCTCGGGAAGTGGAGGTTGCGATGTCTGATGATCTGCCAGAGGCGGTACGTAAGGGGCTGGATGATGCCCGCAAGGCGGCGCTGCGCCGGTCGTCCCGGCTCTGTGTCCATGACGGCGACAAGGTACATCGTGTCACCCGCCTGTGGGACGGTGGATTCGCGATGGAGGCCAGGGATGCCCCGACACTGCGCGGTTTTGTCGAATTATACGACGGGTCGCGGCATATCTTTCAGTGTCTGGTGGTGTCGTCGGACGAACAATCGGACGAACGTATATATGAATTCAAATGGCACGCGCCAGTCGCCGACCGACCTGCGGCAGATTTCGAACAGACCGAAACCCCGCCCGTCGCCCTGATCCCCAGTTTCAGGAATTGGTTTCGGACCTGATCAATCAGCGGGTTGCCAAAGCTGGATCGGGTTGCCTTCGGGATCGGTCAGGCGCGCAAAGCGCCCGTTCGGATAGATTTCGGCGTCAACCTCGACGGTTTCGCCCATCCGGCGCAATTGTGCCACCATCGCATCGAGGTCGCGAACCCGGAAATTGATCATCCATTGCTGGCTGGACCGCCCGAAATAATCGGTGTCTTGTGCAAACGGCGCAAACACGGTCTCGCCCGCCTCCTGGGTCCAGCAGGGTGCGTCGTAGCTGGCCGGGACCTCGGTCACGCCAAGCCGGTCGGCATACCATTTTGCCAGACCCGCGGGATCGGTTGCCCGAAAAAAGACGCCGCCGATTCCCGTAACCTTTTCCGTTATTGCAAATCGCCAAAAGCCGCCTGCAGCCGCGACACCGCCTCGGTGATCCGTTTGCGCGGCATGGCTAGGTTAAAACGCAGGAATGTCTCGCCACCCTTGCCAAAGGCGGTGCCGGGGCTGGGTGCGATCCGGGCGTGATCGTGAACCCGGTCGATCAACTCCTTTGGCGACATGCCCGTGGCGCTGAAATCGATCCACGCCAGATAGGTTGCCTCGAGCGGGATCGACCGGACCCCCGGCAGCGCGTTCATCCCGGCATCGAACACCTTGCGGTTGCCGTCGAGGTAAACCCGCAAGGCATCCAGCCATTCGGCCCCTTTGGGCGAATAGGCCGCCGTCACCATGCGCGGCCCGAAGGTGTTGGCAGCGACGCTGATGGCCGCCAGACGCCGCGCAAAGGTCGCCCGCAGATCATCATCGGGGATGATGATATTGCCGTTTTCGGTCCCCGCCATATTGAACGATTTCGATGCCGAAGTCGCCATCACCAGCCGGTCCTCGATCCCGTCAATGAGGGCCATCGGCGTGTGGACCTGGCCCGGCATCGTCAGGTCGTGATGCACCTCGTCCGCGACAATGATCAGGTCGTGCCGCTTGGCAAAAGCGGCGATCGCCATCAATTCGGACCGCGACCAGACCCGGCCACCGGGGTTATGCGGCGAACACAGGATCAGCATCCGCTCGGTCCCGGTCATCTGCGCATCGTAGGTGTCGAAATCAAGCTGATAGCGGCCGTCAACCAGCCCCATCTCGCATTCCACCGGCACCCGTTCGGCGGCGCGGATCACCCGATAGAATGAATGATAGATCGGCGTGAACATGACGATCCCATCGCCCGGACTGCTGAAAGCGTCGAGGCAGATCGCCACCCCGTTGACCAGCCCGTTGGTGGTGTGGATCCATTCGGGCTTGATCGCCCAGCCGTGCCGGTTCTGCATCCACCAGCAGATCGCGTTCAGATACGGGGCCTTGTCACCGTAATAGCCGTAAATACCTTGGGCATGGACTGCGCCCAGCGCGTCGCGGACGCAGGCCGGGGCGCGGAAGTCCATGTCGGCGGTCCACATCGCAAGGCCGTCACTGGCGGATACGCCGAACAGCTGTTCCATATCGTCCCATTTGTTGGAATGGGTGCCGCGCCGGTCGATGATTTCGTCGAAACTCATACTGCTCTCCGCTGGATTTTCGCCACGCTACCCAAGCCGGCGACGGGTGCAAGCCCTGTTGCACCGGAACCGACCATCGCCTAAATGCGGAACATGACATTGCGCCCGATCCTGATCCACCCCGACCCGCGTCTGAAAACGCCCTGCAAACCTGTCACCACCGTGACCGACGATCTGCGTCTGCTGGCCGACGACATGTTGCAAACCATGTACGACGCGCCCGGTGTCGGGTTGGCCGCGCCGCAGATCGGGGTCATGGTGCGGATGCTGGTGATGGACTGCATCAAGGACGAAGGTGCCAAGCCACGCCCGATGGTGTTGCTGAACCCCACTGTGGTCTGGGCCTCGGATGTGCTCAAAACCTACGAAGAAGGCTGCCTGTCGATCCCCGAGCAGTTCGCCGACATCGAACGCCCCGCCGAGGTGCGGGTGACATGGACCGATCTCGACGGCCAGCCCCAAGAGGAACACTTCGCCGATCTGTGGTCGACCTGCGTGCAGCACGAGATCGACCATTTGGATGGCAAGCTGTTCATCGACTACCTCAGGCCGCTGCGGCGCCAGATGATCACCCGCAAGATGGTCAAGCTGAAACGCGAAATGGCGCGTGAAAAGGCGTGACCGGCCATCGCCCGTTCGTGATGTGGCCTGACAAACGCCTGCGCAGCGTCGCCGCACCTGTCGATGCGATCACCGACGAGATCCGTGCGATCTGGGCCGAGATGACGGTGGCGATGGAGGCGATGCCCGGTGTCGGCCTTGCCGCCGTGCAACTGGGCATCCCGCTGCAACTGGCCGTCGTCGATGCGTCCAGTGCGCGCGGGCAGGTGCTGCGGTTGGCCAATCCGGTTGTCCTGCACGCCTCGGTCGAATTGCGCGCGCATGACGAGGCGTCGCCGAATTTGCCCGGCGTTTCTGCCAGGATCAGCCGCCCCCGCGCTGTCACCGTCCGGTTTCTGAACGATCAGGGGACGATGGAAGACCGCGATTTCGTCGGCCTCTGGGCGACCTCGGTGCAGCACCAGATCGACCATCTGGCAGGGCGGATGTATTTCGACCGATTAAGCCGGATGAAACGCGATATGCTGCTGAAAAAGGCGCTGAAATTGGCGGCGGCCTGATATGCGCATCGTCTTTATGGGCACGCCGGCCTTTTCGGTCCCGGTTCTGGATGCTTTGGTTGCCGCAGGCCATGACATTGCAGCCGTCTATTGCCAGCCGCCCCGCCCCGCCGGACGCGGCAAAAAAGACCGGCCCAGCCCGGTGCAGCAACGGGCCGAAGCCCTGGGCCTGCCCGTCCGCCACCCGATTTCCCTGAAAGGCACCGCCGACCAGACCGCCTTTGCCGACCTCAATGCCGACATTGCCGTCGTCGTCGCCTATGGCCTGATCCTGCCACAGGCGATACTCGACGCGCCCCGCTTTGGGTGCCTGAACATCCATGCCTCGCTGTTGCCGCGTTGGCGCGGCGCGGCGCCGATCCACCGCGCGATCATGGCGGGCGACGCCGAAACCGGGGTCTGCATCATGCAGATGGACGCGGGGCTGGATACCGGGCCGGTGTTGCTGCGCAAGGCGGTGCAAATCAAGGCTGCGGAAACGACCGGCGCACTGCATGACCGGCTGTCGGCGCTGGGGGCCGGCCTGATCGTGCAGGCACTGGCGACGCTGCCCAACCTTACGCCAGATCTCCAGCCCGCGAGTGGCGTCACCTACGCCGCCAAAATCGACAAGGCCGAGGCGCATATCGACTGGACCCGCCCGGCAACAGACGTCGACCGGCTTATTCGCGGCTTGTCGCCGTTTCCGGGGGCGTGGACGATGATCGGGGCCGAGCGGGTCAAGCTGCTTGGCAGCCGGATTGCCGCCGGTTCGGGCACGCCCGGTCAGGTGTTGGACGGGCTGACAGTGGCCTGCGGCAGCGGCGCTGTCACGATTACCGATATGCAGCGCGAGGGCAAAAGGGCGATGTCGACGACCGAAGCCCTGCGCGGGCTGAGCCTGCCTGACAGGCTCGGCTAGAAGGGTTCAGGTTTTCCCCGTAAACACGCGGATCGGAAATCGCGTTCGCGCGCAGCCAGAGGCCGCGAATTCCGAGCCCGTTCAAACCGAAACCGCCCTGATCGCAACTCCCAGCTTCTTTGGTCCCTGAAACTCCGGGGGGGCCCAAAGGGCGGGGGCAGCGCCCCCTCTGACATCGCCGCTATGCCAAACCGTCCTGATCCAGCAGATGCCGCCCCTGCTTGTCCTCGACCTCGATCACCCAAACGTCGGGGTCAAACCCGCGCTGACGGGCCAGCGATGCATCCACCGCTGCCTCGTCACCTTCGGCCAGCACGACCCATTTGCGTTCGCCCGACATCAGATCGAATGACCGCTGATAACACACCGCACGCCCGTCCAGCGTGTTCAACTTGACCAGAACCGCCCCCGCGGTGCCATCGCCGTGTTTGACCACAAAGGCCGGGATATCGGCCAGCCGCAACCGGGTCAGATAGGCGGCGACCCAGAAATCAGCCGTCAGCCTCACGCATTGCCATCCTTGAAATCAAGGCCCATCTCCGAATACCGCTCGGATTCCTCAAGCCAGTTCGGACGCACCTTGATCTGCAGGAACAGATGCACGCGGCGGCCCAGAAACGCCTCAAGCTCCTCGCGCGCGGCCTTGCTGACCGCCTTGGCCGTCTCGCCACCCTTGCCCAGCACGATCCCCTTGTGGCCGTCACGGGCGACATAGACGATCTGGTCGATCCGGGCGGTGCCGTCCTCGCGTTCGACCCAGCTTTCGGTTTCGACCGTCAGTTCATAAGGCAATTCCTGATGCAACCGCAGCGTCAGCTTTTCGCGGGTCATCTCGGCGGCGATCATTCGCATCGGCAGATCCGCGATCTGGTCTTCGGGATAGAGCCACGGCCCTTCGGGCATCTGCTCGGCGAGCCACTTTTTCAGCGCATCGCAGCCATGCCCGCGTTCAGCGGAAATCATGAATGTCTCGGCAAAGGCATAGGCCTCGTTCATTTCCTGCGTCAGCGCCAGCAGCCCCTCGGCCTTGACCCGGTCGATCTTGTTGATCGCCAGTGCGACGGTGCGGCCCTGGCCGATGTCGGACAGGCGGGGCAGGATCGCCTTGACCCCTTCGGTCACGCCGCGATGCGCCTCGATCATCAGCACGACGACATCGGCATCGGCGGCCCCGCCCCAGGCAGCGGCGACCATCGCGCGGTCCAGGCGGCGGCGGGGTTTGAACAGGCCGGGGGTGTCGACGAAGACGATCTGTGCGTCGCCCGCCATCGCCACGCCCCTGATCCGGGCGCGGGTGGTCTGGACCTTATGGGTGACGATGCTGACCTTGGCCCCGACCATGTGGTTCAGCAGTGTCGATTTGCCCGCATTGGGTTCGCCGATAAGGGCGACAAAGCCGGCGCGTGTGGTCATGGGACTCTCCTGTGCCGACAGATGCGGCTGATGCTGTCCTGCGTCATAGGGTGTTTTTCGGGCAACGCCAACCGGGGGTATGGGATCGGTCAATCGTTCACGGTTGTTGCAATGTCACCATCGCAAGATTGGACGGATGCCGCCACCCGTGTGTTAAGTCCCAGAGTCGTCGAGTTTCGCCAGCAGTTTCGTCGCCGCCATCTGTTCGGCATGGCGTTTCGATCCGGCGGTGGCGCTGGTGCTGGGCCCGGACGCCAATCGCACTTCGATGGTGAAATTCGGCTGATGATCGGGGCCGGAGCGGGCGATTTCGACGTAATCGGGGGGCGGTTCGCCCCTTGCCTGCGCCCATTCCTGCAACGCCGTCTTGGCATCGCGGGCGTCGTCGTCGACGTCGGTGATCCGGTCCCCCCACAGCCCCGTCGTCACGGTGCGGGCCGCATCGAAACCGGCGTCAAGGAACACCGCCGCAATTACCGCTTCCATCGCGTCGGCCAGCAGCGCCTCTTTGCGCCGCCCACCCGACTGCATTTCGGACCGGCCCAGTTTCAGAACTGCACCAAGGTCGATTTGGCGGGCAACGTCGGCGCAGGTTTCCCGACG
Organism: Rhodobacterales bacterium; assembly: GCA_038323615.1. Classification (GTDB taxonomy): domain Bacteria; phylum Pseudomonadota; class Alphaproteobacteria; order Rhodobacterales; family Rhodobacteraceae; genus JBBKXP01. The sequence continues at coordinate 8,051 of JBBQHC010000011.1, read as the reverse complement.
CACCAGCGCGTTAAATCGAGGCGCGATCTGTCCTTCGGTTGCACCTTTGTCGGCCAGCAGCAGGGCGTCGGCCATGACCAGCCCCAACACCCGGTCGCCGAGAAACTCGAGCCGTTGGTTGTCGTCGCGATGCACCGACGACATCGACGGGTGGGTGACGGCACGCACCAACAAATCGGGGCGGCCAAAGTCGTGCCCCAGACGCCGCGCAAAGGCAGCCAGTTCGGTCGAGAGTTTCATCGCAACCCCACCCAAATCCGGTTTGCCCGCCATGTCCAGACCTGCCACCAATGCGACCCCGAAACCGACAGGATCACCCGCCGCGCCCGCCCCGTCACCGCGTCCAGCGGCACCAGCCCGATACCGCCCGCCGCCGGGGCGATCCGGCTGTCGGTCGAATTGTCGCGGTTGTCGCCCAGAACGAACAACTGGCCAGCCGGAACCTTGACCGGCGCGGTGTTGTCCAGCGCCGTATCAGCGATGTTCAGGATGTCTTGCGTCGTGCCGTCCGGCAAAACCTCGCGCCAGCGCCGTTTCTGGCAGGTCGCCCCCTGCCCCACCGCGCCGTTCAGACAGCGCGGCATCAGGCCCAGCGGCCCCTGCGGCCCCATCACCTCGTCAAAGACGCCGGCATCGGTCAGTGCGGCAGACGTGCCGTCGATCTGCACCACGCCATTCACCAGCGCCACCGTATCGCCGGGCAATCCAATGACGCGGGCAATCAAGATTTGGCCGCTGACCGGATGGCGAAACACGATCAGAGCGCCGCGTTCGGGGGTTTTGCGTAAAGCGGTCACGCTGACCACGTCGCCGATCAGCACGGCGGGTTTCATACTGCCGCGGAGGATCAGATAGGGGGTCCAGAACAGCCGCGAGAGGATCAGCAGCGCCAACAGGACGACGCCGATCATGCCCAGCAGGCGCAGCGGCGATCCGGTGGCGAACCGGCGCACATTGCCGCGCCGCACCGCCAGAAGCAGGGTCAGCACCGCGCCGACGTAGGGCACCAGCAACAGCCAGACCCACCAGCCCGACCAGCCCAGATCGTTCAGGCGGCGCATCGCGTGGCCGAACAGCGGCACTGTCGTCAGGGCCAGACCGATCAGGCCGATGGCCCGTGCCCATTCGGGCCAATCGGGCCGGTCCAGCCCATAGATCGTCACCCCGGCAAAGATCGCCCAGACCAACAGGGCCGCGACAAAAGCAGCCCGGCCCGACCGCCCGAACCAGTCGAACCCTGCCGTCAGTATCCCGATGGGGGTCGGTCGCGCCATCCGCCCGCCTAGTTGATCGCCTTGAAATAACGGTCCGACCGCCAGGTCCAGAACGCCAGCATCGACCGGCCCGACGACGAGAACATGATCCGGTCGGCCCGCCCGACGATATCCTCGAGCGGGACATAGCCGACACCGCCGACGCTTTGCGGATAGCGGCTGTCGGTGGAATTGTCGCGGTTATCGCCCATGAAGAAATACTTGCCCGCAGGCACTTCATAGACCCCGGTGTCGTCGGATCCCTGGGTGCCGATGTTCAGGATGTCGTGGCTGACGCCGTTCGGCAGGGTTTCGATCTGGCGGGTCTTTTCGCAAACTGCCCCTTCGGCCACGTCGCCGTTGGCGCAGCGCGGGCGCAAACCCTGCGGCCCCTGCGATTCCATCGTTTCGTTAAAGGTGCCGGCATCCTGCACCGTTACGGGTTCGCCGTTGATATACAGCAGCCCGCCGGTCACCTGAATCTTGTCCCCCGGCAACCCGATCAGCCGCTTGATGAAATCGCGCCCTGATACCGGATGCCGAAACACGACGACATCGCCGCGCTGCGGGTCACCGCCGAACAGGCGGCTTTCGGCACCTTTGAACACGCCGCAGAAATCTTCGGCGTCGATGTCCAGCCTGATTTGGGGAATCCGGATCGACGGGCAAGACGCGTAGGAATAGCCATAGGCCATCTTGTTGACGAACAGGAAATCGCCGATCAGCAGCGTGTCCTTCATCGACCCGGACGGGATCCAGAACGGTTGGAACAGAATCGTGCGAAACGCCCCCGCGATCAGCAAGGCATAGACGACCGTCTTGACGGTTTCTTTGACGGTGCCCCAAAGCCCTGTGGATTCTGACATGGTTGTTTCCTGTGCTGGTCGAGGGGCTACATGATCGGCGGCTTGGGGGGTGTCAAGCCGGGGTCGGCCGCGCCTCGATAACAACGAATGCACTGGCCCAGGGATGATCGTCGGTCAGGGTGACATGGATCACCGCCACATGACCGGGCGGGGTCATCGCATCAAGTCGTTCGCGGGCCCAGCCGGTGACATGCATGACCGGCTGGCCGGTGCGCATATTCGTCACCGCCATATCCTTCCACGAGATACCCATGCGCAAACCCGTGCCCAAGGCCTTTGAACAGGCCTCTTTCGCGGCCCAGCGCTTGGCATAGGTGGCAGCGATGGCGCGGGGTCGGCTGGCGGCCTTGCGCTGTTCGCGTTCGGTGAAGACGCGATCGCGGAAGCGGCTCCCGAACCGGGCCAGCGTTTTCTCGATCCGCTCGATGTTGCACAGGTCGGTGCCGATGCCGATGATCATGCGGCGGCAATGTCATAAACGACGATGCCGTCGCCGCCGCCCGCGCACAACGCAACCAGCCGCGCCGCCAGCGCGCGGTGGCCCGGATCGGCGGCATAGCGGTCAAGGGCGGCACGGTCAGTGAATGTGCAGACAAAGCCATAAGGGTGGCCCGGCGACTTGCCTTCGGCATCGATATTGGGGCCGTGGTGAAAGGCGGCAAAATCGTCCAGCGGCAGGGCGGCAAGGCCCGCCATGACAGCGGCCAGTTCGGCGGCGTCGTGGTCGGGGCGCAGGGCGCAGGCAACGATGTGAAGGATCATGTGGGTTGCTCGGTGCTTTGGGCAAAAATCCTTTGAAGGTTTTTGCCAAGACTTTTTGAAAAGATTTGCGTCATGCGATCCCACGCGCTTCGTCCATCAGCCGCCGCATTTCCGCGATCGCCGGAGTCAGGCCGCGAAAGATCGCCTCGCCGATCAGATAGTGGCCGATGTTCAGTTCCTGCACTTCGGGCAAGGCGGCGACAGGTTGAACCGTGTCATAGGTCAACCCATGACCGGCATGAACCTCAAGGCCCAGCGACTGCGCGAACGTCGCCATATCCGCCAGCCGCGCAAGTTCGGCGTCGCGTTTGTCAAAATGACCCTCCGCATGGGCATCGCAATAGGCACCGGTGTGCAGTTCGACCACCTCGGCCCCGATCCGGTGCGCGGCTTCGATCTGGCGGCGGTCGGCGGCGATAAAGATCGACACCCGGCAGCCCGCATCGCGCAGCGGGGCGATGAAATGCGCCAGCTTGTTCTCCTCGCGCGCGACCTCCAGCCCGCCTTCGGTGGTGCGTTCCTCGCGCTTTTCGGGGACGATGCAGACCGCGTGGGGTTTGTGGCGCAGGGCGATTTTCTGCATTTCGTCGGTCGCGGCCATCTCGAAATTCAATGGCGTCGTCAGGACTGCCATCAGCCCTTCGATATCGGCGTCGCTGATGTGGCGGCGGTCTTCGCGCAGGTGGGCGGTGATGCCGTCGGCCCCGGCATCCTCGGCCAGTTTGGCGGCGCGGATCGGGTCGGGCGTGGCGCCGCCACGGGCGTTGCGCACGGTGGCGACGTGGTCGATATTAACGCCCAGCCGCAGTTTGTTCTGACTCATCCCAGCCTCCTTTTGCCGCGGCTATCCTAACCGGAACCCGGCCCACCGTCAGGCGGCAGATTACCGCCTTTGCCCAGTTGCACCAGCTTGGCATGCAGCGCCTTCTTGCGGCGTTTCTGATAGGCGGCGATCAGCGGCACCGACAGGTAATAGGCGATGGTCGCGACAATGATCCCCGGAAGGATCCCGCCGATCATGAAAGGAAAGAACACCTCGCGGTAGAACACCGCCAAACGTTCCCAGTGCATCTGCTCGGGCGTGAAAACCGCCAGAAAATTCTGCCACAGATCACGCCAGGCACCCCCGAACTTTTCACCCAGCGACAGATGGATCCCGTCGCGCGGCCGGGTGCCCAGCAGGAAATGCCCGGTCGCCAGTGACACGCCGGCAATGGGCACATAGGTCAATGGATTGCCGAAAAAGGTGCCCAGCAGCGCCGCAAGGATATTGCCCCGCATGACCCGTGCGATCAGCCACGCAACAATGAAGTGCAGGCCAAAGAACGGAGTAAACGTCGTGAACACCCCCGCCCAGATGCCGCGTGAAATCTTTTCTGGAGTATCGGGCAACCGGCGGACCCGGTGTTTGACGTATTCGAACGCACGCACCCAGCCGCCACGCGGCCACAGTGCCTGAACCACGGCCCGCCACACGGGCCGACGGTCTCTGCGTTTGAAAACCACGTCTCGTCCTTTCTTGTCAGGCCTGTTTCAGGCCCGCAATGGCCCGCGCCGGATCGCGATGCCGCCCGATCGACGAAACGTGACTTTCCGCCTCGAGCGCCGTCATCACCCGGTGCATGTGTTCGGTATCGCGCAGATCAACATCCACCAGAAGCCGGTAAAAATCGGGTTTCCGATCGACAAAGTTCAGGTCCGAGATATTGGCGTTCTGTTCGCCGATCAAGGTGCAGATGCGCCCCAGCACGCCAGCGTCATTGGTAATGGTTAAATCCAGCGTCACGGTATTCACCGATTTATGGTTGCCGTCCTGCCAGCGCAGGTCGATCCAGCGTTCGGGCTGGTCTTCGTATTCGACCAGCGCCTGGCAGTCGATGGCATGCACGACCACGCCCTGACCGCGAAACGTGATCCCGACGATCCTTTCACCCGGCACCGGCTGGCAACAGGCGGCGCGGCGATGGGTCTGATCGGGAGCCAGACCGACAACAGCGCGCCCCTCGTCCACCTCGTCGCCCTTGCGTTCGGCCAGTTCGGGATAAATCGCCGACACAACGGATCGCGAGGAAATTTCGGCACTGCCAAGTTGCGCCAGCAGATCGTCCACGTCTTCAAGCGCCAGCGTCTTGGCGGCGGTGCGCAGGGCCTTGTCGGTCGCCCTTTTGCCGACGTTTTCAAACGCGACGCGCGCCAGTTCGCTGCCCAGTTTGATGAACCTGTCGCGGTCTTCCTCGCGCAGACTGCGCCGGATCGCGGTTTTCGCACGACCCGTCACGGCGATGTCGATCCATGTCGACTGCGGCGTCTGGCCTTCGGCGGTAATGATCTCGACCGACTGACCATTCTTAAGCCGCGTCCACAGTGGCACCCGCATCCCGTCGACCTTGGCCCCGACGCAGGCCGACCCGATCCGGGTGTGGATCGCATAGGCAAAGTCGATCGGTGTCGCGCCACGGGGCAGTTTGATCACGTCGCCCTTGGGCGAGAAACAAAATACCTGATCCTGATACATCTCAAGCTTGACCGCCTCGAGAAATTCGTCGTGATCCTGATCGTCGTCCAGCCGTTCGGTCAACGAGGCGATCCAGCGCACCGGATCCACGGCAAAGCGGTTTTCGACCCGTTCGCCATTGCGATAGGACCAATGCGCGGCAACGCCGGTTTCGGCGACTTCGTGCATTTCGCGGGTTCTGATCTGCACTTCGACCCGCTTGCCGTCGCGCCCTGATACGGTGGTATGAATCGACCGATAGCCGTTCGATTTTGGCTGGCTGATATAATCCTTGAACCGTCCCGGAACCGCCCGCCAGCGTTGGTGGATCGCGCCGAGGACCCGGTAACAATCGCCCTCGGTCGCGGTGATGATCCGAAAGCCGTAGATGTCGGACAGGCGCGAAAACCCCTGATCCTTTTCCTGCATCTTGCGCCAGATCGAATAAGGTTTCTTGGCGCGTCCGCTGACCTCGGCTGAGATGTCGGATCGGTCAAGTTCGGTGCGCATGTCTGCGGTGATCCGTTCGATCACATCGCCGGTTTCGCGTTGCAGGGTGATAAAACGCCGGATGATCGACGAACGTGCCTCGGGGTTGATGACCTTGAAGGCAAGGTCTTCAAGCTCCTCGCGCATCCATTGCATCCCCATCCGCCCGGCCAGAGGCGCATAGATATCCATCGTCTCGCGGGCCTTTTGGGCCTGCTTGTCGACGCGCATGGATTTGATCGTGCGCATGTTGTGCAGCCGGTCCGCCAGTTTGACCAAGGTCACACGTAGATCGCGACTGGTCGCCATGAACAGCTTGCGAAAATTTTCAGCCTGTTTGGTTTCGGTGCTGGTCAGTTGCAGATTGGTCAGCTTGGTGACGCCATCGACCAGTTCGGCGATTTCGGTGCCAAACCGTTTCTCGACCTCGAAGTAGGAGGCCTTGGTGTCTTCGATGGTGTCGTGCAACAGCGCGGTGATCAGCGTCGCGTCGTCCATTTGCATCTGCGCAAGGATCACGGCGACAGCGGTCGGATGACTGAAATAGGGTTCGCCCGAATGGCGAAACTGGCCATCGTGCATGGCCGCGCCAAACTCAAAAGCCGCGCGCAGCCGTTTCTCGTTGGTGCGGGGGTTGTAGGTGCGGACCAGTGCGATCAGATCGTCGGCAGTCGTCATGGTCCGCGCCTTATCGTTCAAGGCCGGGGTGTTGGCCCTAGCGTTGCCCCTGCGCTTCCATCAGAGCGCGCAGCAGCTTTTCTTCGGACATATCGTCTTCGACGGGTTTGTCGGCCTCGGCCCCCATCAGCAGCGACATCGAATCTTCTTCGGGTTCGTCCACTTCGATCTGGGTCTGGTGCGCCTCGATCATCCGTTCGCGCAGATCGTCGGCACGTTGGGTTTCGTCGGCGATTTCACGTAAGGAAACGACCGGGTTCTTGTCGTTGTCGCGGTTCACCGTGACCGGCGATCCGGCGGTGATTTCGCGGGCGCGGTGGGCGGCCAGCATGACCAGTTCGAACCGGTTCGGAACCTTGTCCACACAATCTTCGACGGTAACGCGGGCCATGAGCACACTCCTGCAATGTCGCGGTGATCCTAGAAACGCCCCATCTAAGGGCTTGACCTATGAAAGACAAGCCGATTCGGGGCAGGTATCACGACCTAATCCAGCGGGATGACCGCTGCGCGTTCGGCATCGGGCAAGGCCGCCAGCATCATGGCCACACTCAAGCCCGTCAGCGGATGCACCCAGTCGGGCGCGACGTCGGCCAGCGGCACAAGGACAAAGGCGCGATCCTGCAAGCGCGGGTGCGGCAGGATCAGGGTATCGGGCGTTTCGTGCAGCTGATCGGCGGCGGACAAATTGCGCCACCGGGTCTGCGTCGCGGCGTCCGGCAACACCGAGTCGCCCGCCGCCAGCAGATCAAGGTCAAGCGTTCGCGGCCCCCAGCGCCGGGTGCGCACCCGCCCCGCCGCCTGTTCGATGCGATGAAGAATTGCCAGTACTTCAACTGGCGGCTGGGTCATTTCAACCCGGATCGCCGCGTTGACAAAGTCCGGGCCGGACCCCGGCGGAAAGGCTGACGTCAGGTAAAGACGGCTTTGACGCAAGGGAACGTCACTGTTCGCGGCAAGTTCGGAAATTGCAGCCTGAACAACCTGTTGCGGCGATTTATCGTCAGTGCCAAGATTCGACCCCAAAGAAATAAGCGGCATCTGGCTGAATTCCCCTACGTCGCGACTTGCTTTTTTGGCGCGATGAGCCTTACATCACCGCGTTTCGCCCTATTTGAATACCACTTATACACACTCACGACACCCGGCGATGCTACATTTCGAGAGGACGTTCCATGTTTTACCGGGACGAGCGCTTGGCGCTCTTCATCGATGGCTCAAATCTATATGCAGCGGCCAAGTCGCTGGGGTTCGACATTGATTATAAATTGCTGCGGCAGGAATTCATGCGCCGGGGCAAACTGTTGCGGGCGTTCTACTACACGGCGCTGCTGGAAAACGACGAATATTCGCCCATTCGCCCGTTGGTCGATTGGCTGCACTACAACGGCTTCACGATGGTGACCAAGCCGGCCAAGGAATATACCGACAGCATGGGCCGCCGTAAGGTCAAGGGCAACATGGACATCGAACTTTGCGTCGATGCGATGGAGCTTGCACCATACGTCG